>NZ_JAVLSB010000043.1:0-232389 GCF_031583775.1 Pseudomonas rhizozeae
CGATGGAGGCCATCACCCAAGGAATGGATATGTACACCTGCCAAATCTTAAGTGCCTGATAAAAAGCCATCGCTGGCAAGTCGAATCGTCGCACCGCAGCTCCCACAGGGTTTGGGGACATCCGCAATTTATTCGTCAGCAGGCTCGACGCCTTCGTCGGAACGCCGCCCGGAGCCGGCTCGCTCCTACTTGAGACAACCACCCCACCCGCCACCGAAAAAAAATCTCGACTTTAGTGATACCTTTTCCGCCGTCGTCCGGTGTGTAGGGAAATCCCACTCTTCCTTGGCTCCGGCAGGAAATTCGAATGACGTTCAGCTCGCTGCAGTACCTGTCCAAACTCACCCCGACCCGCCTCCCCGTGAATGCCTTGAGCCTGGCGATCGCCTTGGCGGCGGTGGTGCCTGTGCACGCCGTGCAGGCCGCTGAGGCGGTCGAAAATGAAACCGCGCGCAGTTACTCGATTGCGCCCGGCTCTTTGAGCAGTGTATTGGCCAAGTTCGCGGCGACGTCCGGCGTGTTGCTGTCGTTCGATCCGCAACTGCTGGGCGATCGCAGCAGCGACGGGATCCAAGGCAGCTACACCGTGCAATCGGGTTTCGCGCGTCTGTTGCAGGGTAGCGGGTTCAGCTTGTTGAGCACCGGCAACAACAGCTACACCGTGACGCCGCAAGCCACCAACGGTGATGCGCTGGAGCTGGGCGCCACCACCATCAGCGGCCAGAACACCGCGGTCGACACCTACGACGGCGGCCAGGTTGCCCGTGTCGCGCGGCTTGGGGTGCTGGGCAATCGCTCGATCAATGACGTGCCGTTCAGCGTCGTCAGCTACACCGCCAAGACCATCGAAGACCAACAGGCGCGCACTGTCGGTGATGTGTTGCTCAACGACGCCTCGGTGCGCCAGTCCGCCGGTTTCGGCAACTTTTCCCAGGTGTTCACCATCCGCGGTTTGCCGCTGACCACCGACGACATCTCGTTCAACGGTCTGTACGGCGTGTTGCCGCGCCAGATCATCACCACCGAAGCGCTGGAGCGGGTCGAGTTGTTCAAGGGCCCGAACGCCTTTATCAACGGCGTGTCCCCGGCCGGCAGTGGAATTGGTGGCAGCGTCAACCTTGTGCCGAAACGCGCGCAGGACACCCCGACTCGTAGCGTCACCCTGGATTACGCCAGCGACAATCAGGTCGGCGGCCACATCGACCTTGGCCAGCGGTTCGGCGAGGACAACCGCTTCGGCGCGCGGGTCAACCTTGCCCAACACGGCGGAGATACAGCGGTGGATGACGAAACCGAGCGCTCGCAATTGATCGCCGTCGGCCTCGACTACCGTGGCGAACGCCTGCGCTTGTCCACCGATCTGGGCTATCAGAAGCAACGGATCAACAACGGTCGTTCGGTGGTCTACCCCACCGGCACAAAAGTCCCGCATGCGCCGTCGGCCAAGGACAACTACGCCCAGGACTGGACCTTTTCGCAACTTGAAGACACCTACGGCATGGTCAACGGCGAGTACGACCTCAACGACAACTGGACCGCCTACGCCGGTGGTGGCGCCAAGCACACCCGCGAGAACGGCCAGTATTCGTCGCTGTATGTCGGCAACGATGGCAGCGGTCGCGTGGGTTTCCTCTACTCGCCCCACGACGAAGACAACAAAAGCGCAATCGCCGGGCTGAACGGGCACTTCAACACTGGCCCGGTGACTCACCAGATGAACTTCGGCCTGTCGGGCATCTGGGGCGAACAGCGCTCGTCGTTCGAGGCGATCCTGGTGGCTAACCGAGTGCCCGGCAACCTGTACAACCCGACGCAGACGCCGCGCCCGACCCGCACCTACTTCGGCAGCGACATTCACGACCCGCGCATCGTCGGCAAAAACCGCCTCAAAAGCGCGGCCGTGTCCGACACCCTCGGCTTTCTCGACGACCGCGTATTGCTGACCCTCGGCGTGCGCCGCCAAACCATCGAAGTCGACGGCTGGAACACCACCAGCGGCGCGCGCAACGCCAACTATGAAGAGTCGATCACCACGCCGGTTTATGGCCTGGTGATCAAGCCGTGGGATCATGTGTCGTTCTACGCCAACCGCATCGAAGGCCTGCAGCAGGGTCCGACTTCGCCGTCCACTGGGGTGACCAACCCTAACGAAGTATTTGCCCCCAACCGCAGCAAGCAGACCGAGGCCGGGGTCAAGCTGGACTGGGACAGCTTCGGCGCGACCCTCGGCGTGTACCGCATCGAACAGCCCAGCAGCTCGACGTCGGTCACTCCCGGCACGGTACTCGGCACCTTCAGTGTGGATGGCGAACAGGTGAATAAAGGCGCCGAACTGAACATCTTCGGTGAACCCATCGATGGCTTGCGCCTGCTGGCCGGTGCGACCTGGATGGACACCGAACTGAAAAAGACCTCGAACGGTATCAACAATGGCAATCGCGCCGCCGGCGTGCCGCGCTTCCAGTACAACCTTGGCGCCGATTGGGACATCCCGGGCCTTCAGGGCGCGGCACTCAGCGGCCGCATGCTGCGCACCGGTGGCGAGTACGTCAACGCGGCCAACACCCTGAGCATTCCCGCCTGGACCCGGGTCGACCTCGGCGCCCGCTACGGTTTCAAGGCAGACGACAAATACATCACCTTGCGCGCCAACGTCGAGAACGTCGCGAACAAGGCCTATTGGTCCTCGGCCTCCACGAACAACAACTACCTGACCCAGGGCGAACCGCGGACGTTGAAACTGTCGGCGACTGTGGATTTCTGACACCCAGCATTTGCAGGCCTGCACACACCAAATGGGGGAGCGAGCCTGCTCGCGAATGCGGTGGGTCAGTCAACGCTGCATTGACTGACCTGACGCCATCGCGGGCAAGCCCGCTCCCACAGGGATTGGGGATGGCCTGAGACCTTTGAGCCTCACAAAGCTTGCAGATAATTGCCCTGCCCCATTGCGGCAATTTGTCGCTGCCCGCCTTGAACACCACGACAATTTGATAACATCCAGACGCTTTTTTTCGTCGGGTCGACCCGCCTCCGTCGATCCGCTTGCGCTGCCGAGGATGTGTTTCCATGAGTACGCTGTATACCCGCCGCACGGTCCTGTGCGGCCTGAGTGTGTTGAGCCTGGGCCTGTTGGCCGGTTGCGATGACAGCAGCAAATTGTCGTTCAAATACGGCAAGGACCTCAGCGACAAGATCATGGGACGGACTTTCAAGCTCAAGGACGCGCAGGGCGAAACCCGCACGCTGAGCAGTTACAGCGGCCTGATGCCGATGGTGTTCTTCGGTTTCACCCAATGCCCGGCGGTGTGCCCTACCACCCTCGCCCGCGCCGCCCAGGCGAAAAAACTGATGGGCCGTGATGGCGAAAAAATGCAGGTGATCTTCATCACCCTCGACCCCGAACGCGACACCCCCGAGATGCTCGACGCCTACGTCAAATCCTTCGATCCGACGTTCGAAGCGCTGCACGGCACGCTGGAAGAAACCGCTGCCACCGCCAAGGAATTCGGGGTGTTCTACGAAAAAGTCCCAAGCGGCTCGACTTACACCATCTCGCACACCGCGACCAGTTACGTCTTCGACTCCCGGGGCAATCTGCGCCTGGGGCTGTCCGCGTCCCTTACCGCTCAAGAGTGCGCAGAAGACCTGCTCACCGTTATGGAGGTCTGCTGATGACTTCGCTCCAGCGCTGCAAGCAACTGATCCTGGCCCTGAGCCTCGCCGGCCTGGCTTTCCACGCTTCGGCGCAAACCCAGGTCAACGATGCCTGGGTCCGCGCCACGGTGGCCGGCCAGCAGTCCACTGGGGCCTTCATGACCCTGCAAGCCAGCGAAGACAGCAAGCTGCTGAGCGTGCAATCGCCGATTGCCAAGGACGTGCAAATCCACGAATCGAGCATGAAAAACGACGTGATGAGTATGCGCCAGGTCGAATCGATCGCGCTGCCGGCCGGCAAAACAGTGAGCCTCGACCCGCATGGTTACCACGTCATGTTGCTGGAGCTGAACGATCAGGTGAAGGACGGCGCCAGTGTGCCGCTGACCCTGACCGTGGAAAACGCCCGGGGTGAGAAAGAAGTCATTGAAGTTCAGGCCCCGGTCAAAGCGCTGAACGGGATGCCTATGGATCACAGCAAGATGCACTGATCCGGTTTTCCCCCCACGCAAACGGGCGCCTACACGGCGCCCGTTGCGCATCTGATCCGTGTTTTTAATTGCTAACTGCCTCTGTATTGAAAACAGCTGAAGCTCGACAATACGCCTGCGCCACCCCACTCGATCCGGAGGTTCCCATGGCCAAGATGACGCTGTTCCTGTTTGGATTTCTCGTGCTCACCATCGGCATCGGCGTGCTGGCAACTATCCCGCCGGGCTGAGTCTGGCTTCGGGAAACGCAAGCCACGGTTAAACCAAAGTATGATCCGATGACCCGAACGGGTGATTGCCCAGATCAGGCAACGCGCCTACCGTTCGCTTCACATGTGTGCCCCAGCCACCTGGCGTGGGGCCGGTCCGGTCCACGGCAGGTCATTTCCCGAATGGCTAGACCGGAACCTTCCATGACCACCCTGCCGCTGAAAAAACCCTTACTGCGCAAAGACTACCTCGAGACCGACACCATGGCCTTTCTGGCCGCGCTGCTGGTTGCCGCGTTCGTGGTCATCATCAAGTTCTTCACCCACTTGAGCGTCGCCACCACGGTGCTCTACATCACGTTGGTGCTGATGTCGGCCAACGTGTTTTCGATTCGCATGGTGGTGGCGGTGGCGCTGTCGTGCCTGACCGTTCTGACGGTGATCTTCATCGTCGAGCGCGATTACCAAAGCACCGAAGCCATCGGCGCCTACGTGCGCTGCATCGTCTCGCTGTCGGCCATCACCTTCCTCGCCTTGCGCAGTAAACGCCTGGCCGACACCCTGCGGCGCAACGAGGCCTACATGGTCGGCGCGCAACGCTTGAGCCAGGTCGGCAGCGTTGGGTTCAGGGTCGATCACTCGACAATGGTATGGTCCGAGGAAGCCGCACGCATATTCGAGTACCCGCCCCACGAAACACCGACCATGCTGAAGATCCTCGCCCGCTGCCACCCGGACGACCGGCACCTGGCCGAGGCGGTGTTCGAGCAGGCATCACGGCACCAGCCGCGCCTGGAAGTCGAACACCGTTTGCGCATGCCCGACGGCCGGATCAAGCACATTCACCTGATCGCCAACCCGCTGCCGCTGCAACACGACGGCTTCGAATACGTCGGTGCGGTGATGGACGTGACGGCGAGCAAAGAGGCGGAAGCAGCGTTGTTCCAGTCGCAATCGCAACTGGCGCACGTGACCCGGGTGACGTCCCTCGGCGAATTGGCCGCGTCGATTGCTCACGAGGTCAACCAACCACTGGCGGCGATCCGCTCCAGCGGCGAAGCCTGCCGACGCTGGCTCGACCGCAGCGAACCGGACCTGGGCGAAGTGCGTATGTCCCTGGACCGCATGATCGCCAGCTCGGCCCGGGCCAGCACGGTGATCCAACGCATCCGCACGCTGTCACGCAACTGCGATCCGGAACGCCGGACTGAAAGCTTCAACGACATCGTCAGCGACACGATCGGTCTGGTGCAGTACGAACTCAGCCGCAGCCACGTCAAGTTGCGCATGGAGCTGGATGCAGTCCCGGCCTACATCAGCGCCGACCGGGTGCAGCTGCAACAAGTCATCCTCAATCTGATCATCAATGCCTGTCAGGCCATGACCGAAGTCGACCCGCGTGAGCGCCTGCTCAAGGTCCGCACCTGGGTGCACGGCGGCGAAGCCATGCTGGAAATTCGCGACTGCGGCGAGGGCATCGCCGAGGACGCGCTGGCGTCGCTGTTCACCCCGTTCTTCACCACCAAGGCTGACGGCCTGGGCATGGGTTTGTCGATCTGCCGCTCGATTGTCGAGTTCCACGAAGGCCGCATCTGGGCCACCAGTAGCCAGGGCGACGGCGCGGTGTTCTGCATTGCCCTGCCTTTGATGTTGCACCAGACAGTCGCGGCATAACGTCGCGGCATCGGCATACTTGCGTATGATGTAACCCGCCGTGAGCAGTGCGAATCTTGAAAGGTCGGGGCTGTATTCAACAGCCCCTCTTCCAAGGCAGAACCCCGTGCAAAACCCTCCGATCATTTCAATCGTCGACGACGACGGTCACGTCCGAATCTCGCTCGACAGCCTGGTGCGGTCGATGGGCTTCGTGTCCCGCACCTATGCCTGCGCCGAAGACTTCCTGGCCTCGACCTCCTGTGAAACCACCTCGTGCCTGATCTCCGACATCCGCATGCCGGGCATGAGCGGCTTGCAACTGTGTGAGCAATTGCGCGTGCGCAAGGTCGGCTACCCGGTGATTTTCATCACCGCATGCGTGGGCGAAACGCCGGAGCAGCGCGCGCGGGAACTGGGGGCGGCGGGTTATTTCAAAAAACCCTTTGATAGTAACGAACTGATGGAACGGGTTCAGCAGGTACTGAATAACGCGGCAAATTAATGCGTGTCGGTGTTGTTGACGGTCAATGACTGCCGAGTTTCATACCTCAGTATTAAACACTCAACCGCACACATGACGGCGCTGTACTTGAGTAGACATGACGCTACTTCGCACCAACGGTAACTTGGCGACATGTACTGCTGCTGTCGAATGCCGAGCCTTACAGCGGCACTCGAGGGATCAGTCAGCAGCATTTCAGCGTTCTCACTTTATCGTCCGGAGTACTTGTCATGACGGCTTCAACTGCAATGCCGGTTTTACTGCAAGCCTCGATCGTCAAACTGGAAGCCAACGGCCATTGGCTGGCGCACAGCACACTGCCTTCATTCGATGCCCTGCAACTGATTGTTGAATATGGCCCGCCGATTCCGAAACACCGGATGCCGGCGATTTTCTGGCCCTGCAACTCGGCGTTCAAAGTGCAGTTCTTTTTTCCCGAGTCGGCGGTAACCGCATTCAGCGCTTTGTCGGCCAGCCTGGCGGATGCGGCCTGACTGGATGTTGCGTTCATTCAAGGGTGAGTATTCAAAATGAATCAAATGAAAACTTCGCAGTGGGTATTGGTCCTGGCGGTGTTGGCGATTGGCGGTGTGATCACTAAAACGCCGCCCGCGTATGCGACGTGCGAAAAAGACAGCAGCGAACCGTTGGACAGTCGCCAGCAACAATCCCTGGCGGCACGCAATTTCGCCAACTCGGCAAAATTCCGCGTGGCCGAAGGAGGTGCGGAGCGCTTGAAGGAACGGCAATTGGCGGCGGATGGCTCGGATCGCTTGAAACCGAATCAGTATGCGGACATTGGTTATGACTACAGCGCTAACCTCAATGCGCATTACTCCATGGATTGATGGCGGCCGATGATTGGTCACTCGTGGGAGCGAGCTTGCTGGCGAAAGCGTTAGTCCAGACACCCCGCTTTGGATCCGCTTCGCCGAGATGTTCGCGCTGGCAGTCAGCGGGGCAATCGGCATACCATGCGGCGACCCTCGATTCAGATGTTGCCCATGATCAAAGCCAGTCTTCGCAGTCACTTGACGTTATGGTTTGCCGGCCTGTCGCTGCTGACGCTGATGAGCGTGGGCTTCTACGTCGGTCATATCGCCACCGAGCAAATCAAACAGGCCAGCGGCAGTGCGCTGTTGAGTACCGCCAAGTCCACGGCGTCGCTGCTGGGCGCCGAACTGCGCGAGCGGCAACTGGAAATTTCCCTGCTCAGCCGTGCGCCGCTGCTGCAGCGCGGCAATTTCGAGGACCCGGACGTATTGCGGCTCATGTCCTTGCGCACCCAGTCCCGCGCCGAATACGCCTGGATGGGGCTGGCGGATGCCGACGGCACCGTGCGCCAGGCGGTGAATGGCTTGCTGGTCAATCAATCGGTGAAGGCCCGGCCGTGGTTTCAATCGGGGATGCGCGGTGAATACACCGGCGATCCTCATGAAGCCGTGCTCCTGGCCAAGCTGTTGCCGGGCGGGACCGACGGCGAGCCGTTGCGATTCATCGACTTCGCCGCGCCGGTCCACAACGCCGAAGGCCAAGTGATCGGCGTGCTGGGTGCCCACGCGCACTGGAGCTGGGTGACGCAGATCGTCGATTCCGCGGTGCTGCGCCAGGACACCACGCCGCAGGTGCAGGCGCTGATCGTCGACCACAACGGCAACGTGCTTTACCCAGAAGCGTTGTCCGGGCAGCACTTGCCGATTCAAGCGACGCAGAAAACCTCGAACAGCGCGCCCGGCTGGTCGGCCGCCGATGGCTTCCTGACCAGCGTGGTGGCCGTACCTACGCCGTCGAGCGCCGGGCTGTCCTGGTCAGTAGCGGTACGCCAGCCGCTGGACATCGCCCTGCAACCGGCGCGCATCCTGTTCTATAAATTGCTGCTGTTAGGGGTGATCGCCGCCGTGGTCTTCGGCCTGGTGGCTTACTACCTGGCGCAATACCTGAGCCGGCCGATCGAGCAACTGGCCCGTGCCGCCAAACAGGTGCAGGACCAACAACCCGGCGCGACGTTTCCGCTGGAGCATTCGGTGCGGGAAATCGCCCAGCTCGGCCAGTCGATCCAAGGCATGACCCAGTCGCTGCTGGGCAAGGAACGTGAGTTGCAAGACGCCAACGCGTCCCTGGAAGCCACCGTGGCGCAACGCACTGCCGCGCTGATCGACGCCAATGCCGAACTGCTGAAACTGGCCACCCACGACGCCTTGACCGGCGTGCACAACCGCCGGCGTTTCGATGAAAAACTGCTGGAGAGCAGCCTGCTGTTCCAGCGCACGGGCAATCCGTTCGCCTTGCTGTTCATTGATGCCGACCACTTCAAGCGGATCAACGACACCCACGGCCATGCGATTGGCGATGAAGTGTTGTTTCAACTGGCCCGACTGATTCAGCAGAACACCCGCGCCACCGACTTCGTCGCCCGTTACGGCGGCGAAGAATTTGCCGTGCTGTTGCCGAATGTCGAAGGTGTGTCGAGCCCGGAAATCGTTGCCGAAAAAATCCGCGCCGGGGTGGCTGAGGCCAACTTCCCTCTGGTCGGGCAGGTGACCGTGAGCATTGGCATCGGCCTCGCCGAACTGTCCGACAGCAACAGCACGGCGCTGATCAAGCGCGCCGATCAGCAGCTGTACCAGGCCAAGCGCCTGGGGCGGAATCGGGTAGCCTACGAGCGCCGCATCGACGACGTACAGCCCGCGCCGTCACGCTGAACCTTAGCGGTTGATCGGGTGCAGAGCCTGGATCGCGAACTCGGCGATGGCATTCAATTGCTCGACCGTGGCCCCGGCCTTGGCGCTGACTTTCAGGCCATTGAGGGTCGACAGCAGGAAATCGCAAGCGGCACTCAGGTCGGTCTGCGACGCGATCTGCCCCTGCTCCAGCGCCTCGCGCAAGGTTCGCTCGAACGCCGCGCGCAAGGTCTTGCCGGCGCTGGCGTAGAGTTGATTGAGCTGCTCGTCGCTCAGACCAAATTCGCACACCGCATTGACGCCCATGCACCCGGCCGTCCCTTCGCGCTGCTCCCGCGTGGCGAACGACAACAAGGTGTTGCGCAACGACGCCAGCGGCGTGGCGTCCTTGCTCAAGCGCCAGATCAAATCACTGATGCTGTTGGCCTGATACTGTTCCATCGCCTGCATATACAACTGGCGTTTGTCGCCGAACGCGTTGTACATGCTCTGCCGGCTGAGGTTCATGGCGATCATCAGCTCTTCGGTAGACGCCGCCGCAAACCCCTTGTCGCAGAACACCCGGATCGCTTGCAGCAACGCCTGGTCTCGGTCGAATTGTCTCGGTCTTGCCATGGCTGCCTCAGGGATGCGGGTGGGTTGGATCAGGCCAGGTAACCGCCATCGACGGTGTGGCTGGCGCCGGTGACGAAACTGGCCTCGTCGCTGGCCAGGTAAGCCGCCATCGAGGCGATCTCGTCCGCCGTACCCAGGCGACCGACCGGCATCAGGCCGATGATCGAATCCAAGTACGGCGCATCGGCCGGGTTCATGTCGGTGGCGGTCGGGCCTGGCTGAATGTTGTTGACCGTGATCCCGCGTGACGCAAAGTCCAGCGCGAGGCCACGGATCATACCGACCATCGCAGCCTTCGTCATGGAGTAGGCGCTGGAGCCCGGGAATCGCGACTGCGACCCGGCGACGCTGCCGATAGTGATGATCCGGCCGCCGCGCTCCATGACTGGAGAAGCAGCCTTGGCTGCGATGAACGCGGCACGGACGTTGACTGCGTACATCTCGTCAAAAGCCTCGATGCTGAAGTCATCCACTGAGCCCAGGCCGAGGATGCCGGCGCTGTTTACCAGGATGTTCAGCGAACCCAGTTGCTCAACGGTACTGCTGACCGCGCGCTGGATGTCCGCCGCGTTTTTGCTGTCAGCCTTGATTGCCACGGCGCGGCCACCGTCGGCCTCAATGCTGGCCACCAGCGCTTTGGCTTTCTCATCCGACGCGGCATAAGTGAAGGCCACGGCGGCGCCTTCCTGAGCCAGGCGCCGCACGATGGCGGCGCCGATACCACGGGAGCCGCCAGTGACCAGGGCGGTTTTGTTTTCGAAGCGTTTGGAATGGGTAGACATGCTGTGAACTCGCTTTAGTGGATTAATTAATCTATTAATGTGCAGCGAAATTAGCTCTTGCGAGCCAAACAAGCAACCATTAAATGGATTTATTAATCTATTAAAGCGATAGGCGTGCTATTTAAGGGGCCGCTTCGCGGCCCAGCGAAAGCAAGCTCCCTCGCCACAATGGGAATCTCGCCTGCGATCGCAAGGCCGCAGGTGAGGTTCAAGCCTGGGGTTGCACCGCCACTCTTTCACGCCCTTTGAACGCCACCGAGAAGCAGAAAAAGATCGCCAACGCGAAGCCCGCCGGGAACAGCCAAATGCTTTTCCAGTCGTGGCTATTAGCTGTCGCGTAGTGATCGGTCACCTGCCCCGCCACCCAGAAGCCGATCAGCATGCCCAAGCCATAAGTCGCCAGGGTAATCAGCCCTTGCGCGGAGCTGCGGAAGCGTTCCGAGGCCTTGGCGTCGGTGTAGATCTGCCCGGAGACAAAGAAGAAGTCGTAGCAGATACCGTGCAGCGCGATCCCGGTAAACAGCATGAACGCCAGCTCACCGTTATTGCCGTAGGCGAACAATGCATAACGTAGCGCCCAGGCAAACATCCCCACCAGCAGCGCAAGCTTGATCCCGAAGCGCTGGATAAACAGCGGCAGGAGCAACATGAACAGTACTTCCGAGACTTGGCCGATGGCCATTTTCGCAGTCGGGTTGCTGACGCCAATTTCCGCCAGGAACGGATTGGCGTTCTGGTAGTAAAACGCCAACGGGATGCAGATCAGGATCGACGCGATAAAAAACACCAGGTAGCTGCGATCCTTGAGCAAGCCCAAGGCGTCGAGACCGAGCATCTGCTTGAGGCCGCCACTGCCGGCTTCAGGTTTCAGCGGCGCGGTGCGCGGCAGGCTGAAGCTGTAGAGCCCCAGCAGCAGCGAGGCAATGGCCGACATCAGGAATGTGTTGCGCAAACCGCCGGAACTGATCGCCTGCTGCGAGTCCCAGGCGAACACAAAACTGATCACCAGCCCGGCGACGATCCAGCCGAGGGTGCCCCATACGCGAATCCGTGAAAACTCCAGTGCCGGGTCGCGCATTTGGCGGAACGCCACCGAGTTCACCAGCGCCAGGGTCGGCATGTAGACGATCATGTACGCCAGCACGAACGGATAAAACGCAGTGAAATCCTGCGCCTGGTAGAGCTGGTACAACAGCACCGCGCCCACCAGGTGCAGCACCGCGAGGATGCGCTCGGCATTGAAGTAGCGGTCGGCGATCAGACCAATCACGAACGGCGCAATGATCGCGCCCCAGGACTGGGTGGAAAATGCCATGCCGATCTGCCCACCACTGGCGCCGAGGTTGCTGGACAGGAAGGTGCCGAGGGTGACGAACCAGCCACCCCAGATAAAGAACTGCAAGAACATCATGGCGCTCAAGCGCGCGGTCATCGGGGTCATAACAGTCACCGTGTTGTTTTTATTGTTGGAGAGCAAGCAGCGAAGTTCAGGCGTCGGGCAAACCCAGCAAACGTCGATTAGAGGCGGCGTCGGCCGTGACGCCGGCGAAGTCATCGAAGGCCTTGCGGGTTTTCTGGATCATGTGCCCCTCGATAAACGCCGCGCCTTCGGCCGCGCCCTGGGCCGAGTCCTTGAGGCAGCATTCCCACTCCAGCACCGCCCAGCCGTTGAAGTCGTATTGCGTGAGCTTGCTGAAGATTGATTTGAAATCGATCTGGCCATCGCCCAGCGAACGAAAGCGCCCCGGCCGCTCCACCCAGCCCTGATAGCCGCCGTACACGCCGGAGCGCGCGTCGGGGCGGAACTCGGCGTCCTTGACGTGGAACATGCGAATCCGCTGGTGATAGCGATCGATGAAGCCCAGGTAGTCCATCTGCTGCAGCAGCAAGTGGCTCGGGTCATACAGAATCGCCGCGCGCGGGTGATGATCGACTGCCTCAAGGAAACGCTCGAACGAGGCCCCGTCGTGCAGGTCTTCGCCGGGGTGGATTTCGTAGCAGAGGTCAACACCGGCCGCTTCGAAGCAGTCGAGGATCGGTAACCAGCGCTTGGCCAACTCGGCGAAACCCTGCTCGACCAAACCACTCGGACGCTGTGGCCACGGGTACACGTAGGGCCACAACAGCGCCCCGGAAAACGTCGCGTGAGCAGTCAGGCCCAGGCGCTGGCTGGCGCGGGCGGCAAGCTTCAATTGCTCGATCGCCCACTCGGTGCGCGCCTGCGGTTGGCCGCGCAGATGCACCGGGGCGAAGTCGTCGAACAGCGCGTCGAAGGCCGGATGCACCGCCACCAATTGCCCTTGCAGGTGCGTCGATAACTCGCTGATCTCAACGCCTGCAGCAGCGCAGGTGGCCTTTAACTCGTCGCAGTAGCTTTGGCTGGCAGCGGCGCGCTCGAGGTCAATGAACTGAGTGCCGAGGGTCGGCAACTGGATCGCCTTGTAGCCCTGGGACGCTGCCCACTGGGCGATGTTGGCGAGGTTGTCGAACGGCGCCTCGGCGGACATGAACTGCGCGAGGAAAATACCTGGCCCGCGCAGGCCGGTGGAGGATTGCACAGTAGCGTTCACGGCAGGAGTCTCCAGGTTCATAAGGGGCTGACCAGGGCAGTCCACTTGGCGTCACCGCGATGGCTGGCGATCACCGTTTCGATAAACGCCATGCCGCGCAACCCGACTTCAATCCCAGGCACCCCGGGGGCATCAGGGCCGGGCAGGTTGCTACGAATCGCCGTGGCGAAATCGCCATACAAGTTGGCCATGGCTTCCAGATAGCCTTCCGGATGCCCGGCGGGCAGGCGCATGCGTTGCAGCGCGGCCTCGCACAACCACGGCTGGCCTACCCCGGAACGGAGGATGCGCAGCGGTTGGTCGAGGGAACGATGGACCAGGCTGTTGGGCTGTTCCTGCTGCCACTCGAGGCCACCCTTGTCGCCGTAGAGGCGGATCTTCAGCGGGTTCTCTTCGCCGGCGCAGACCTGGCTGGCGATCAGCACGCCGCTGGCGCCGTCGGCCATTTTGAACAGCATGGCCGCATCATCATCCAGTTGCCGGCCGGCGACGTGGGTGCCGAGCATGGCGCAGAGTTGCTCGATCGGTTGATCGGCGATGAACTCCGCCAGGGAAAACGCGTGGGTGCCGATGTCACCGATACAGCCGCCGAGCCCGGACTGCTCCGGCTGGTCGCGCCAGCTCGCCTGCTTGTTGCCCTGCCCGGCCACGTCCCGGCTGAGCCAGCCTTGCGGGTATTCGACGATGACTTTGCGCAAGGTGCCAATTACGCCGCTGCGCACCATCTCCCGTGCTTGCCAGACCATCGGGTAGCCGAGGTAGGTGTGGGCCAGGCCGTAGCGGCGGCCGCTGCCTGCCAGCACCTGTTCCAGCGCCTGCAACTCGGGCAGGTTCAATGCCGCCGGTTTTTCGCTGAACACATCAAAACCGGCGCCCAAGGCTTGCTGGGCAATCGGTGCATGCAGGTGGTTGGGGGTGACGATCACCAGCAGTTCCATGCGCTGCTCGGCGGGCAAGGCTTGCTCTGCGCGCAGCATCTGTTGCCAGTCGCCATAGCAGCGCGACGCCGGCAAACTCAGGGCGGCACCGGTGGCCCGGTTGTTCTCGGGGTCGCGACTGAAAGCGCCACACACCAGTTCAAAACGGCCATCGAGCCCGGCGGCCTGACGGTGGGCCTTGCCGATAAAGGCACCCTCGCCGCCACCGACGAAACCCATTCTTATTTTTGCCGTGGTCATTCGCGTTACTCTCGGGTTTTACTAGGATGTAACCGGTTACATTGGCGCAAAATTTAGGCCCGTGCGGCCAAACTGTCAAACGCGCCGGGCGAAAAAAACGCAGGATTTCAGCCCACGGCCAACCTGCGGTAAGCTCGCCGGCCGCGCTAACCAATGAGGTGGAAGTGTCGAATATCCGTGAAGTCGCTCGCTTGGCCGGGGTCTCGGTGGCCACCGTGTCACGCACCTTGAAATCCCCCGAGCGGGTGCTGGCCGAAACCCGCGACAAGGTCAACGCCGCCGTGGAACAGGCCGGTTACCGGCCGAACCAGATGGCGGTGCAATTTCGCTCGCGCAAGACCGGCAACCTGGTGATTCTGGTCCCGGCGATCGCCAACACCTTCTTCGCCCGGGTCATCAGCGGCGCACAACAGGCCGCGCAAGCCGCCGGCTATCGGCTGCTGCTGTGCGACACCCAGGGCCGCGAAGACATCGAACGGGAATTCGCCGCGCTGGTGTACGCGCACCAGGCCGACGGGGTGATTCAACTGCGCGCCTATGACCCGTTCGAAGCGCCCTTCCCCAATGCCGAGTCGCCGCCGCCGATCGTCAACGCCTGCGAAGTGATCCAGGGCGGCCGCCACCCCACTATCAGCCTCGACAACCGCGCCGCCGCCCAGGCCATGACCGAACACCTGATCGCCCTCGGCCACCGCCGCATCGGCCTGATCAAAGGCCCGAAAAGCAGCCCGCTGACCCGCGACCGCGTGGCCGGCTACCAAGACGCCCTCCACCGCGCCAACCTCCCCAGTGACCCGGCCCTGGTGTGCCACGGCGACTTCACCCTGACCGCCGGCTACGAAGGTGCCGCCGCGATGCTCGCCCTCGCCGAACGTCCCACCGCGCTGTTCTGCGAAAACGACGAAATGGCCATCGGCGCCCTCAAGCGCCTCAAAGAACAAGGCCTGCGCGTGCCCGACGACATCTCACTGGTGGGCTTCGACGACATCCCCTTCGCCGCCTACTGCGACCCACCCCTCACCACCATCGCCCAACCCGCCGAACGTTTCGGTGAAACGGCCGTGAACATGCTGATCGCATTGATCGAGAAACAACCGATTGCTGAACGGCATGTGGTGTTGCCGTTTGAATTGGCGGTGCGTAGCAGCTCGGCAGGGTGTAAGGGGCAGTGATTGATTGCGGTAGGTTTGGTGACTGGCATCAGGCTCTCGCCGAGGCTCGCTGCCACAGATATCTGCTGTGAACCTGGGAGTGCTTTGCACCGCAAAAAACCTGTGGCGGCTGCGGCGCAACAATTCGACTTGCCAGCGATGAGGTCAGCACCTGCAACATCAACATTGGCTGACCTGACGCCGTCGCTGGCGAACCAGCCGCCCGCAGGTGACGGGCTTCAACCCAATAGATACTTGCCCACCCACAATGCTGCCATCCCTACGGCAAGGGTCAGTACGGTGCTGCGGGTTTTCCAGGCGACCCACGCTGCGAGCAAGGCCGCGGGGATTTGTGGATTGGCCAGCACGAAAGCCCCCTGCCCGTTCGGGTACACCACCGCCGGCAGCACCAGCGCTGCCAACACGCTGGCGGGCACGTAGGCCAGGGCGCGGCTGAGCAGCGGGGGCATGCGCCAGCGTCCATGCAGTTCGACAAAGGACAGGCGCATGACGAAAGTGCCGATGCCGACCGCGAGAAACAGCCCCCACAACGCCCAATCACTCATCGCCCGTCCCCCGCGGCCGGCTCGGGGGACTTGTGGCCCAGGCGCTCCGCCCACAATCCGGCGACCACCCCGCACATAGACGCTGTGACCAGCCCCAGGTTGTAAGGCAGATTGATCGCCAACACCGCGATCGTCCCGCCCACCACTGCCGCACTCAAGGTCGCTGAACCGCGCACGTTCGGCACCAGCAGTGCGAGGAACGACAGCGGTACGGCAAAACTCAGCGACCAGGTGTCCGGGATGCTCGCCCCCAGATACACCCCGGCCAGCACCGAGAGCTGCCACGTCAGCCACATCGCCACAGCCGCGCCGGCGTAAAAGTGCGGGCCGAAGCGGCCGAGTTCGCCGGAGGAAAACCTCAGGTGACACAGCGCATAGGCTTGATCCGAGAGCATGTACGACACCGGCCAGGTCCAGCGCCGTGGCAGGTGCGACAAGTGTGGCGCCAGGGAAGCGCTGTACATGACGAAGCGCAAGTTGATGATCAGCGCCGTGGCCACGATCGCCACCGGCAAGGCCCCGGTGTGCAGCAACTGCAGCGCCACCATTTGCGCCGAGCCCGAGTAGAACAGCAAAGTCATGCCCATGCTCATGCCCGGCGAGAGGCCCAGCTCCACCGCCATCACACCCGTGACCAGCCCGAACGGGATCACCCCAGGGGTCAACGGAATGAGCATGCGCGCCCCTTGCAGGAAAGCGTCTGATCCGGATCGGTACGACATGGGGTTCCTCTGAGGTGGCGTGGCTGCTCGTGGGGTGTCCAGCCTAGCCCGCCGATGGTGCCATATCCAACGGTTCTTCCAGACCGGGCCGTTGCGACATGCCACGCACCGTTTACGACATCCATCCGACAATTACGCCTCCAGGCCCGGCCAGCCATCCCCACCCCCGCCACCATAGGGTACGCTGGCAACCTGCCGGGCCGTTGATGGAGGCGCCCGTTTCTCGTTCAGGATCGCCCGTGATGAGTCGTGAAGAAACCAGCAAAAAGGTCAAGGGTTACCGCCGGCTGATTCCGTCCATGACCGCGCTCATGGAGTTCGAAGCCGTGGCGCGGTTGAGCAGTTTCACCTTGGCGGCCCAGGAATTGGGCGTGAGTCAGGCAGCGGTCAGCAAGCAGGTCAAGTACCTTGAGAACACCTTGGGCACGCGCCTGTTTCACCGTTTGCACCGGGCGATCAAGCTGACCAGTGACGGCTACGTGCTGTATTCGGTAGTGGCCGAATCCATGCAACGCATGGCCGGTGTGTTCGACAAGATCCGCGAAGGCATTCCAGAGCAGGAACTGGTGCTGGCCTGCACCGCGGCGTTTTCCCACCTGCGCATCCTGCCGCGGCTGGCGACGTTGCGGTTGTCACAACCGGCGCTGCATCTGCGCCTGGTGACGCAGATCGTCAACCCTGAGGTGAGTCGCCAGGACATCGATATCGCGATCCGCTACGGCCACGGCAAATGGGACGACGGCACGGCGATTTTCCTGTTCGACGAAGAGGTGTTCCCGGTCTGTTCGCCTGCCTGGCTGAGCACCCACGCCGCGCCGATGGCGGTTGATGACTTCCTGCACATCGACCTGATCGATTCTGACTCGACCCTCGAAGGCTGGATGACTTGGCACAGTTGGTTCAACGAACTCGGCGAGAGCCGGCCAAAGATGAACTACAGCCTGCGTTGCAGCAGTTACAACGACACGGTACAGGCGGCGATCAAGGGGCACGGCATCGCCCTGGGCTGGAGCCGCTTGATTGGTCCGTTGCTGCAGAGCGGCGAATTGGTGCGAGTCTCGCCATACGCGGTGCTGCCCAAGGATGCCTATTACCTGATCGTGCCGACCGGCCGCGAGGTCACGCCGCTGGTGCAGCACCTGGTGAGCTGGCTGCAGGATGAGTCAGTGGGCGCGCACTGATCGCATAACTTTTAGCTATGCCGGGGTGAAATTAAAGCGCATTGACGCTCTTCCCGACCCTTTCCAATACTGGCCTCACCGTCACTCGCAGATGATTGCGACCGCCCCCGTGAGGCCACCATGAACCGCACCGCCGTTCAGTCCCAACAAGAACTCGTCACCACCCGCACACCGGGCCATGGCATGCCGGGGGCGCTGTTCGGGCGCCAGGATGTGTTCGATAACGACATCGATATCTTCTTCACCCGCCACTGGATTCTGGTCGGCGTGACCGGCGACATCCCGGAGCCGGGCGACGTGTCGACCATCGACATCGGCAAGTCCTCGATCATTCTGGTGCGCGATGACGACGAGCAAGTGCAGGCGTTCCGCAACGTCTGCCGGCATCGCGGCGCACGCTTGAAGCAGGCCGGCAAATCGACGGTGGGCATGCTGGTCTGCCCCTACCATCAATGGACGTATGACCTGGACGGCAGCCTCAAGCATGCGGCACACATGGGCAAGGACTTTGATCCCACCTGCAAAAGCCTGATCGCCGTGCACACCAAAATCGTCGGTACCCACGTCTTCGTCTGCCTCGGTGACCAGCCACCCGCCGACATCGCTTACCTCGAGGAAACCATGGCGCCGCGCCTGGCGCCGTACAACATCACTCATTCAAAGATTGCCTATGAAGCGGAGATCATCGAGGACGGTAACTGGAAGCTGGTGATCGAAAACAACCGCGAGTGTTATCACTGCTCGGCAACACACCCGGAACTGACCGCGTCGTTTTTGCCGGAAGATTTTGGCTTCTGCGCCGAGGGCCTCAGCGAAGAATCCCTGCAAGCCCTGGACGAGTACGAAGAACGCAACAACGCCGCCAAACGCAGCTGGGAGGAGCAAGGCTTTATCTGCGAAGCGGTGGAACATCTGGACGTCGACGCCGTCACCCAGTTCCGCACCCAGCGCCTGGTGATTGCCGGCAATGGCGAATCGCAAACCCTCGACACCCGCGTGGCCTGCACCCGCCTGTTTGGCGACCTGACCCGCCGCGACCTTGGCGACGTGCACCTGTGGACGCACAATTCCTGGACCCATGTGATGAGCGATCACGCGGTGATTTCGTACATCATTCCGTTGGCGCCGGACAAGACCCTGGTGCGCACCAAGTGGCTGGTGAATGCCGACGCCGTCGAAGGCGTGGATTACGACATCGAGCGCCTGACTGAAGTCTGGAAAGCCACCAATCTGCAAGACGCCAACCTGGTGGCGATCACCCACAGTGGCACCCAGGATCCGGGTTACACCCCGGGGCCGTTCTCGGCGTTCACCGAATCCTACGTCGACCAATTTTCCCGCTGGTATGCCGCGCGGCTTACCGCCCAAGGCGTGTGAGGCATGAGCATGACCGTCCTTGAGCAACCGCCCACCCGCGTCATTGGCCGATCGGCGCCGAACGCATTCACCGATGCCGACACCTGGAGCGCCTATGGCGCGCAGTGGCACAGCGGCGAACAAAAGACCTTGCAGTGCTGCGCCGTGCACGACGAAACCCATGACGTGAAGACCTTCAGCTTCCGTTGCGCCGACTTCAGCGCCCTGAGTTTCGAGCCGGGGCAATTCATCACCGTCGCGCCGGTGATCGCCGGCCAAAGTGTGGCCCGCTGCTACACGGTGTCCTCATCGCCAACCCGACCCTTTGCCCTGTCAATCACGGTCAAACGGGTGCCCGGCGGCACGGTGTCGAACTGGCTGCACGACCATTTGCGTGTCGGCGACACGTTGCTGGCGTCGGGTCCGGCCGGCAGCTTCACCCCGGTGGGCCGCCCGGCCGGCAAAGTGCTGTACCTGTCGGCAGGCTCGGGCGTGACGCCGTTGATGTCCATGACCCGCGCCAACTTCGACATGGCCGCCGGCCTCGACATCGTGTTCGTGCACAGCGCGCGCACGCCGGTCGATATTATTTTCCACGATGAACTGACGCGAATGCAGGCCCGCCTGCCAGGTTTGCGGGTGATCAATGTCTGCGAAGGGCGTGGCGCCGATGCGCAGTGGACGGGACCGATCGGTCGCTTGGACCTGGCGTTGCTCAGCGAATGTGTCCCGGATTTCAGAGAGCGCGAAGTCTTCACCTGTGGCCCGCAAGGCTACATGGACGCGGTCAAGCATGTGCTCACCCAAGGCAACTTCGATTTCCGACACTATCACCAGGAGAGTTTCGACATCAGCCTGCTTGCCGAGGACTCGCCGAGCGAAGCGCCCATCGTCACGGAACAGCCAACCGGGCTGTTTACCATCACCCTGTCGCGCTCGGGCAGAACCTTCAGCATGTCGAGCCAGCAGACGCTGTTGTCGGCGGCGAAAAAAGCCGGGGCGATCGTCCCCTCTTCGTGCAGCCAGGGCGTGTGCGGCACCTGCAAAACCGCGGTGCTGCAAGGCACGGTGGAGATGAACCACAACGGCGGCATCCGCCAGCGGGAAATCGACAAGGGCCTGCGCTTGCTGTGCTGCAGCAAACCGACCTCGGACCTGGTGCTGGATCTGTAGGCCTGCCGCTTGAAAAAACGCGCACAAGGCGCTGAGCGTGACGGCGCCTCCCGCCACAACGCATGGAAAATCCCGCACATGTAGGGATTAGACCCTTCGCTTTGCCAGCAAATACTCCCCATACCCGCTTTTCGCCGGGTGCGCCCGGCATTTCGCCCGCCCATAATGGACTTACAACAACAAAGGGATCACCCCTGAGGCGTGTAAGCCATGTACAAAGACCACATCGTCAAGTCGCGCATGACCGACAGCGCCCTGTTCATGGGCATCATCACCGTCGTCATCTTTACCATCACGCTGGTGTGCGGCGTGGGCCAGAGTCGACTCTCCAACCTGATGGGGCCTATCGTCCTTGACCTGCAAGCGCCATTGGCGCGGGATATCGCGGTCGGCGGCACCTTCACGATCACGCTGGTGCTGAACCTGTTCATCCTCGGCCGCTTCCCCCTGCGGGCGCAGATCATTACGGTCTGGTGCGAACTGCTGGTGCTGTTCCTGCTGTTCTTCGACACCTTCAACCTTTCCTACAGTTTCATCTTCACCAAAGTCGGCTTCATGATCACCCAAGGGGTGTTCACCACGGTCTATGTGTCAGCGATTTCGATTGCCATCGCTTTTGTCCTGGCACTGCTGGGGGCGACCGCACGGTTATCGTCGAACGGCTTTGCGATTGCCATCGCCAGTTTTTACACCTCGTTCTTCCGCGGCGTTCCGCTGCTGATCCAGATCTACCTGATTTACCTCGGCATCCCGCAACTCGGCTACGTGGTCGGTGCGGTGCCGGCGGGGATCCTGGCGTTGTCGCTGTGCTACGGCGCCTACATGACCGAGATTTTCCGCGCGGGCATCAGCAGTATCTCGCGGGGCCAGTGGGAAGCCTCGCGGGCGATTGGCTTGAACCCGTTCCAGACCATGACCCGGGTGATCCTGCCGCAGTCCATGCGCCTGATCATTCCGCCGACGGGCAACCAGTTCATCTCGATGCTCAAGGACAGTTCGCTGGTGTCGGTGATCGGCGTCTGGGAGTTGATGTTCCTGGCGCGCACCCAAGGCCGGGCCGAGTTCCGTCACCTGGAAATGCTGATCACCGCCGCCGTGCTTTATTGGCTGCTGTCGATCGTGCTGGAAACCGTGCAGGCCCGACTGGAAAAGCACTTCAACCGCGCCCATCGCTGAATCAGGAGCCTTACGATGAATCAGCCTTCCGCTACCGCCGCGCCTGCGCCCTACCCTGCGATTTCGATCCAGGACATGCACAAGTGGTATGGCGATTTTCATGTTCTCAAGGGTATCGACCTGCACATCGCCAGTGGCGAGATCGTGGTGGTGTGCGGCCCTTCGGGTTCCGGCAAATCGACTCTGATCCGTTGCATGAACCTGCTGGAAGACTTCCAGAAAGGCAGCGTGTTCATCGACGGCACCGAATTGACCCGTGACGCCGCGTGCGTGGCCAGCATCCGCCGCCAGGTGGGCATGGTGTTCCAGCAGTTCAACCTGTTCCCGCACATGACCGTGCTCGACAACCTGATGCTCGGGCCGCGCCTGGTGAGCAAGCTCAGCGAAGCCAAGGCCCGGGAGCTGGCCTACGAATACCTGGACCGCGTGCGCATCCGCGACCAGGCCGATAAATTCCCCAGCCAGCTCTCCGGCGGCCAGCAGCAGCGCGTGGCCATCGCTCGCGCCCTGTGCATGCGCCCGCGGATCATGCTGTTCGACGAACCGACCTCGGCGCTCGATCCCGAGATGGTCAAGGAAGTGCTCGACGTGATGGGTGAACTGGCCCACGACGGCATCACCATGGTGTGCGTGACCCACGAGATGGGCTTCGCCCGGCGGGTGGCCGACCGCATCATTTTCATGGACGAGGGCTGCATCATCGAGCAGGCCAAACCCACTGAGTTTTTCGACAACCCGCAGCACCCGCGCGCACGGGAGTTTCTCTCGCAGATCCTCAGTCACTGACACCGTCGCCGCCCACAACAACAAAAAACTGCACTCACGCTACCAGGAGCTTACCCATGATCTCGATCACTCGCTTCTTCACCGCCGCCGCCCTTGCTTCGGCCGTCACGGTCACCACCGGCACCGCGTGGGCGGGTACCACCCTCGACCGCATCCATGACACCAAGACCATCAAAGTCGCGACGTCGGCCAACTGGCCACCGCAATCGTTCCTCGGCCCGGACAACAAACTGCAGGGTTTCGACATCGACGTCGCCACGGAAATCGGCAAGCGCCTGGGCAGCAAGATCGAGTTCGTGACGCCCGAGTACGGCATCATCACCGCCGGGCGCTGGTCGAATCGTTGGGACTTGTCGGTCGGCTCCATGACCCCGACCACCGAGCGTTCGCGCGTGCTCGACTTCCCGGCGATCTACTACTACACGCCGTATGTCTTCGCCGTGCACAAAGATGCCGCCGGGGCGAAAAACGCTGACCTGGACGGAAAGATCATTGGCGTCGAAGCCGGCACCACGTCGGAGGATTACATCAATCGGCGCCTGAAAATCGACGCCGCCGATGTGCCCGCGTTTACCTATGACGTGACGCCGGGCGAGGTCAAAACCTACGGCGACAGCATGGGCCCGCTGGATGACCTGCGCATGGGCAACGGCGTGCGCCTCAACGCCACCCTCTCCGCTCTGCCGACCATTGTTGCGGCGGTGAAAAATGGCTATCCGATCGTCCGCGTCGAGGGCAAACCGGCCTACTACGAACCCCTGGCCATCGCCGTGGATAAAGGCGACGAGGCCTTCAACAGCGCGTTGACCAAGATCGTCACCGACATGAAAGCCGATGGCACGCTCAAGCAACTGTCCGAGAAGTGGTACGGCGCCGACCTCACTAAAGTGCAATAACCCCCAAGGCCATGCAGGCGCCCGTTTATGACGCGGCGCGCTGCATCTCTGCGCCGCAAAAAAGGACAACGGACTTCATGTACACCTACAACAACAACTACTACACCGCGACCATGCAGCCGGTGACCGAGCGCCCGGCGCTCTCGGGCGATGTGCAGGCTGATGTGTGCATCATCGGCGCGGGCCTGGCAGGGCTGAGCACGGCCTGGGAACTGGTGTCGCGCGGCAAGTCAGTGGTGCTGCTGGACGCAGGCCGTGTGGCCTGGGGCGCGTCTGGCCGTAATGGCGGCTTCGTGCTGCAGGGCTGGTCCGAAGGCGTGTCCGCCATCGAGCAGCGTTGCGGCAAGCCGACCGCAGCGGCGCTGTTCAAACTGTCCCTCGAAGGTGTCGACATTGTTCGCGACACCATCGCCGACCAACAACTGCCAGGCTGCGCCATTACCAGCGGAAAAATGAGCGTGGTGCGCTACGAGGATGGCGACAACCTCCAGCGCCTGCGCGACAAAATGGCCGCCGATTTTGATTTTCACCTCGAGTATCTGGATCGCCAGGCCGTGCGTGCAAAGCTCAAGACCGAGCGCTACTTCCAGGGCCTGCGTGACACCCACGGCTTTCACTTCCATCCGTTGAATTATTGCCTCGGCCTGGCTGGGTTGATCGAGCGTGGCGGCGGCCGGATCCATGAGCACTCGCCCATGGTCCGGGTCGACAGCCGCGACGGCCGCCATCGGGTATTCACCGACCAGGCTTCGGTCGACTGTGGCAACGTGGTGTACTGCTGCGGCGGTTACGGTGGCCCGGAATTCGGCAAACTGCGCCGCGCCTTCCTGCCGATCGCCACCTACGCGGTGCTCACCGAACACCTCGGCGCGCGGCTGGCCGATGCAGTGGCCACCACCGATGCCGTGGGCGATAACCGCCGCGCTTCGGACTATTACCGTATCGTCGATGGCGATCGCCTGCTCTGGGGCGGCAGAATCACCACCCACAATCTGCAGGATGAAAAACGTTTGGGGCAGTTGCTGACCGACGACATTCTCGACGTCTACCCGCAATTGCGCGGGATCAAGATCGACAAGGCCTGGTCCGGGCTGATGGGCTACGCGCGGCACAAAATGCCGCACATTGGCCCGCTCGGCAAAGGCCTCTGGACATGTACATCATTTGGCGGCCATGGTATGAACACCGCGCCGATTGGTGGCCGGGTCATCGCCGAAGCGATCTGCGGCGAGACCGATCGCTACCGTCTGTTCGATGCCTACGGCTTGCAATGGAACGGCGGCCCCCTCGGCCCGGCGGCTGCGCAAACGGTATACGCCGGCCTGAAGATGATGGATAAGTTTCAGGAAACCCGGTCACAACGCCGGGCGATGCACAAAAACTGACTGCACGCGAGGTCAAGCCAGTGTCCATGGATGCACCGAATCCCGGCCCGTTGTTCAACCTGACCGACAAGGACCGGCAATTGCTAGGCCTGTTGCAAGACAACGCGCGGGAGCCGACCGCCTCCCTGGCGCGCAAACTCGGGGTGTCGCGCTCGTCGGTGCAAGAGCGCATCACTCGCCTGGAAAAGGCCGGGGTGATCACCGGCTACAGCGTGCGCATCGACCAGGACCGGCTGCAGCAAACCATCAACTGCTTCACCATGACCTCCTGCACCAACAAGAGCTACACCGACGTCATGACCTCGCTGCGTAAAATGGAATCGGTGCAGGCGGTGTACGCGGTCTCTGGCGAATCCGACTTCATCATCCACCTCGTCACCCCGACCCTGAGCGAACTCAACGCCGAACTGACCCGGATCAACATGATCAAGGGCGTGGCGCACACCGCTTCGCACATCGTGATGGAAACCAAATTCAGTCGGAAGTTGATGGTGTAGAGGCCACCAGGCGCTTCTCGAAATAGACGCGGTTAAACCCGTCCTCGGTGCGACGCCCCACGTTGACGTAGCCGAGCCGGGGATAGATCGCGAGGTTCTCGGTCATTTTCTCATTGGTGTAGAGCTGCACCGTGCTCATGCCCAGTTGCCGGCCAGTGTCTTCGCAAAAACTGATCAGCGACTTGCCCACACCCTGCCCGGCCGCACTGGGCAGCACGGCGACGTTCTCCAACAGGAGATGTCCGTCCTCTGGGTAAAACACCACGAAGCCCTGGAAAGTCCCGTGGTCGTCGGTCGCGACATACACCACGCCCGCCGCGATCTGCGCGGCAAAATCCGCCAGCATCGGCGCGGGCTTACGGCCAATGGCCGGCACATAGCGGGCGTAGGCCTGTTCGGCGCACTCGCGGATGGCGGATTCGTCGCGTGCTTGGGCTGGGCGGATCATGACGGGCTCGCTGCGGGCGGAAAGTCTTAATACTGGCCGACCGGCGCCACCCTCGCAACCGCCGTTTCCATCAACTGCCGCTGAACCAGTTGTAGCCCTGATCTTCCCAGTAACCGCCCGGGTTCTCGTTGCTGACGAAAATCTCGACGATGTGCTTGGGGTTCTTGAAACCCAGTTTGGTTGGCACGCGGACTCGCAGTGGATAGCCGTATTCCGGCGGCAATGCCACTTCGCCGTAGTCCAGCGCCAGCAGGGTTTGTGGATGCAGGGCGGTCGGCATGTCGAGGCTGGAGTAGTAGCGATCGGCACACTTGAAACCGACGAATCTGGCGGTGGTGTCTGCGCCGATATGTTCCAGGAAGGTTTTTAGCGGCACGCCGCCCCATTGGCCGATGGCGCTCCAGCCTTCGACGCAGATCAGCCGGGTGATGTCGGTGCGCTGCGGCAACTTGCGCAGGCCTTCGAGGGTCCACGGCGCCTTGTCCCGGACCAGCCCGGACACCGCCAGCGAGTAATCAGCGAGGTCCACTTCCGGGATGTCATCCTGGCCATAGAACGCGTTGAACGGGAATGGCGTGGTCATCTGCGCCTTGCTGTAGGTTGGCGCCAGTTTCTGCCCGCTGAACAACCAGGCTTGCACCCGGTCGTTCCAGCGCGACATGGCCCACAGCACCTTGTCGACCTGGTCGCCGTCCTGCAGGTTGCAGCCGCTGAGCATCGCCATGGCGCCGACGGTCAAGCCACCGCGCAGGAAGTGACGGCGCTGCAGGCTTTCCAGTTGCAGCTGTTGCGCCGGCTCAAGAATGATGCGCTGGGTCGCGCGTTTTTTCGGCTCAGTCATGGTCGGGTCTTCCCGCTGTCAATCGGCGTTACGCCGCCCGTGATCATCGGCAACAAGGTTTTCGGCACCAGCAGCACCAACATCAAGTGCACCACCACAAACGCGCCAATCGCCGCCATCGCCGCGAAATGCACATACCGGGCAATGTCATAGCCGCCCAGCAGCGCAACCAGTTCTTGCAGTTGAATCGGCTTCCAGATCGCCACGCCCGAGATCACCACCAGCACGCCGGCGGCCAGCACCAGCCAGTACATCAGGCGTTGCACGGCGTTATAAACGCCCTTCTCGTGCACCAGACGAAACCGCAGCGCGGCGTTCACGTCGTGCTTGAGCGCGGTCACGCTGATCGGCAAAAAATCCCGCTTGAAATGCCGGCTGAAGAGTCCGTACACCCCGTAGATCAGGCCGTTGATCAGCAGCAACCACATGAACGCGAAGTGCCAGGCCAGTGAACCGCCGAGCCAGCCGCCGACCGTCAACGCGACCGGAAACTTGAACGCAAACAGCGGCGAGGCGTTGTAGATCGCCCAACCGCTCATGAACATGCACAGCATGCCCACCGCGTTCAGCCAATGGGTCAGGCGAACCGGCCAGCGATGGATGGGTTTGGTGTTCATGGTTAACCGTCTCTGAACAAATAATGGACGCAGCGATGCCCGCCCCAGCGGGTATCGCTGCAACCGTTTCGTGCGTTACATCGGAGGCTGGAAGCCATCCTTACCGACCGCGATGCCCCGTGCAGTGGTGCCGCCCTCGGCCGGGAACACTACGACTTTGGCGCCCTTGACCAGCTCATCGGCCTTGCCCGGTTCTACATAGGCGATAGGCACATCGGCCGGCACCACCAGTTGCTTCTCGCCGCCCTTGTAGTTGACGGTCAGGGTGCGGCCGTTGGCTTTGGACAGTTTGCCCACGGTGCCATTGGTCATGGTGCCGGTGCTGCCGTCGGCATTCTGCCAACCGTAATGACCTTCGCCGCTGCCCTTGAGGCTGGCCTCGAACACGGTGACTTCCAGGGCCTTGAGCGTGCCGTCCGCCTGCGGGGTGGCTGCCGAGCCGACGAAGCTGTCGGTCTTGATCGAATCGAGGTCGGCCTTCGACACCCGGGCAATACCAGTCTTGTCCGTCAGGCCGATGGACTGCTGGGCGCCGGTGCGGGTGGTGAAGGTCAAGGTGTTGTTGCTGACACTTTCTACGGTGCCACGCAGCGGTTTGATCACGGGCATATCGGCGGCGGTGGCCATGACCGCGGCGCTGAGCATCAGCAAACCGAACGTGGTGGACAGTGTGGTCTTCAACTTCATTGCGATGATTCCTCACGGGTTGATGTGGGACCATCTTCGGCGCACAACCGGGACCTGAGAATGACTGCCGGATGACATTTTTGTCATTCGCCGTCGCGCCGTGCCGAATGACAGAAATGTAACCGACACCGCGGCCGCCGCTGGTTACACTGCACGCCTCCATACGCCATTACTGCGGGCGGCAACCCGCGCCAGAGCAAACCGAGCGCCCCTGACCATGCATATCCTGCTGATCGAAGACGACACCAAAACCGGCGAGTACCTGAAAAAGGGCCTCGGCGAGTCCGGCTACAACGTCGACTGGACCCAGCACGGCGCCGATGGCTTGCACATGGCCCTGCAAACCCCTTACGACCTGATCGTGCTGGACGTGATGCTGCCGGGCATCGACGGCTTCCAGATCATGGAGCTGCTGCGCGCCAAGCTGGACGTGCCGGTGCTGTTCCTCACCGCACGGGATCAGCTGCATGACCGCATCCGGGGCCTGGAACTTGGCGCCGACGATTACCTGGTCAAGCCGTTTTCTTTTACCGAGTTGCTGTTGCGCATCCGCACCATCCTGCGCCGTGGCGTGGTGCGGGAAGCCGATCATTTCCACATCGCCGACCTGGAGCTGGACTTGGTGCGCCGCCGCGTGACCCGCCAGCAGCAAGTGATCGTGCTGACCAACAAGGAATTCGCCCTGTTGCACCTGTTCCTGCGTCGTGAAGGCGATGTGCTGTCCCGTGCGCAGATTGCCTCGGAGGTCTGGGACATGAATTTCGACAGCGACACCAACGTGGTCGACGTGGCAGTCAAGCGCCTGCGCAGCAAGGTCGACGTGCCCTACCCGGTCAAGTTGATCCACACCATCCGCGGGATCGGTTACGTGTGCGAGGTGCGGCCATGCGGACCCGACGCCAGCCATCCCTGACCCTGCGCTCGACCCTGGCCTTCTCGCTGGTGGCCATGCTCGCAGTGGCCGGTGCCGGGTTTTATCTCTACCAGTCGATGAAAGCTTCGGTGCTGATCTACAGCGATCACGCGGTGATGGGTCGGCTCGAGCATTTTCGCAAGCTGCTGCATTACGAGCTGACCCTCGACAAGCTGCGCGACAGTCCGCAGATTTTCAAGAACATGCTCGACAGCGAAGACGACATCTTCATCATCGGCGAGCCGGGCGAGCCGCCGGTGGTCAGGGTCAACCCGCTGGAAGTCAGCCTGCCCGATCTGCCCGTGGTCAGCCATGGCACGGCGGTGAGCGTCACTGACTTGCGCAGCGGCATGACCGCGTCCGGCGCACCGTTGCGCGCCGCCTCTGTGCAGACCACTTCCGGCGGCCGCGAAGTGCGCCTGACCGCCGCGCATCTGATGGGCAAGGAAATGGCCATGCTCGCGGCGTTTCGCGAGCGCATCTACCTGGCGGTGACCCTGGCGTTCCTGCTTACCGCGCTGCTCGGTTACGTGCTGCTGCGTCGCGGCCTGCGGCCGTTGCGCAACATGGCCGCGCACGCGGCGAACATCACGCCCAAGCAACTCGACAGCCGCATGGACAGCCAGGACACCCCGGTGGAGCTGCAACAACTGAGCGACGCCTACAACGCCATGCTTGATCGCCTGGCCAACGGTTATCAACGTTTAACGCAGTTTTCCGCCGACCTGGCGCATGAAATTCGCACCCCGGTGGGCTCGTTGATGGGCCACTGCCAGGTCGCTTTGCGCCAGTCCCGCAGCGAAGATGAATATCAGGCGCTGATCGCCTCGAACCTGGAAGAACTGGAGCGCATTTCGCGCATCGTCGAAAGCATCCTGTTCCTCGCCCGCGCCGATGAAGCGCAATCGGTGGTCGAGCCGCAATGGCTGTCGCTGCAGGATGAACTGCAGCGCATCGCCGGCTATTTCGAAGGCCTGGCCGAAGAAAGGCACATGACCCTGCACATCACCGGTGACGGCAGCGTCAGCGCCGACCCGTTGCTGCTGCGTAGGGCCCTGAGCAACCTGGTGGCGAATGCCGTGCGCTATGCCGACGAAGGCAGCGAAATCCTCATGCGTGCGATGGCGATCGATGGCGGCTGGCGCATTGACGTGGAGAATCAGGGACCAGTGCTCAGCGACGAAACGCTGAACAAACTATTCGACCGCTTCTACCGCGGCGACGCTTCTCGCCACCAAAGCTCGGACTCTTACGGTCTGGGCCTGGCCATCGTCACGGCGATCATGCAGCTGCATGGCGGCAAGGTCGATGTGCAACAGCCGACGCCGGGGCGGATTCGCTTTTCGTTGTATTTCCCGACGCGCTGATCGGCGTGCTGCTTCACTCACTCCGGCTTGTGCCGCCTCTGTTAAAAAACCGTGAAACCTCTGCGAACCGTCTCCGCACCGTAAGTCGCCTGATTAGACTCCAATCCCAACGCCTCACACACCTGCGCTCGCCGGTCAATGCAAAAGGGAATTGGAACCATGAAGACGCCTCCGCTCAAAGTACAACCCGCCGCCAACACTCAGCCAAATGCCGTGCGGCGCACCTTTGAGACTGCGATCACTCGCGCCCTGGCCAGTCTCCCGCCATCCCTCGCGGACGATGCCGGCAAGAAGCCGCTGGTGCTTACCGCGCAAGGCATCAAGACCTACCCTGTGCCCACCGATAAAGCGGCGATCAAGGCTGAAGTCGAGGCCACCGGCGATCAGGAAGCGCTCAAGCGTCTGGACGATCCGAACCTCGCGCCACGGGGCAACACCGGCGTGCCGCTGGAGAACATCGCTTCGATCGACAAGCGCTCGGACAACGTGCTGGAACTGAAAACCCGCGACAACCGCACGCTGATTATCGTCAAGCAAGCCACCCCGTATTTGTTCGACGCCATGGCCAGCAAAACCGACGCGGTCAACGCCATCAACGCGTCCATGGCCGAAGGTTACTCGCTGGCCCAGGCCGGTGATGTGGCGCCGGGCCTGGGGGATTACAAGTTCCTTGGCGATGCCGAGGAAATCGGCCCGGGGCTGATTCGGTACGAGACCTTTTCGGGCCAAAAAATCATCGTCAGCCGCGAAGTGAATCGGTCGTTGTATGAGCAGGTAAGCTCCGACAGCGATGCGATGGCCATCATTAACCAGAGCCAGGCGGACGGTTACCGTCTGGCGCAACGTCGTGAACCTGCCAGCACCTCTGCACTGACCGGGAAACCGGAGGACCTGGGCCACGACCTGATCCGCTATGAAACCACCGCTGGCGAGAAAGTCATTGTCTCGAAACATATCACCCCGGACCTTTACGACCAGAAAGTCAAAGAGGCCAATGCCCTGTCCGGTGCAGCAGGGGCGGTAGACACTGACCTGATCGACAACTCCAAATACGGCGTCGGCGCCAAGGACTGGAACCGGTTGGTCTACACCAGCGACAGCGCACCCAGCCAGGAACAGATGGATCTCAATCGGCCCCGCGCGGCGGCCAAATTGCTCGACGAAAACTGGGAAAAGTGGAACCTGAATGGCGAAAAAATCGACTTCGCCAACCCGCCGTCGACTCTGCCGCCGGAAGCCCAAGCCACCCTGAAATACCTCGCCAGCAGCCCGAACCTGATGGCCGCGCTGGATGCCGGTGGCTACGGCAAGAGCGACGGAGTAATCACCCGCGACAATGTGAAAAGTTTCGCCAACCAGGCGGACAAAGACCTCGCGGCCGCGTCCAGCGCCTACAACAGCTTTCTCAAGGCGCACCCGAATGCTACGCCGCTGGCCAGGGAAAACGCCCGCTCGGCCTTGTTGGTCGCCGCCAACCATTCGCTGGTCAGCAACGCCGGCCCGGAGATGCAGGGCGAGAACCGCCGCACCAGCGTCGGCGATCTCAACACCAGCAACCTCGACGCTATCGAAGGCGATGCGGCCCTGAGCAAATCCCTGACCGGTGCCGCCGGTTATTGGTCGAGCCCCGGCATGTACCGCCAGCTCGACAACGGCGGCGATCACCCGGCCTTGATGAGCAGCGACAGCATCGCGCAGCCGAAGAACATCACCACGTGGGTGGCCACCCAGGCACCGGGGGACGACCACGGCGTGCTAATGATGCTCAGCAACGCTTCGGCGCGAAACTCGATAGCAGACGTCGACACCTCGACGCTGACCAAGGACGTGCTCGAACACCCGGAAAACTACGACGGCAAAACCAAAGCGGCGGTGCTCACCGAAATCACCGACGCGCGAGTGCGCATGGAAGTCAGCGCCAGCCCCACGGATGATTCCGATCTGTACTCGCAAACAAAATCAGACCTGCGCGGGATCAACCCGAACAAGGCCAAGGTCACTGCGCAACTGGACGCGGCGATCACCACGCTGTCCGCCGACCCGGACGTGCAGCGGTTTTTCGCGCAGAACCAGGGCGCCGGCATGCGCGACATCGTCAATGCCAACCCGGCGCTGAAGATCGAGCTGCAGCATTATCAGGATCGCGAGATCAACAGCGGCAACGTGCTCAACACCAGCCTTGAGCGCAAGGGCGCCGACGGCAAGCCTCTGCCCCTGACGGACGCCTTGTACCTGGCCGCGACCGACGCCAATCTCACCGACATGGCCCTGGGTGGCAGCGGTGAAATCGACCTGGCCACCCTCGCCAACAACTCCGGCAAGAGTGAGCGGATCGAGCAGTATTTCCGCGAAAACATCGTTACCGGCAAAGCTCTGGATGACGCCCTGGCCAAGGATCGCGAGTTGAATGGCGACAAGGCCGACCCGGCAGCGGTGATCGCCAAGTTCTCCAGCGACGCTACGATGTACAGGGCTTACCTGGGCGACAAGGTCAGCCCCGAAGACGCCGATGTCACCCAGCAAATCATCTCGCAAAAGCTGTCCGAAACCCTGGTGGACGGCGCCAACGATGAGGTGATGAAACAGATTTTCGGCGATGCCAACGGCGATTTCGACGAGGCCAAGACCAAAGACATCATCGACAAGGCCATGGCCGATAACCCGGACATGTTCAAGGATGCGGCAGGCCAACCGATCGCCGCCGGTGACGTGGTGTCGATGATCCGTTCGACCTGGGACCTGGAGCGCCAGGGCCAGAAAATCAGCGATGCGCTGCCCAAGTCGATCGACAGCTTCAAAGCCGATGCTTCTGACACTTACAAACAGGGCCTGCTGCACATTGGCAGCGCATTGCTGGCCGGTGCGGTGCTGACCGTGCGTTCCACCAGCGGCGGCAACACCCCGACTGACAACGCCTTGCGCGTGTCCGCCGGCATGCAGTTCGCCGGGCTGCTGATGGAAGGCGGATCGAAGTACGCCAAGGAAGCGGGTTACGGCCGTGACTGGAAACCGGTGCCCAACAGCAGCGTGTTCCTGCGGGGCAAGGGACCGTTCAGCGATGCGCAGATCCAGGCCATGGGCAACGTCGGCAAGATCGTCGGCGGCGCTGGCAGCTTCATTGGCGGGGTGTTCAGCATCATCAGCGGGGTCAATGCGGCGTTCAGCGGCGACAAACTCAACGCCGGTTTCTCCCTGACCAGCGGCATTTTGGCCACCGGTGCGGCCGTGGCATCCATCATTGAAGGCGCTGTCGGGTTGTTTGGCAGTTCCACCAGCCTGGCCGGCACTCTGGCCGGCAGCGCAGCGAGCATCCTTGGCATGGCGACCGCGGTCATCGGTGTGGTGGCCGGGATTGTCGTGCCGCTGGTGGTCGTCGTCCGGCGTGATGCCGATCAGGACAAGTTCTACGATGGCCTGGTCCCGACCTTACAGAAGTATGAGTTGACCGGTGGACCCAAACAGCCTGGTGATGTTGACGAAAATCCGCAATTCACCCCGACCTGACAGCGATTGCCAGACAGTCTATTGCAGTGCTCGCCGTGCGTTGGAACAGTGAGTGATGACGGTGGCGACCTGCATGTCGAGCATGGCCGCCACTTGCGCCGCTTCGAGTTTCTCGTGATAGATCAGTATCAGAATCAGCCGTTCTTGCTGGGTCAATTTACCCAATACATCAGAGCGGAATGCGTCGCCGGCCGGGCAATCCGAATCGCAAACCCGCCGTTTGACAGTGACCGCATGCCCACGGGCGAAACAGTTGACGCCTTGGTCGTTCCAGACGTGGTACAGATTCGAGACCAGCCAGTGAAATACCGGCAACTTGGCCGGCCAGGCGTGAACCCGTTCGAAGGCCCGTTCGGACGCCAGGTACACGGTACGCTCCGCACACCCTTGACTGCCCAGCACCCGGTAGGAAAATGCCCAGACCCGGGGCAACAGCTCGTGAATGTTTTCGGCTAAGTAATGCGCTTGTCGGTACACAAAAAACCCTATCTACAGCTGAGCGTTAGAGAGATATTTTTCTTTGGAACGGCCCTTGGAAATCCGCTAGCGCTTCCTTCTCGCCATGTCTGAAGCCTGTTGCCGCCCCTCCACGGGCCACCACAACAGGCCTGCACTTCACGTCCGTTTATTTGCCGGATTTAATCTTGGTCCAGCTGCGCGTCATGATCCGCTGGGTCGCGGCCGGCAAATCGGCAATCGCGTACAGCTTGGCCAGCACTTCTGCCGGTGGGTACACGCCCGGGTCGCTGGTGATGTCTTTGTCGACCAGCGCGGTGGCCGCCGAGTTACCGTTCGGGAAGCGCACCTCGTTGGTGATTTGCGCCATGATTTCCGGTCGCATCAGGAAGGTCATGAAGCGGTGCGCACCGGCAACGTTTTCCGCGTCCTTGGGGATGGCGACCATGTCGTAGAACGTGCCGGCGCCTTCTTTCGGAATGGCATAGCTGACCTGGACCTTGTCACCGGCTTCAGCCGCGCGGGCCTTGGCTTGGTAGATGTCGCCGGAGTAGCCCACGGCCACGCAGATATCGCCGTTGGCCAGGTCGGAGATGTATCTGGACGAATGGAAGTAACGCACCGAAGGACGGATTTTCAGGAACAGCGCCTCGGCTTCGGCCAGTTGTTTTTTGTCCTGGCTGTCGGTCGGATAGCCGAGGTAGTGCAGCGCCGCCGGGATCATCTCGGTCGGAGAATCGAGGAAAGTAATGCCACAGGCTTTCAGCTTGGCGGCGTTTTCCGGTTTGAACAGCAAGTCCCAGGAATTGGTCGGGGCGTCAGCGCCCAGGGCAGCCCTGACTTTATCGGCGTTGAAGCCGATGCCGATCGAACCCCACATGTACGGAAAAGCATATTCGTTGCCAGGATCACTGACGGACACGGCTTTGAGCAGTTCAGGGTTGAGGTTCGCCCACTTGGGCAGCTTGGATTTGTCGAGTTTCTGGTAGGCGCCGGCCTTGATCTGCTTGGCCAGGAAGTTGTTCGACGGCACGACGATGTCGTAGCCGGACTTACCCGCGAGCAACTTGGCTTCGAGGGTTTCGTTGCTGTCGAAGACGTCGTAAACCACCTTGATCCCTGACTTGGCTTCGAACTTCTTGACCGTGTCCGGAGCGATGTAGTCCGACCAGTTGTAGACGTGCAGCACCTTGTCGTCCGCCTGGGCGGCGCTTGCCATCACGCCTGTCAGCGACAGGGCCAGGAGGGTTTTGCCAGCTATCTTCATACCGAATGCCTTTACCGGTGATGCGTTCATGGGATGTGTTCGGGTCCGTTGTTCGTTCGGTAGGTCTGGCGTGCGGTTCGAGTCATCGGATGAGCTCCGCCACTCGACAGGCCAGGCAGCGACGTGGCAACCGACCTCGTTAATGCGTGGTTGGGAAAGCCAAACAAGTTCCTTTGCTTTCAAGCCCTTACTGCCGCCGGACCGATTCACTCAACGTTCCTTACCTTTTGCCTCAGCAGCACCCGCGCCCGTGACAGGCGTGAGCGAACGGTGCCGATCGGCACGCCGAGCTGGACCGAGGTATCCAGATAATTGCCGCCGGTTTCCATCGCCACCCGAATCACTTCCTGCATGTACGTCGGCATGCCTTCCAGTGCCTGGGCCACGCGCTCTAACTCACGGAACCTGCCTACGTCGGCCACCAGGTCTCGGCTGTCAGCCATGTCCAGCACTTCTCTGTCCTGCAGGTCCTCATGAAAAGGTTGTTTGTAGAGGCGCCTGAAATGACTGCGAATTAAGTTCAAGGCAATCCCGCAGAGCCAGGTCAGCAACGATGAATCATTGCGGAACTTATGTTCGTTACGCAGCGCTTCCAGAAAGGTCGCCTGTAGCAAGTCTTCACTGTCATCGAGGTTGGCGACTCTGGCTTTGATGAACAATCGTACTTTTTGCATTAACTGGTGATCGAGCTGCCGGAGGACGGACGTGTCAGCCGGGTAATCGATCATGTTGAAACCACACATGGACAAAACCTAATGACGGCAAGTCCAGCGGTAAGAGCGATATGTGTGCCAACACCAGGCAATAAATAAGTGCCTGTTATATATGGCGTTTATTTGCAGCAATCAGCTGAGCTGTGCAAGAGTTTGCATAAACTGCTGTTGAACTCTGCGTATTCATGCACACCAGCGCTACATACTTCACCGCCCCTTGAGCGCGGCGGATTTGCCCAAGACATCCAGCGATTTGATCCGGTGGTACAGCGTGCGGCGCGGCACTCCCAGTTCCAGACTGACGGCATCTATTGAGTGCCCGTGGCGCTTTAACGCTTCCTGAATCAATATTCTTTCGATGACTTGCAACTGCCCCTTCAATGAACGTCCCTGCGCAGCGGCGGCGGTATTGATGCCCAGGGAAGGTAGCCCCAGCACAAAGCGCTTGGCCGCTGATTTGAGTTCGCGGATGTTGCCTGGCCAGCCGTGGCACAGCAGCATTTGTGTCAGTGCTGCCGGCAGCGGTTTTGGCGCGCAACCAAGGTCTCGCGCGGAGGCGGCCACAAACTGGGAAAACAGCGGGACAATCTGCTCGCGGCGCTCGCGCAATGCCGGCAGACGGATCGTCAGGACGTTGAGGCGGAAGAACAAATCGCGCCTGAAGGCCCCCTGCTCCACTAACTCCGCCAGCGAACGCTGAGCCGAAGCGATCACGCACAGGTCCAGCGGAATCACTGTGGTCGAACCCAACCGCTCAATCGCCCGCACTTCAAGGACGCGTAGCAACTTGGCCTGCAGGCACAGCGGCATACTGTCGATCTCATCGAGGTACAAGGTGCCGCCCTGCGCCGCTTCGATGTAGCCCTTGCGTGAGCGACTGGCGCCGGTAAACGCGCCGTTGACCACGCCAAACAGCTCGCTTTCGGCCAGCGATTCGGGAATGGCCGCGCAATTAGTCGCGACAAAGGCGCCATTGCGCCCCGACAGCGAGTGAATGCGTTGCGCCAGGGTGTCCTTGCCGGTGCCCGTCTCCCCGGTGAGCAACACGTCTATCCCAAGCCGCGCCGTGCTTCGGGCGATAGCCTTGATGTCGGGCACTTCGGCAACATTGTTCAAGCCGCAGTAAAAATAATCGTAAACACCCATTTGCAACCTCGCGATCGGCACAGCGTGATAAGGCCCTGTCCGAAGCACGAAACAACGCACCGCGAATACTTTGAAGCCATCAGCGACAACAACCCATCGAACAGTTAAAGAAAGATACATTCCGAAACAACATTGTTAGCAAGGACGCAAAATCGGTCATGCGCACATGATTTTGAGCCTCTGACTCAGAAACTAAATGTTTTATGGGCTGATTGGATTAGTGGCCCGAGAATACATTCGGACAGCTGCATGTCAATCGCCCCGAGTAGCAACAAGTGCAACCCGCGTCACAATTCAACGTATTGAGGTAGCACGTGCAAAATAGAACTAGACGGTGCCGACGCGATAAATAAAACCCGATAACAACAAATAAATGGAACTGGTTGATTACTTCGCACCACTCACTACTTGAGCAAATCCAACTTCAACTTCCAGATTCGGTAACTCCTCTCTGTAATGCCTTTAATCATTAAAAGACTGCCTGGTTTTTGAGTTAGAGCACGCATCGCTCCTGCAACAGTATTTTCGCCAAGGTTCGAACGGCGGACAGCACCTGCTCGACCTGCGCATCCTCGGCAGCAGCAGACGCGGCGGGGTCTTTCAGCTCAACCACGCGCAGTTTGTGTCCCAGCACAGAGCCCAGCCAGGCGAGGCAAGGCGCTGCCTCGACTTCAACATCCAGCAGATAGCAATTCGGTGGTACCGAGCGCAGCAAGTGATGCGCCTCACTGCAGGCGTCGGGCCTGGACTCCATCGGATTACCCTCGACCCGCAGCCAGTTGTCCCGCAGTTCCTGAGGATGCTCGACCCGCAGGTACGCCACTTGGTCCCAGCCGTCAATGGCAGCCTGTAACCGCTTGAGGAAATAATCGGGCAGCGCAGCGCTGATCACGATGACCACGGCGACATCGGCCAGCGGCTCTTTGATCCAGATGGCTGAGGGTGAAATCGCTTGCATGTGCCAGTCCTCGATAGTGGGGTGGTGCGCCCCGGTAGGTTGTTGATGTATCGCCTGCTCGAAGGCAACTTTTACGCTGTCTATCGAACAAAGTCAGCACGAGCAGGCGCACCTCACCATCGTTCACTGGCGGGTCGATCACTCAACCATTACGAAACAGAAAGCTGTAGGCATTTAACGCCGGCACCCCACCCAAATGCGCATAGAGCACTCTGGAGCCTTCGGGGAATTCTCCGCGCCGCACTTTCTCGATCATCGCGTGCATGGATTTGCCTTCGTACACCGGATCGGTCAGCACCCCTTCGAGCCGGCCGCACAGGCGAATCGCCTCGAGCGTGCCTTCGTTGGGCAAGCCGTATTCCGGGTAAGCAAAACGCGTATCGAGCACGACATCTGCTTCGGTGATCTCACGTCCCAGATCCACCAGTTCGGCGGTGTGCCGGGCGATGCGCAGGATCTGCGCGTGGGTCTGCTCGGGCTTCGCGGAAGCGTCGATGCCGATCACCTGTTTCGAGCGGCCATCGGCAGCAAAACCGACCACCATGCCAGCCTGAGTGCTGCCGGTCACCGAGCAGACCACGATGTAATCGAACTTGAAGCCTAGCGCCTGTTCCTGCTGCCGCACTTCTTCGGCGAAACCGACAAAGCCCAGGCCGCCGTAAGGATGTTCGGAACAGCCGGCGGGTATCGGAAACGGCTTGCCGCCGCTTTCCACCACATCGCTCATGGCTTTCTCCCAACTCGGGCGAATGCCGATATCGAAGCCGGCCTCATCCAGCCGCACGTCCGCGCCCATGATCCGTGACATCTCGATATTGCCGACGCGGTCGTACACGGCGTCGGAGTAGTTAACCCAGTTTTCCTGCACCAGCACGCATTTCATGCCCAGATGCGCGGCCACCGCGGCGACCTGGCGCGTCTGGTTGGACTGGATGCCGCCAATCGACACCAGGGTGTCGCAGCCCTGCGCGATCGCCTCGGGAATCAGGTATTCGAGCTTGCGGGTCTTGTTGCCGCCGAAGGCCAGGCCGCTGTTGCAGTCTTCACGTTTGGCATACAACTCGACCTTGCCGCCAAGGTGTTCGCTGAGACGCTTCAAGGGGGTGATCGGCGAAGGGCCGAAGGTCAACGGATAACGTTTGAATTGATTCAAGTTCATAACGCAGGCTCCCTGATGGTTGGTCATCGAGGCTCGATTGGCCGGGCTTCGACCGGATCAATACTAAGAAATAAAACGAAATCTTGTGTTGCAAGTTTCACGACAAAAACGAACTATTGTTTTATCCAATCAACAAAAACCATTACTTAATTATGTGGATCTGGCCATGGTCACAATAAATAACCAAAAGAAGTCAGGAGCAGCCGCCGCAGAGCCTCTGGTGCTGGATCGCACCGACCGCGCCATCCTCAAGCACCTGCAAGTGGATGCCTCGATCTCCAACGTCGCGCTCGCGGACAAAGTGAAGCTCAGCGCCCCGGCCTGCCTGCGCCGCGTCGAACGGCTCAAGCAAGCCGGCCTGATTCGCGGCATCGTCGCCCTGCTCGACAACGAGGCGCTGGACGCTGGCATGGTGGTGCTGATCGGCGTCGTACTCGATCGCTCGACGCCCGAGTCGTTTGCTGCGTTCGAAGCCGCCGCGCAGAAGGTCACCGCGTGCATGGAATGCCATGTGGTCACCGGCGAATTCGACTACTTCATGTTGCTGCGCACCAAGGACAGCCACAGCTTCAACCGCCTGCACGCCGAGCAACTGCTGTACCTGCCAGGGGTGCGGCAGATTCGCTCGTTCATGGGCTTGCGCCAGGTGCTGTCGACGCCGCGAATCCCGCTGTAGCGGTCCGCTCAGATAAAGCCTTGGGTCAGGGCTTTCACCGTGGCTGCCGCGCGGGTGGAGCATTGCAGTTTGCGGAACACGCTTTCGACGTGGGTGCGCACGGTGCTTGGGCTGATGCCCAGTTGGCGCGCGACGTCTTTGTTGCTGCCGCCGGTGCTGATGGACCGCAGGATCTGGGTTTCGCGCTCGGACAGTGGACTGCCGCTGGCATTGCTGATGAAAGTATTGGTGTTCATGACGGCACTCCTTGATGGGTGGATGTCCAGGCGCTGGTTTTTCGCCTGCTTGGTGACGTCCATATTAAGAAAAAACCGTTTAATACGTGTTGCAAAGATCGGTCTCAAAACAATCGATAAATTCTCTTATTCGTTTCAATAATAATTTTATTGCGCAAAATGACCTATCAACGCACTAAAAGTGCCAATCCCCCTGCATGCACTATTACGCGACCCCGCAAAATCCGCGCCGATCACCGAGACTCGGATAAATGACCGATACCTGAGCCACCGAAGAACACTGAAACTGCGCTCACCCCCTACCGGAGATCGCATCATGTTCAAACCCAAGGCTCTCGCCCTCGCCCTCGCTGTCACCTGCTCGGCCTTCGTCGGCGCGAGCCATGCCGCCTCTGCGCAGCCCTCCGTGGTCATCGTCCACGGCGCCTTCGCCGACGGCTCCGACTGGGCCAAGGTTGTCCCGCTGTTGCAGGCTGAAGGCATCAAGGTCACGGTGGTGCAAAACCCGCTGACCTCCCTCGCTGACGATGTGGCCGCGACTCAACGCGTACTGAACAACCAGGACTCCGACGTGGTGCTGGTCGGGCATTCGTGGGGCGGCACGGTGATCAGCCAGGCCGGCACCGACAAGAAAGTCCGCAGCCTGGTGTACGTGGCTGCCTTCGCCCCGGACGCCGGCCAGGCCAGTAAAGATCTGGGCAAGGACTACCCTGCGCCGTCCGGCGTGAAAGACATCGCCGCTGACAAAAACGGCTTCCTGTACATGACTGCCCAAGGCATGGCCACCGGCTTCGCCCAGGATCTGACGGCCGAGCAAACCGCCGTGATGACCGCGACCCAAGGGCCGATCCGGGCCTCGGCCTTCGACGACAAAACCAGCGCCGCCGCGTGGAAAGGCAAGCCATCCTGGTACATCGTGGCCAAGGAAGACCGCATGATCCAGCCAGATCTGCAGCGCGCCTTCGCCAAGAAAATCGGCGCCCAGACCAGCGAAATCGACGCCAGCCATGTGCCGCAGCAATCCCGGCCTGCGGACGTCGCCAAGGTGATCATTCAGGCCGTGCAAAAGGGTCAGTAACGCCAGCGCACGACTCCGGATGCAGAGCAGCTCCTTGATTGGAGCTGCTCTGCATCTGCCTGAAAAAATCCTGGCATCCGTCGGTGGCGGTGTCCGCCCCGTGGTCACGGAACCTTTTTCCCAGCCCTTCCCACTCATTCCCCGCAGGCGAGATTCGCCGGCACATCGATGCCTTGAGTCGGCCTCAGGCGACGTCCAACAGCGAATCCAAGAGAGACAATGTCATGTGTGTCGTACCGCAAAATTCAACGTTCACCGGAACGGTGGTCATCTCCAAAGCCGCGCAGTTGCTGGAGATCGGACGATGACTTCCACTGCTGATCGGCAAAACAGCCATTTTGATTTCATTGTCTGCGGCGCAGGCACCAGCGGTTCAGTGGTCGCCGGTCGATTGGCGGAAAACCCCGAAGTACGTGTACTGCTGATTGAGGCCGGTGGCGACGACGAGCATCCCCATGTGCTGGAACCGGCCAACTGGCCGCTGAACCTGGGCGGCAAACGCGACTGGAATTTTTCCGGCGCGGCCAACCCGCATCTCAACGGTCGGGAAATCCCGCTGAACATGGGTCGGGGCCTGGGCGGCGGATCGAGCGTCAATGTCATGGTGTGGGCTCGTGGCCATAAGAACGATTGGGAAGACTTCGCCGCAGAGAGCGATGATCCGGCCTGGAATTACGCATCGGTCCTGAAGATTTACCAGCGTGTCGAAGACTACTGGGGCAGCCCCGATCCGGCACGCCGAGGCAGCGGCGGACCGGTGCACGTCGCCCCTGCACGTGAGGCGCAACCCATTGCGGCGGCCATGATCAGCGCCGCCGCCGAGATGGGATTGCCGACCTACGACAACCCGAATGGCGTGATGATGGAGGGCCGAGGCGGTGCGGCGATCAACGATCTTATCGTCAAGAATGGCCAGCGCCATTCCCTCTACCGGGCTTACGTAAAGCCGCGCCGAGGCCAGGCCAACCTGACGATCCTGACGGACACGCTGGTCAGCCGATTGCTGTTTGAAGGCCAACGGGTGGTGGGCGTGGAAACCCTCCGCGACGGGCAAGTGCAACGCTATTTCGCCGAGCGCGAAGTGGTGCTGTCGCTGGGCGCCATCAACACGCCAAAGGTGCTGATGCAGTCGGGCCTGGGCCCCGAGGAGGAGCTGCGTCGCCACGCCATTCCAGTGGTCCAGCACCTTCCCGGTGTCGGCGCCAACCACCAGGATCATGTGTCTTTCGCGGTGATTTTCGAGTACGAAACCCCGCAACCGATCGGCTATGGCGGCTCGGAAGCGACGCTCTACTGGAGCAGCGACAGCGCCCTGCGCTTGCCCGACATGTTCCATTGCCAGGTCGAGTTCCCGGTGCCGAGCGCGCAGACCGCCGCACTCGGCGTGCCGACACATGGCTGGACCATGTTTGCCGGCCTCGCCCATCCGCAAAGCCGCGGGCAGATCACCCTCAGCGGCCCGAACCCGCTGGATGCGCCGATCATTGCGCCCAACACCTTGTCCCATCCGGCCGATCTGCGCTGCGCGCTGGAGAACATCCGGTTTGTCCAGGAGCTCGGCGCCCAAGCCTCCTTCAAAGACTTGGTGAAAGGCGAAAGCCTGCCGGGCACTTCAGACGCCCGCGCCTTGGAACACTACGCGCGCAACGCTGCTGTCACCTATTGGCACCAGTGCGGCACGGCGAAGATGGGCTGCGATGAGATGTCGGTGGTCGACGGGCAACTGCGGGTGTACGGCGTCGAAGGCTTGCGCATCGCCGATGCCTCGATCATGCCCCATGTCACCAGCGGCAATACCATGGCGCCGTGCGTGGTGATCGGTGAGCGTGCCGTCGAGGCGATTCGGGCGGCGTATTCGATCTAAGCGGCCGTGCAAGCCTGGGTCTGGAGTCAATGGGGGCAATGATCGGACACGCCGTCATCTGCATGCCTGCGCATTGCTGCCTCGGGAATAAATCGCGCTCCTGACGTGTTGTACGGGCAGCAAAAAAATAATCGAGAGCATGAATGATGAGAATTCTGATTGTCGGCGGCGGGATTGCCGGTTTTGCCGTGGCGAAAGCGTTGGAACTCAAGGGTTACCAACCCGAGTTGGTAGAGCGCCGGCCGGACCAGGCGTCGGGCGACTCGGGGCTGTTCCTGCCGGGCAATGCTGGGCGCGCGCTGGATCAACTTGGCCTGCTGAAGCGAGTCGCCGAGGTCGCTGCCTTCATTCCCACCCAGCGCATTCTTGATCATCTGGGCCGGCCATTGTCTGTGACCCGCACCCCGGACGTCTGGGCAGACTGCGGCCCCTGCCTTTCGCTGCCGCGCGTGACGGTGCATGGCATTCTGCGTCAGGCATTGCAGCGCACCCATTTGCATTTCGGCGTGGCTGTCGAGGGCATTCAAGTGTTGCCCAAGGGCAGTGAAGTGAGCTTCTCCGACGGTTCGACTTCCACCTATGACATCGTGATCGGTGCCGATGGCATCGCTTCCACCGTGCGCGGTTTGTTGTTCCCCACGGCTAAACCACAATACGTGGGCAACGTCAGTTGGCGTTTCATCACGCGCAACACCAGCGCCATCGACAGCTGGACGGCCATGCTCGGTAAGGGCAAGACCCTGCTGGCCATCCCGGTAAGCGCTCAGGACGTGTATGTCTACGGTGACATGGCGCTGGCGGAAAAGGATGTGCCGAAGATGAACGCTCAGACCTCGCTCACGGTGTTGTTCAGGGATTTCACCGGGCCGGTGGTTCCGCTGATCGCGAACAAGCCGGAGGACACCTATGTGCACTTCGGCAAGATCGAACACGTGGTGATGGATGAGTGGGTCAAAGGTCGTGTGGTGCTGATCGGCGATGCCGCGCACGCATCCTCCCCGAGCATGGCGCAGAACGCCGGAATGGCTTTCGAGGATGCGCTGGTGCTGGCCGATGCGATTGCTTGCGCCAGCCACCCGGACGCGGCGCTGGCGACCTACGCCGCCCGGCGCCGGAACCGGATTGATTGGGTGCAGAAACAATGCGTGGCCCGGGACAAGATGCGGACATTACCGGGACCGGTGCGCAACGTGATCCTCAAGGTGCTGGGCAATAAGTTATATGCCCGAAGTTATGCGCCTTTGGCAGCTCCCGTTTAATCATTCGATGTCGCGCCTTCATCAGATTGAGCATCAGGACTGACCCAACCTCAATGACCAACCACCACCTGAGCAGCACGCCTGTGGCCTTGGGGGAAACCATGCGGCCGTGCTCGAACGGCAATGGCCAGGCTGATCAGCAACAGCGCCACCAGTAAGCTTGGGAACGCGCGCACGCCCCATTGACCGAGTACCACGCCCCCCAGCAACCCACCGCCGGCGATCGCACTGTTCCAGACCACCACGTTCATGGAAAGCGCCACGTCGGCGCCCTTGCCGGCGGCGTCGGCGAGGGCTGTTTGCAGCAGCGTGGCCGCGCCCCCGAAGGTCAGCCCCCAGATGAATACGCCGGCGTAAATCGCCAGGGCGGAGCCGGAGAACACGCCGAGGAACAGCGAGACAGCGGCGAAGGTTGCAAGGCTGATTAGCACCGTCGAGCGCAGATGCCGATCCACCAGCCGCCCGGTCAGCCAGATACCCGCCAGCGCCGCGGCACCGAATACGAGCAGTACCAAATCCACCCGACTGCTCAGCCCAGCCTCGGAAATAAACGGCGCGACGTAGGTATAAAGAATGTTGTGCGCCAGCATCCAGGTGAACACGACACCCAGCACCGAGCGTACACCAGGGGTGAAAAACACCTCGCGCAGCGGCAGTCGCTGTGACGATGTTTGCCCCGGGTAGTCCGGCACTTTGATCAGCACCCAGACGATCAATGCCAGAGTCAGTCCGGACATCAATCCGAACGCCATGCGCCAACCCATGAAGCCGCCCAGCCAGGTGCCCAACGGCACGCCCAGTGACAACGCGATGGGCGTTCCCACCATCGCCACCGCCAATGCGCGGCCCTGCATATGAGGGGCGACCATGCGTCGTGCGTAGCCTGCGATCAGGCTCCAGGCCAACCCCGCCGACACCCCGGCGAAAAACCGCGCGACCAGGGTCAAGCCGTAGTTGGAGGAGAACGCGGTGATGGAATTGAACACCAGAAAGCCGACGATCGTCAGCATCAAAACTGTCCTGCGACGCCAGCTCTGTGTGGCGATGGTCAGCGGGATGGCCGCCAGCAACGACCCCAAGGCATACACCGTCACCATCTGCCCCGCCAGCGACGCGGAGATTCCCAGGCCACTGCCAATCTGGGGCAATAAACCTGCCGGCAGGGTCTCGGTCACGATGCAAATAAAACCGGTCATCGCCAATGCCAGCAATGCCCCCAGCGGAAGTTTTTCGCCCTGCGGCTCATCTGTAGTCATTCGTCACCCGACTAATATACTGATCGGTATGAATATAGGGATACGACCTGCTCTGGTCAACGACTTATGTATCGATTAGTATCGAATGACTCGAGAGGAGGCCGATATGGCACAGATGGGACGCCCACGCAGTTTCGACCGAGACGTGGCGGTCACTCAGGCAATGCACGTGTTTTGGGAGCATGGCTACGACGCCGCATCGCTCAGCCAGCTGAAGGCGAGTATCGGTGGAGGCATCACGGCGCCGAGTTTTTATGCGGCTTTTGGCTCCAAGCAGGCGCTGTTCAGTGAAGTGATGCAGCGCTATCTCGACACCCACGGCCGCGTGACCGACAGCCTGTTCGATACCACCCTGCCCCCAAGAGATGCGATCGAACTGACCTTGCGCCGCTCAGCCCGGATGCAATGTGAATCCGGCCATCCCAAAGGCTGCCTGGTGGCGCTGGGGCTGATGAGCGCCTGTACCGATGAGAGCAAGGCCATCTCTGAGCCGCTCGCTCAGGCACGGGCCACTAACCGTGCCGGGATTGTGGCCTGTGTCGAGCGCGCCATTGCCGCCGAGGAGCTGCCGGCTACCGTTGAGCCGCAAGCATTGGCGACGGTGTTCGACAGTTTTCTGCTGGGTATTTCGGTACTGGCGCGGGACGCAGAGCCTCTGGAGAAGATCGACGCGGGGGTGACGCAAGTCATGGGGTTATGGGATGCGCTGCGAGTCGATAGCCAGGCTTCGACAGCAGTTCAGCTCGACGCCTGAACCTGCGACTGGGCGCACCTCGTACAAAACTGAACGCCGAAGTTGCAGCAACGACACTCCCGCAACTCCTCCCCTGCTCGCACACTGGTTCCAGCTTTTTGGCGTACTCAGTAGCGAGGCAGAAGATGAATATCGGGTTTATCGGTGTCGGCAGTATGGGCCGGGCAATGATCGCCGCGCCGGTGTTTGGCGTGCCCGCAGTAGCGGCCAACGGGGAGCTGAATATTCTGGCGGCGGGGCCTGACGAGGCCATCGCAATGGCCCAGCCGCTTCTCGATCTGCTGGGAAAAAAGACCTGGCGGCTGGGCACCCACCCTGCTCAGGCCTGTATCGCAAAAATCGCCGGCAACATGATGATCACCCAGGCAATCGAGTCGCTCGCCGAAGCCAGTGCCTTGGCGCAGAGCTACGGGCTGCAGCCGGCGGCATTCATCGAAGTCGTAACCCAGACACTGTTTGCCTGCCCGAGCTATCAACGCTACGGGCAGAACATTGTGAACGCCAGTTATGAACCGGGGTTCAAGCTGTCCCTGGGCCTCAAGGACATCAATCTCGCACTCGATGCGGCCGCCCCCAAAAGGCTGCCGTTGCCCGCTGCCGGCGTGGTGCGATCCCGAATGATTGCAGCGGTCGAACAGGGGCTGGGAGACAAGGACTGGTCGGCCTTCGCCAGCGTGCCACTGGAGCAAACCCCGCCCAAGCAAATTAACTCAACGAGGGACAACGCCATGAACATCGAAACCGTGCTCGCGCGCCTGGATGCGCTGGAAAGTCGCGCAGCGATCGAGTCGCTGATCTCGGCTTACGCCAATGCGTTTGATCGCATGGATTCCGGATTGCTGCACGGTATCTGGCACGCCGATGCAACGCTGGATCTGCCCGGGTTTGGAAGTGCCGCAAGCCGCGAAGATATTATGCGGATGGCTGATAACAGCTGGCAGCAGATGCCACATATGCACCATTGGATGGCCAATCCCTTGATTGACATCGACGGTGAGAGCGCCACGGCGACCGTGGCGGCTGACTGCCTGTTTCATGACATCGAGAAAGGCCCGGTGCAAGTCAGTGGTCTCTACCACGACAGCTTTGCACGCCGCGACGGGCAATGGCGCTTCCTGTCGCGACGCTTCGAATTGCACTACCTCACCCCCTTGCTCAATTGGACACCGATCGCCGGGTCGGAAGGGTTCGGCGCCATTGCAAAACCCTAGCATTCCTGTTTGAACAGCAGGCGCAGGTGGTCAATGATTTGCTCGATCGACGGCCCTTGGACGTTTGGCGCCTCCGGCTTTTCACCGAACTCGCGCCAAACGAAAAGCGTCAATTCCGCGCCGTCGCACGCTGATTGAGCATCGACGGCCCCGAGGTCCCTGAGGAGCCGATAACGGTCATTCTGCCAGAACAATTCTTCGACCCAGTGATACACCGGAATGAAATGGAAATGCACCGGGAAACGAGGATCGTGGCCGAAGCGGCTGATGTAGAGCCACTTCGGATCCAGCTCCGTTTGCAGTTTTTTCTGCACACTGGCGAGTATCACGCCCAGCTCGGCCAACGCGCTGGCTGGAAGATCGAACAACGCGCGCACCGGATGTTTGGTCCCTAGCACCAAATAGCCGGGCAACTTGCTCGACATGTGGTGGTTGAGGATCCAGTGGGGCGTTTCATGAATGATGAATCTTGGGGGGATGTCCATGGACAGTATCCGTTGGCGAGGCTGGCGCGAGGTGGTCTCAACGGCTGCAAGTGTTATGCCGAACAGCAATGGGCAAATATATATCACATGCGGGCGGTAGCACGCCCTCTTGAGTCAGGCCATGCGTTCGTGTCGGAATAACTCAAAAAAAACCGACCTGAGGGAATGCCAGACTCAGGTCGGAAATTGGGAGCAACAGCACGCAGCCACGAATGGCCTTTTACTCAGGCTTACTTGCCCGACGTCTCCAAGGCTTTTTCAGCATTGAAGCCGTCGAAGTTTTCGAACACGCCCATGAAGCCAGGTACGGTGGCTTCACGCGCCCAGTCGCGCTGCAACTCGCAGTACAACTGCACGCGGCTGATGAGTTTGGCACCGGCCTGTTCCATCCGGCGCAACGCGGCTTCGTGCGCGGCGAGCGAGGTGCCGCCGACTGCATCGACCGGGATGTAGACTTCGTAGCCTTCCTGGATCGCATCAAGCACCGGGAACGCGAGGCACGCTTCGGTCCACAGCGCGGTGATGATCAGTTTCTTGCGCCCAAGTGCTTTGACAGCTTGCTTGAATTCGGTGTCTTCCCAGCTATTGATCGAAGTGCGGTCGTAGGTCGGCAAGTGACCGAGCACTTCTTGCAGTTCCTGAATCGGCGGCTTGTTGCGGCCGGTGGCGACGTTGACCGTCGAGTGGATGATCGGCAGCTTATAGTTCAGCGCTGCCTTGGCCACGCTGGTGATGTTGAACACCAGTTCGTCGCGTGGCATCGAGCGGATCGAAGAAACCTGAATCGGCTGATAATCGATGATGATCAGCAGCGAGTTTTCAGGGGTCAGGAGTTGGTCAGTCTGCGGATTGCGGATAACTTCGCTTGTCATGAATAGGTCCTTTTCGTGGTGATAAAACCAGCGGCGATCGACCTCAGGACACGGCCGTCACGCCCACTGAGCATGTGTTTGAGCGGGGTGAACTCCTGAGAGACAAGCCTCAGTGACACCTTGCCTCGCAGATGTACTGTACTGTACCGTACCGTTTGTGGCGCCAGTAGCATCAATATCTGGCAAGCTGTGTCGCACAACGGGGAACGGCTGGATGAATATCGAAGAGTTACAGACGTTCATTGAAGTCGCCGATGCCGGCGGCGTTTCGCCGGCCGCGCTGCGGCTCGGGGTGCCCAAGTCCATCGTCAGTCGCCGACTGATCAGGCTGGAAACCGACCTTGGGGTTCAGTTGCTGTCGCGCACCACCCGGGGTGCGGCGCTGACGGAAGCCGGCATCACCTTCCGCGACTATGCCGCCAGGGTCTGCGCCGAGATCGACATCGCCCGAGAAACGATTCTGCCCACCGGGCCCCTGCGCGGCTGCTTGCGCGTTGCGCTGCCACTGTCGTTCGGCCTGACCCATTTCGCCCCCGTGCTTGCGGAAATGGCGCGACGTCATCCTGGGCTCTCCATCCACACCTACTACACTGATCGTTTCGTCGACCTCATCGCCGAAGGCTACGATTGTGCGATTCGGGTCGGGCATCTTCGGGATTCAACCTTGATCGCCCGACGCATCGGTCCGATCTACGCGAAACTCGTCGCCAGCCCGGCCTACATCGAGGCTCACGGGTCGCCTGAGACGCCGGATCAGATCATTGACCATCAGGCCCTGATGCAGAGCACCGAAGCCTGGCAGTTCATGGACGGCGAAAATAACGTCTCGGTCCGCCCGCAAGGTCGCTTCAAAGCCGACAACGGTACCGCCCTGGTCGCCGCCGCCACTGCGGGACTGGGTATCGCGTGCTTGCCCGAATGCCTCATTGTCGATCATCTTGCCTCGGGTGCACTGATTCCGATCATGACCCGCTATCCACCACCGACCGCGGGTGCTTACGTGGTCCGCCCGCCCGGCCAGCATCCGGCACGCAAGATCAGGATGCTCACCGAACTGCTGATCGAGTATTTCGGCGAGGACCCTCATTTCGCCGCAGTGCCACTGCCGGGTCGCCTGGATGCCAAGCTGGCAAGTTGAGCTTCAGCCTGCCGCTATTCCCTGGCGTAGCGAGTGGATTGCCAAGCCATCATTTGCCAACCCGTCGCGCTTTCTCGCCAGACGCTGATGTAACGCGAACTCAACAGCTTGGGCTCGTCACGAATCACCACATCCATGGCGATCAACCCTGTCATGACCGCGCAACCGCCGACCAGGCGGATACGCTCCTGATGACTGTCGAAATGTTGGTAGCACCAAATGCCCGCGCGCATTCCCTGAAGATAACTGCTCTTGCTATCGCTCTCGCCGTCGGAATGACTGTAGGTGAGGTCGTCACTGTAGATGGCCTCTAAGAAGTCCATGTCGCGCTCGATCATCGCCTGACGGCGGCGCTCTTCAAGGGCTTGAATCTGCTCTCGTACCTGTTGCTCAAGCATGTCGCCTACTCCGTTTCTGGCACCGCCAGGAGGGTTCAGTTTACTCCACCGACATCGGCGGCCCCATTGGTAAAAGCTGTCGTCACTGGCTTGGGTAACGCCTGCTGGCGAGTCCTGATTGAACAGGCCACCGTCAGTGAAATGCTCGATGAGATTGCCCGACGGGTCGGTCAAGAGGTTCCAAATCGATGTTTTCGGTTTTCTTTGCCAACCCATCGCGACAATGGCGCGCTGTAGCGCTGGAACGCCCACACGGAGCGGCGTAGGCTGTGGTGAATTTCACCGTGTTCCAAGGAAACCGCGAACCCTATGGAAAGCCCTACCCCACGACAGGCAGCAAAACGTCAGAGCATTCTCAAAGTGGCGACTGACATGTTTCTCAGGGACGGATACTCAGGCGTCAGCGTTGACGGGCTCATTGTAAAAACCGGGGGATCGAAGAGCACGATCTACAGCTACTTCGGCGGCAAGGAAGGCTTGTTTTCGGCGATTATCGAGCAGCTCTGTGCGGAGCACGTCAGCCCGCTGTTTGACATGGACCTCAAGCACAAACCACTGAAGGAAGCCCTGTCGACCCTTTCCAAGGTTTTCCTGGACGTGTTGCTGGCGCCTCGCACCATCGCCCTGCACCGCCTGATCGTCGCCGAAGCGCTACGGGCACCTGATGCGGCGCGGTCATTCTTCGACGCCGCACCCGGGGCGGCGTATGGGTGTCTGGCCGAGTATTTCACCTGGGCTGAAGAGACCGGACTGATTATCCCTGGGGATGCCAACACACGGGCGAAAATTTTCCTCGACGCGCTGACCGGCGACTTGCAACTGCGTTGTTTGCTCGGGCTGGCCAAGCGCCCTTCGAAGGCAGAAAAAGAACACCTGGCCGCCGAAACCATCGCGATCTTCATCAATGGCTTGTCACCTGCTTGACGCAACGCGATCACCAAGGAAGCTCAGGTGGAGACAGGCGCTCACCGATATAACCTTCAAGCTCACCGAACCGTCGCACTTGATCGGCATTCCAGTCGACCAGTGCTTGGCCAACCTCCCAATCTTGCGTCGCTGGCGCGATGGCATGATGCGGTTGATCGGTATTCCACCACCAAGTCCCGCCGTCTGCGCAGAAACTTTTTGAATGGCTCGACCACTGTCGTCCATCGGGCGATCGACAGCCCTCGGCAACGGTTCCGGGAATTCGTTGTGGCTCATACCTGATCCCGTTCGACGACGTCTAAAGCGGGGTACTTTGCTATGGCAGAGCTCAATACGGTAGTCGCATTCAGCGGTTAGCTGTGTCGCCGATCAAGCAACGCCCAAGCGCTGATACTGCGCTACTGGGTATGCCCCAGCCATTCGGCCAACATCTCCGTCAACACGCGAACCTTGATCGTTGGATGCCGACTCTGTGGCCGAACCACGTAGATACCGGCGGGCAGTGGCGGGTATCGAACCATGACCGGCACCAGGGCGCCGTCCTTGATCAGTTCATCGGTGACACTGTCAGACAGGTATCCCAGACCCAGGCCTTCAACGGCCGCCGCCGCCAGTGCCGCAGGGTTGTCGGCCTTGAAGCGCCCTCGCGGGTGCACAGTGATGGGGTTGTCGCCGTCCAGAAACCGCCAGCTTTCCGTGCCCTGCATCAGCGATTGATGATCGGCCAGGTCGTCGGGTGTCTCCGGTGCGCCGTGGGTTTGCACGTAGCACGGACTGGCCACCAGCTTGCCGTAGATGCTGCCCACACGTTTGGCGATCAGATTGGAATTGCGCAGATGCCCGACCCGAATGGCGCAGTCGTACCCCTCGCCCACCAGATCGACCATTTGATCGCTGTAGTTGGTGTGAATGTGCAGCAGCGGATGACGGCGCGCCATGCACGCCAGCACGGGCGCGATATGGGTCGGGCCGTACGAGATCGGCGCAGCAATCCGGAACCGGCCACGAAGGTCACCCGCCGGGTGAATCGCCTCCCTCGCCCCTTCGGCGTCAGCAACGATCCGTGCCGCGTATTCTCGCAGCGCCTCGCCCGCCTCAGTGACGGCGGCACCACGGGTGGTGCGGGCCATGAGTTGCGCGCCCAGTTGCGTTTCCAGACGCGCCAGCCGGCGGCTGATCACTGATTTCGCGACGCCCAGGCGGCGTGCCGCGGGGGAAATGCCGCCCGCATCGGCCACCTCGATAAATGTGTGAAGATCTTCAATATCCAATGGCTTCAGTCTTCCAGATACGGCAACGACGCTGGCCGGCCGCCAGAGCAAGAGAACGTTTTCAACGGTGAGGATCGATCAGGCGAGCGCGCCGCCGTCCACGGACAGGATCGCGCCGGTGATCAGGCTCGCGGCGGGACTGGCCAGGTAAACCACCGCGCTCGCCACCTCGTGAGGCTCGCCGAAACGCCCCAGGGACGACAGGCTGCGCTGGAAGTCAGCGGACGGGCCATCGGCCGGGTTGGCGTCGGTGTCGACCGATCCCGGCAGTACCAGGTTGACGGTGATACCTTGCGGGCCGAGTTCGCGCGAAAGACCACGAGTGAACGACAGCAGCGCCGACTTCGACATTGCATAAGCGGTCACGCCCGGAAACGGCACCCGCTCCGCCAGCCCGGAGCCAATCGAAATGATCCGTCCCCCGGCGCCAAGATGCGGAATGACCGCTTTGGCAAACAGCACCGGGGCTCGCACGTTGATGTCCATCAGCGCCTGGTACTCGGCCACGTCGATGTCGGCGATCATGCCGTTAAGGCCGATGGCCGCGCTGTTCACCAGAATGTCCAGCCCACCCAACGCCGCGACAGCCTGCTCGACCGAGCGCGCGATAGCCTGCGGGTCGGCGCTGTCCGCTTGAATGGCGGCGGCGCGACGGCCCTGAGCTTCGATGGTATCGGCTACGGCTTTGGCCTTGCCGACTGAAATCTGGTAGGTGAAGGCCACATCGGCGCCATTCTCCGCCAGCGCCAACGCGATTGCCGAGCCGATGCCCCGTGCCCCACCCGTGACCAACGCACGTTTGCCTTTCAAATCAATCATTATTCACCTTTCTGTTTGCGATTCATGGGGTCGCGCCGCAACGCGAGCGGCGACCACCACCGCGCCAAAAGAACCGATCTTAGATTTCCGATTCGTGCCTTTGTAGCCCCGAGGACTGCCGCACTGAATCGCAGAAAGTGGAACGCCCGCCGACCAAAGCAGGAACGACGGCCGGCCGGAAACTTTGAACGACAGACGAGGCTCTATCACGGCGAGCGCTTCGGCAAAGCCTGCGCGAAGCCCGCAACGCGGAGAGAGATCATGAAAGCAGCCGTCTATGACGCGCCCGGTGCGCCCAGTGTTTTGCGCTACGTTGATATTCCCGACCCGAGCCTTGGGCCTGGCGACGTGCTGGTGGCCGTCGAGGCGATTTCGATCGAGGGCGGTGACCTGATCAACCGCCGCTCGACAGCGCCGCCGCATGCTTCCTGGGTCGTCGGCTACGCGGCGGCGGGCACCGTGGTGGAAGTCGGTTCGCAGGTCACCGACCGCGCGGTCGGCGACAGGGTCACGGCTTTTGACATGCAGGGTTCCCATGCCGAATTGTGGGCGGTGCCGGCGGGGCGAACATGGCTTATCCCCGACCGGGTGGACGCGGTAGACGCGGCGGTAATACCGATCGCCTTCACGACGGCGCACTACTGCTTGTTCACGCGCGGCAGGCTGAAGCCCGGCGAAACGGTACTCATACAGGCCGCCGCCGGTGGCGTGGGTCTCGCTGCCGTTCAACTGGCGACACAAGCGGGGGCGACGGTGATTGCGGTGACCAGCGGAACGCAACGCAAAAGTCGCCTGGTTGAACTCGGCGCGCAACAGGTCATCGACCGTGCGATTGACGACGTCGCCGAGTCGGTGCGGCAGATCACGCACCACCAAGGCGTCGATCTGGTCATCGATCCGGTCGGGACCACCCTGCCGGTTTCCCTTCAGGCCCTCGCGCCGGAGGGGCGTCTGGTGTTCGTTGGCAACGCCGGCGGCGGCGACCTCAGCACCGACTTGTGGCCCGCGATGCAGGCCAACCAAACGCTCATGGGCGTGTTCATGGGCACGCTGTTCAAGCGGCCCGACGTCCGAGCCAGCGTCGATCACCTGCTGGAAGCGGTCGGAAGCGAACGTCTGCACGTCGTCATCGAGCGGGTTTTCCCGTTATCCGAGGCCGCCGCCGCCCACCAATACGCTGAGCACGCCAAGCCGCTGGGGCGCATCGTGATGAAGCCTTGAGGATATCCAGTTGCAGGCATCTTAAAACCCACGGGGACTTAAAGTTATATATCCACCCCCCAACTAATAGAGGCTGCTGCAGGCATTATTCAGAGGGCTGAATAGTGAATTCATTGTTTGACCTCTTATACGATCCTTAGATGCCAAGTTACTATTTTTGCCAGTTGAACAAGTGCAACTTAAACCACTGCACATACTTGCAGGCATAAGGATTCAATTCATGACAGAGAGCACTTCCAAAAATCAGCCGGAAGGCTATATACCTCCACGGGTGTGGAGCCCGAGGGCCAGTTATGGCGGCCAATTTTCCAGTATCAACAGCGCGGTTTCAGGTGCTAGGTTTGAACAGGAACTGCCCGTCGGCAAGCATCCGTTTCAACTCTATTCGCAGGGAACACCCAACGGCCAGAAAGTGACGATTTTGCTTGAGGAGTTGCTCGCGGCAGGCTACTCGGGGGCGGAATACGATGCCTGGCTGATCGATATTTTCAAGGGTGATCAATTTGGCAGCGGTTTCGTTGACATTAATCCCAACTCCAAGATTCCAGCGCTGGTTGATCGCACGACAACCCCATTCACCCGCGTGTTTGAAAGCGGTTCGATTCTGATCTACCTGGCAGAACGCTTTGGTGCATTCCTGCCGACCGAGCCGCGAACGAGAACCGAGACGTTCAACTGGTTGATGTGGCAGATGGGCGCGGCGCCCTTTGTGGGCGGCGGCCTGGGCCATTTCTACGCTTACGCCTCGGTCAAAATTGAGTATGCAATCGACCGCTATGCCATGGAAACCAAGCGACAGCTCCATGTCCTGGACACGCACCTGGCTTCGAACGAATTCTTGGCCGGGGATCACTATACGATCGCGGACATGGCGGTCTGGCCCTGGTATCCCGGCAGTCTCTACGGGGTATACGGCGCACATGAGTTCCTGGCTGTCGAGCAATACACCCATCTGCTTCGCTGGTACCACGCCATTGCCGCCCGACCTGCCGTGGCGCGAGGCCGCGTTGTAAACCGCACATCCGCAGCGCCGGGAGAATTTCTGCGCGAACGTCATGACGCCGATGACTTCAAATCGTTAATTTAAGAAGACCATTGGAGGCGACTCCCGCGTTGCAAGGGATGCTCAAGGTATCAACAGAATCGAGCCGGAGTGTTTGCGTGCAGCGATAGCGTGATGCGCTTGTGCCGCGTCCTTCAGTGGATAGCGAGACAGTGCCAGTGGGCCCAGTGCTCCTTCACGGAACCGTTCAAACAACTCGGAGGCAGCCGTGTCCTGGTTTTGAGCGTTAACGTACTGCGGCGTGGAGGGTTGAACATAGCGAATCCCCCGCGAGGCGAGCCGTGCGGCATCCGCTACACCGGCCCCTGATGCGTTCCCGGCGTGAACCAGATGACCGCCATCGCGCAAGGCAGTGATCGAATCATTCAGCGTCTGTCTGCCCACCAGGTCGTAGACCACATCGACGCCGCGACCGCCATTCGCCGCCCTGATCCGCTCAGCCAGATGGGGTTCGTCCGCGCGCAATACTTGGTCGAGCCCCCAGCCCTCGACGGCTCGTGCCTTATCGGCAGAACCCACGGTGGCAATGACGCTGGCACCGATGGATTTCGCCCACCGGGCAAGCAAACGGCCGACACCACCCGACGCCCCCTGGACGACAACGGTTTCACCCGCTCGCAGCGCATGGACCTGCGTGACCAATGCCCAAACGGTCAACCCTTTCGACAGCAGCCCGGCCGCCTGCTCGCTGGACAGGTCATCCGGAAGCTTGATCAGCGAACTCGCGTCGATCACACGTTGATCCGCGTAAGCGCCGAACGAAAAGAAATACCCCACTCGATCACCCACTTTCAGATGCTGCACACCGGGGCCGACTTCCGTAATGACGCCGGCACCTTCTACCCCCAGCGCAAACGGCAAGGGCACCTTGAACGTGCCGTCCCTGAACATCGTGTCGACAAAATTCACGCCGATCGCTTCGTGGCGCATAAGCACTTGCCCACTGGAGGGTTTCCCCGGCGTAAAGGTTTCGTGGCGCATAACTGCAGGTGTTCCTTGCTGGTAAATCCGGACGCGTTGATTCATGGCTGCCTCGCCTTGAAGTTGCTGAGTCATTGTCTGATTCCCCCGTTAAGCGCGATCCGTCGGATCGCTTCAGTGAAATCAATGTATAAGCAAGCCAATTCAGGATAAATAAGCTAAAAAGCACACCACTGTTCCCACTAGCGTGCTAATAGTTCGCTCATATAACGTCGCGAAGAGAGACAGCGTGGACTATTTCAACGCGGTAAAAGCGTTCACTCAGGTCGTGGAAGCCGGGAGTTTCACCAAGGCGGCCCAGGCGCTGAACCTGCCGCGCAATACCGTTACCAAACACATCCAGTCGCTGGAAAGCCATCTGCGGGTCAAGTTGCTCAATCGCACTACGCGCCGTATTTCATTGACCAACGACGGCACCGCTTATTACGAGCGCATGGTCCGGGTGGTCGATCAATGGCTGGAAGCCGAATCGGATATGGCCAGTGCCCAGGCCCGGCCCAACGGGCGCTTGCGGGTCGACATGGGCGCAACCATGGCCTCGATGCTGGTGCTGCCCGCCCTGCCCGACTTTCAAAAACGCTGGCCGGAACTGCAACTGGACATTGGCGTGAGCGACCGAATGGTCGACCTGCTGGGCGACCGGGTGGACTGTGTCATTCGCGGGGGCACGTTGAACGATCCTTCGCTGATTGCCCGACGTCTGGGCAGCCTCCCGTTCGTGACCTGCGCGGCACAGGATTACCTGGCGGCGCAGGGTTCGCCGCAGCACCCAAGCGAGCTGGAAAAGGATCAGCAAATGGTGCGGTATTTTTACGCCAGCACCCACCGACGCCAGCCCGTGGAATTCGTCAGAGGCGATGAGCGCCTGTCGATCAACGCGAATTATTTCGTATCGGTGAACGACTCCAACGCTTTGCTCGCTGCCGCACTCGCCGGCCTGGGGATCGTGCAGGTGCCGATGTTCATGGCTGAACCGCACCTCAAGTCCGGTGCATTGATCCAGTTGTTGGAGGACTGGTCACTGGAGCCGAATCCGATCTACATCGTGTACTCGCCCAATCGCCATCTCAGTGCCCGCGTGCGCGTTTTCGTTGACTGGATGGTCGAGTTGTTCGAGGCCAAGGGATTGCGCTAGATCATGACCTCAGGCCATCAAGCTTGCGGATGTTCAAGAACGCAGGGTCGGATGGTTGGCGAACAGATCGGTGACCCACTCCACGAACACCCGCACTTTTCCTGACAGGTGACGGTTCTGCGGATACACCACGTGGATCGGCAGGGGTTCGTTGGTCCAGTCTTGCAATATCGGAATCAACCGCCCGTCCTCAATGAACGGTGACAGCAGAAAATCAGCCATTTGCACGATGCCCAATCCCGACAAACCCGCCGACGTATAGGCATAACTGTCGCTGAGTGCAATGTGACTGGATAACGCTACCTGAACGCGCTCATCGTCTCGGCTGAAATACCAGTCAAAAGGCGTGCCCGCACGGGAGGAAAAGTAGTTCACACACCGATGATCCACCAACTCGTCGGGGTGCACCGGGCGGCCATGTTTCTCCAGATAGGACGGCGAGGCGCAGGTGACGTAGTGCATGGTCCCCACCCGACGCGCAATCAGCCGGGAGTCAGCCAATCGCCGTCCGCCACGAATGGCGCAATCCACGCCCTCTTCTACAAGGTCAACCGGACGGTCGCTGCAGCCGAGTTCCAATCGAATATCGGGATAAAGCGCAAAGAAGGCCGGGAGTGCGGGAATGATCACATCGCTGGCCAGGCCGGCCGGCGCATCGACCCGCAGACGCCCCTAGGGGCTGAGGCGCGTGTGTGTTAAAGCGTCCTCGGCATCGCGGACATCCGCGAGTATCCGTAAGCAGCGCTCATAGTAGGCCGATCCATCGGCAGTCACGCTGACATGCCGAGTCGTGCGGTTCAACAGCTTGACCGACAGTGAAGTTTCCAGCGACTGGATCAACGTGGTCACCGTCGCTTTGGGAAGCTTCATGTTTTCAGCCGCGCGATTGAAACCGCCGGTATCCACCACTTGGACGAATACCTCCATCGCTTGGAATTTGTTCATTGGGTCCTTTGATCCAGCGGGTGCTTGAAAGAGCCGCGCCTATGAGTGATCGGCACACGTCTGCGAGTTAATGGCTCCCAGCTTAACCAGTGCGGCGCTCGATTGCCTAACTACCAAGGCTGCCGACCATGGCTCCCAAAGAAGCCGCCCGTTGGGCCATCAGCGCCGATCAGGGCCATCTTGATCGCTGTCGCGGCGCCTTCCTCCGGCGTGAGAACGCCCGTGTTGCCATTCAGGTCGGTCTGGACATGGCCGGGCTCGACGGCGTTCACTTTGATGCCCAGGCTTTCAAGTTCCTTGGCAAATGAAACCGTGACAGCATTGAGTGCGACCTTGGATGAGGTGTAATCGAGCAAGTTGACGCTGGAATAAATCGAAGTCGGGTCGGTGATCAAAGCCAGCGAGCCGACACCACTGCTCATCATCACGATCCGGCCGTTTTGCGCCGCTTTGATCAGTGGCAGCACAGCTTGAGTGACGCGCACCGGACCGAACAGATTAACCTCGTAAACCGCCTTCATGTCCTCCATCCGGACCTGGCTCGGTGGCGTGGTGACGTCGATGATGATCCCGGCGTTGTTAATGAGAACTTCGAGCGCGTCTATTTCCGCCGAGAGTGTCGCCACTGCACGCTGCACACTCTCAGGGTCGGCCACATCCAGCTGCAGAAACCGCACATCCAGACCTTCGCCGCGCAGTTCAGCAACCGCCGCCTCGCCACGGGACCGGTCACGTGCGCCCATCCAGACTGCCATGCCGGCCTCGGCCAGCCCTTTGGCAATGGCAAAGCCAATGCCTTTGTTAGCGCCGGTGACCAGCGCTTGCCGTTTGTTCTTCATGGGTGTTTTTCCAATTCTGTAGAGTTTGCTGGCGAAGATGCCACTGCGACACCCATCAGGATGGGCCCTGACTAACGAGCGCTGTGGGCGACAGGGTCGTTTTGCGCGCCTTGCACATGGTGCTGAAGATCACCCGCCAGACTCAGCGTCACTTCCCGGCGACTGAAGCGCCATTCACCGCCATGCAGTTCAAATTGATCCAGGTATTTGCCGGTGCAAATCGGCTGCAGCGGGAAGCCATCGAGTTGTTGATGCACGGTGTAGTAGCTCGCCGAACTGGCTTTTTCGCCCGAGGCATCGACGTCAATCAGCACGTTGGTGACCGAATGCCACGTGCGCGGGGTTCGATCTGCGTGAACCTGCAGGCCAGCGTTGAAAAACTCGAGAAGACCCTCAAGGGTGGATGCTTCGTTGCCCAGTACATGCAGCACGGCGTGTTCGAGTACATTCGCGACACCTGCGAAATCCCCGCGATCCAGGCAGTGGCAATAAGTGGCGTGAAGCCGATGGATGGCGCTCTCGGCGGCCAGGCGCGTAATGATATCCAGGTCTCTGGTGTTCTCGCTCATGCTCAATACTCCGCGGCCGAAGCCATTCAATAACGATATGTAGCAAACGCTACAAACACATCATTGCACGGTGCTTTGCACAGCATCAAGTTCTTTATAGCGATCGATACATTCAGACTCAGCGCGGCCAGCAGCTGCCCTACAAGAGCGCGAATTCCGACTGAAAGGCGCTGCCGGCAACTGTCGAACAGCCCACCAGTTTTTCTTGCGAATGCCCCAGACAGGCATAGGAAGACGGACCGCACAAGGTCAAGAGAACGTAGTCGGTGATGCTATCGACTTTGTCCGCAGAGGTATGTTCGGCCACGTAAGCACTTACCGCTTCGCTGCCCTTGGCCGCCAGACTGGCAGCCAGTGCAGCCGCGATAAACATCATCCTTGGCAGATGAAGTTCGACGCAGCGCGCTGCTGGATATTCAACGATCCATGTTTGGCATGGTTACAAAAACAGTCCCGGTCAGAAGCGAAAAACCGCCTGCAACCAAAAACGGTCACCTTCGGAACGGTTCTCGACTTTCATCTCATGCTGCCACTTGGCCGCAAAACCCCATTGCGGAGTCTGGTACTTCACGGCAGGACCGATCGCAAATACTTGCCCGCGGTTACCATCTGCAAAAGTTTCTCCGTGTTGTTCATCATCGGTTACTTGTTTGTAAAGATAACCGTTGACGCCAACTTGCCATTCTTTAGTGACGTTGTAGCCAATATTGTAATCCGCGTTGAATTCATCCCCGGATTTATAGTGCGTCGCATCATTCTTAGTGTTAACGAAGTAAACCATCTTGGAGCTGACTTCCAAGTTATCGATCGGATAAGCGGTAAACGAATACCAAGGCCCGAAAGACCACGTATTACGGCCAGGGTTGAACAGGCGATCTTCGTCGTAGGAACCAATCGGCGCCACGATGTCCAGGCCCAGCAACTGATGAAAGCGTGGCGTGCTCCAGCTCAGGATCAACGGCACCATGGTCAGATCACCCATGCCGTCCTGATGCTCGGTTCGACGCACGCGGCCACGCGGGGTGTCCACATCGAAACTGATAGCGCCCTTGACAAGCGGCAATGCAAATCGACTCTCGACCCTGGCCCCGAACAACGTCAGGTAGGAATAGACATAATCCAGACGGAGTGAGATAGCCTGAACATTCAAATCAAAGTTATGAATACCAGCCTTGTCATGCCCATCACTGTCTTTGAGTGAGTTGGAAGTATAGTCACTCAGATACCAGAACGTAGTCAGCCCTGGCGGAGGCAACCTTCCCGAAGCTACCGTATTGACGCCAACGGGATATACGCTGCCCCCTCCCTCAGTTGCCTGTACATGAGAAGGCAATACCGCGCCAGCTAATATCAAGGCGGCAATGCACTTGGGTTCAGTGATGGAGAATCGGACTATAGGCCTCATTTTTCGTACCTTCTTTTTATTGTTTTTTATCGATTACAACCTGCATTTACTAGCCATTTTCAGGCAGCACAAAACCCTTCCAAGAAATGGAAAACACGCAAAGTTCTGTTGTTAAAACCTGCCGATCGAAAGGGACCGGCATGCAAGGGATTACATCAAGCGATAATGGTTTCCAGTTCGCCCAGGCCGTCGATCCAAACTCTCAACACATCTCCCCGGACAAGGAATACGCCCTTTTCCATGCCCACGCCGGCCGGCGTTCCGGTCAGGATCACGTCACCGGGAAACAGCTCGACCCGCTGACTCAGATACTCGATCTGATCCGCGACGCCGTACATGTGGTTGGAGGTGCTGGAGTCCTGCTCGATCGTACCGTTACGCCAGAGTTTGATATCGAGCGCTTCCGGATCCTCCACGAATTGCGCCGGCGTCAGATAAGGACCCAACGGACAAGCGCCGTTGAATACCTTGTGGCCGATCCAGTCAAAACGGAACGGCGAACTGGCATCGACCGTGTCGCGCACCAGGCTATCGCGGGCCGACAGGTCGTTGGCACACGTATACCCGGCGACATAATCGAGCGCCGTGTCCTTGCTGACCCGATAGGCTCGGCGACCGATCACCACCGCCAATTCGGCTTCCCAATCCAGCTTTGTGGTGCCTGCAGGCATCTCGACGATCTGCTTGTGCGCTGCCAGGCTGCCTCGACCGGCCTTGATGAAATGCCAAGGGGCAATGCCATCGCTGCGCGGATCAAGCGACAGTTTCATGTTGAAGGCACGGCCCATCGCCGCCACATGGTCCCGGTAGTTGGCCCCCGCCGCATAAATAGTGCCTGGACGCTGCAAGGGCGTGGAGAGCTCGAGTGCGTCAAGGTCCAGTCGGTGGTCGTCGAAGCCTGCTGGGTTGTTGCTGATCCCTTCAGCCAGCGCCTGAAGCTGCTCGTTGGCGCGTGTCCAGTTCTCCAGCAAACCATCGATCGTGAGCACTGCAAGCTCGACCTGCGCCGAGGTCGCCACCCCCAGCAGGTCATAAGCCTGATCGTTCACCCGCAGACCCGTGGCAGGGATGGCGGAGTCAGTCCGGTAGGCGAAAAGTTGATATTTCATAAGTGACCTTTTAAAGAAGCGAGGCGCGTTTATCCGAGAAGGTGACATGTACGGTGATACCGCCTTCCATGAGCATCCACTTGCGCACCTCCACCGCGAAAACGCCGTTGGCGATGAACGGATCGGCCTGCACCAGACGCTCGGCCTCAGCCTGGTCGGAGGCCCGCAGGATGGTCATGCCGCCCAGCTGCCCGGGCGCATACTCGTCAGACACAAACGGCCCGGAAGCAAACAACTCGCCACGGTTCTGAGCAGCGATTGCCCACTGCAAATGGGCACCGAGCAACTCCGCCATGCGGGTCAGGTCTTTAGGCGTACGAAAAGCCACGAATAACGGCTTATTCAGCATGCCGGCAAGCAACGCGTGCTCCGGGGTCATCTCAGCCATTGGCCAGCGCCTCGGTCAGGGCCATGCCCGGTGTTGCATCAAAGCCTTCCGGCACTTCGTAGTTCTGGGCGAAGTCATCCTTAGGCGGGCCAACAGACCACACGGCGGCCAATTCATGAGGACCGGCAGCGTTCAACGGCACCCAATCGCTGTCGTCCTCAGGAATCACGTCGATGTCCCAGAAGTACTCCACCAGGCTGTTCCATGGATCACGGATGTAATGGAAGTAGTTGGAGCCGCCAACGTGGCGCCCGAGACCGAAGGCACTGGTGTAGCCCTTGGCAACCAGGCTTTGCGCGCCCATTTCGATCTCGTCGATGTCCATCACTTCGAAACTCAAGTGATGCAGGCCACTGTGCGAGCTTTTGGCCAGCCCCAGCGCATGGTGATCGCCACCACAACCAAAACGCAGAAAGCCCAGAATATCGCCGGCGCGATCCGACACCTTCATACCCAGCACTTCGGTATAGAACTGAATGGATTTGTCGACATCCGGGCTGAACTTGATCAGATGGCCCAGGCGCAAGGGCGACGCGATCCGGGAGGACGACTTCAGATCGCAGGCGCGCTGGCCGATGCGGCGATAACGGCCGTAGGTGTTCACTTCCGGCGTCGGGCGAGGTGCCGAGGGTGCTGCAACACCCTCGCAGACATGCACCCAGTCATTGCTCGGATCACGGAACCAGATGCCTTGGGAGTCGATAGCGAACGGGGCGTCTTCAAGCGCAACGTTGTGGCTCTTGAGGCTCTTGCGAACCTGTTTCATGCCTGCCGCATCGGTGCCATAGGCCACATAACTCAAGGTTTTGGGGCTGCCCGGCATCAAGCGCACCTGATCCTGGCCCCGACCCTTGCAACGCAAGACCAGATGCTCGCCCGATACCCGGGCTTCCAGTCCGAAGGCCTCGTAAAACGCCCGCCCGACTTCCAGGTCGGGAACGGACAGACCGACGTGATGAAGAAAACGAATCATGGCTGTAGCTCCGTTACTTGATTGGGGAAAAAGGCGCGCCCGTCAACAGCTCGGCGTGCTGCGACGTCACCATGTGCCCCGCTTTAGCGAGGAATTCATGCCATTTCGGATTGCTTGAAAGCGCCGCGCGACGTTGCGCACGGTCCTCATAGCTGGAAAACCCCCAGATATGGATGACGCGATTGACGTCGCCGGTTTCCGGTTTCAAGTAAGCGATGAGATTGCCCCAGGCTCCGCTCTGGATTGGCAGCCCCTCGGCTTCATACATGCGGAGGAATTCGTGCAGGGCACCGGGCTTGAGTTGATATGTGCGTTGTTCAATGAGCATGTCGTTCACTCTTCTTGGGGACGTACACGGGAGTCGGCTTCGATAAGCTTGATCACGGCAGAGATATCTTCTTCACCCATCCCCAAATACAGGGCACGGTTGAAGTAGGACTGAGCGGCACTGAACAGCGGTGACGCACAGCCCAGATCCGCGGACATGTCACCGGCCATCCGCAGGTATTTTTCCAGGGTCACCAGCGGCCCGGGAGCTGGCTGGAATGTACGGCTGGCCATCATCGGTGCACGCACGGTGAACATGATCGAACCGCCAGCACTCTGGCGTATGACTTCCACCACCTTCTCGGCACTGAAACCGGCTCTGACGCCCAGGTTCAACGCTTCGGCAGCCGCCAGCGTATGGATGGTCAGCAGGTAGTTGGCGATCAGCTTCATCGCTACGGCACTGCCCAATTCGCCAATACGGAACTGAATATCAGCGATGGCGCTGAGCACCGGCTGGCAGTGTTCGATCAACGACTCGTCACCGCCCAGGAACAGCGAGGCCTTGCGTGCCAGCACCAGGGGTGGAGACCCGCTGACCTCTGCTTCCAGCATTCTGGCGCCCTTGTTCTCGATACGCTGCGCCCACTGGATTTTGAAGTCGCGCTCATACGTGCCCATTTCAATCAGGGTGTGACCCGGACGCAGCGCATCGAGCAATCCGTGGGGGCCTTCCATGACTTCGTTTTGCGCCTCCTCACAGGGCAGGCAAGTGAGGATGAAATCCGACTCGGCAGCGACCTGGGCCGGGTTCTCCAGGGCAATGCCACCCAGTTCCACAAAGCATTCACGGTCGCGGCGACGATAACCCACCACGCGGAAACCGGCGGCGAGCAGATTGGTGGCGATGGGCAGGCCGAGTTGGCCGATGCCCACCATACCGATGGTGATAGCACTCATTGTGAGCTTCTCTTGTTGTTATTCTTGCCTGTGAACGTCACAGGCGTCGTTGACTGCTAACTTAGGCGCCGCCGGTGTCGAGAACAAATAGCCTGAGTTATTTATAAGTAGTAATCAGAGTGATACGAGGCGCTGCAATGAAGGATCTGAACCTGTTGTTTACGTTCGAGGCACTGTGGCGCGACCACTCTGTGTCCATTGCAGCGGAGAACCTGGGAGTGACTCAGGGCGCGGTCAGTAGCTCGCTCAAACGCCTGCGCCAGGAATACGGCGACAAATTGTTCGCCATGGTGGGGAGGCGCATGGAACCCACGCCGTTTGCCGTACAGATCGCCCCGACCCTGCTCGATGCGCTGGATCTGGTCCGCGAGGCGCAAACGCGCGCACTGGAGTTCGCCCCACAACACTGCCGCAAGGTCTTCACTTTGCGTACACGGGACATCGGCGAAGCGGTCTGCCTTCCGACGATTCTGAAGCTGTTGCAGGCCGAGGCGCCGTTGTGCCGAATCACCACCGTGGCCAGCCCGGTCGAGGAGACCTTGAGCGGCTTGTCCATCGGACGCATCGATCTTGCGATCGGGTATCTGCCGACCTTGAAGACTGACATCCATCGAACCGTGGTGTCCTCGCAACAGTATGTTTGTGCACTGCGCACCGGACACCCGCTGGCAGATGTGGAGCTGACCCTGGAGCGATTCCTGAGGCAACAGCACCTGCTGGTCGAGACCGGAGGCACCGGGCACGTGTTGCTCGAGCGCGCGCTGATTGAGGCCGGCGCACGAAACAATATTGGTCTGCGCATCCCGCAGTACCTGTCGGCCCCTTACCTGTTGCTGGAATCGGACATGCTATGGGTGGTGCCTGCGGTACTGGGCAAGACGCTGTCACGGCACTTTCCGTTGCTGCTCAAACCCGTGCCACTGGTGCTGCCGGAATTCGACATTGCGCTGTATTGGCACGACCGCTTTCATCGTGATCCACAGAACAAGTGGTTTCGCGAAATGGTCGCCACCGCTTTGCGTCAGTCGTTACAGGACTGAGAGCCGGTACTGGTCAGGCTTCGGAAAACAGCTCGAACATCAATTGGCGCAGCCAGCGGTTGGCTGGATCGCGGTGATAACGGGCATGCCAAAGCATGTTGATGGTGAATTCGGGTATGGCCACCGGATGAGGTAACGCCGTCAGCCCGAAATGTTCCAAGTTCACAGTGGCGTAGCGCTCAGGCACGGTTGCAAGTAAGTCGGTGTGCTGGAGGATGTGGCCTACTGCGGCAAAGTGCGGTACTTCCAGGCGAATGGAGCGCTGGATGCCCAGCCGCATCATCAAGGCATCCGCTTCGCCGTGCCCGGTGTTCGCAGCGACAACCCGCACATGTCCATAGGAGCAGAACCGCTCAAGGCTGAGCGGTTCGCGGGTGGCGGGATGGTCCCTGCGGCACAGGCACACATAATGCTGGCGCATCAGCCTGCGTTGAAAAAAGCCTGCCCGCAGTTGCGGGATCAAACCGATCGCCACGTCCACCGTACCGTTCTGCAAATCCTCGTTGAGGCTCATCGCATTGTCGCGAACCGTACTGATGACACAGCCGGGAGCCAGACGCGCCAGCGCATCCATCAGCCGTGGAATCAGGTAAATCTCGCCGATGTCAGTCATGGCCACCGTGAACTTCCTGACACTGGTCATAGGGTCGAACGAATTGGCCCGACTGAAGGCGTCACGCAGGGTGTCCATGGCCTGCAGCACCGGTTCGGCCAATTGTTCGGCATAGGGCGTGGGCTGCATGCCGTGGTAAGTGCGCACGAACAGATCGTCTCCCAGCGCCGCTCGCAGACGCTTGAGAGCGTTGCTGACAGCAGGCTGTGTCAGCCCGAGATTTTCCGCCGTGGTCGACACGCGGCGGTCGAGTAGTAGCTGGTTGAAAACCACCAGCAGGTTCAAATCCAGATCATGCAGTTCCATCAGCCATCGCCCTGACGTGGTACGGGTAAGCCCTGAAAAGTAATATTCAGAGTGGTGATAAATCTTATACGGGTCAGTGCATTTATCAATGTCACTACGTTACTCATGATGGCCTCACAACAAGAATTTCCGTCATGGGTAACCCAAGCATGAATAACAAAAGCACTAATCCAGCCCTGCGCATCGGCATTGTTGGCGGCGGTATTTCCGGGGTCGCCCTGGCCCTCGACCTCTGCCGCAACAGCGATGTTTATGTCCAGTTATTTGAAGCCGCACCCGCCTTCGGTGAAGTGGGTGCCGGTGTCGCCTTCGGCGCCAACTCGGTGCGCGCTTTGGATGGCCTGGGTATCGGCGACGCATACCGCAAAATCGAAGACCGCACGCCAGCACCGTGGGAAGACGTATGGTTCGAATGGCGCCACGGCACGGGCGACTCCAAGTACTTGGCCACAACCATAATGCCAGGCATGGGCCAGTCTTCGGTGCACCGTGCCGACTTCCTCGATGTGTTGACCACCCATCTGCCGGCCGGCATCGCCCAGTTCAATAAACGCGCTGTGGGTGCCGAACAGATCGGCAACGAGGCTCGCGTCCTGTTTGCCGATGGCACCGACTACCGTTGTGACCTGCTGATCGCTGCGGACGGCATCAAATCGGCGCTGCGCTCCCATGTGCTTGAAGGCATCAACGCGCAACCGGCAGAACCACGCTTCACCGGCACTTGCGCTTATCGCGGCATGATCGACAGCGAGACCCTGCGCGAAGCCTACCGTGCCAAGGGCCTCAATACCCATCTGGTGGATGTGCCTCAGATGTACCTGGTCAAAGACGGTCATATCCTGACCTTCCCGGTCAAACAGGGTCGCATCATCAACGTGGTGGCGTTCCTCTCCGACCGTTCCACCGACACCCCACATTGGCCGGCCGATGCGCCCTGGGTGCGCAAGACCACTCAAGCGCAGATGCTCGAGGATTTCGCCGAATGGGGCGAGGCCGCTCGCACGCTGCTCGAATGCATTCCCGAGCCAACCTACTGGGCACTGCACGACCTGGCCGAGCTGCCTGGCTACGTGCATAACCGTGTCGTGCTGATCGGTGATGCGGCCCACGCCATGTTGCCGCACCAGGGTGCTGGCGCCGGGCAGGGCCTGGAAGACGCGTACTTCTTGGCACGCCTGTTGGGCGATTCACGCCTGACCGCAGACAACCTCCCCGCGGTTTTGACCGTTTATGACGAATTGCGCCGGCCACGGGCCTGCAAGGTTCAGCGCACCTCCTGGCAAGCGGGAGAGCTGTACGAGATGCGCGATCCGGAAGTCGGGGATGACGAACAGGCCTTGGCGACCAAACTGGAAAGCAGGTTCAACTGGTTGTGGCACCACGACCCGGAAACCGACGTCGTCGAGGCGCGCGCGCGTCTGGGCTGGGGGCTGCCGTCCGACGCAGCCTGACCGCCGGCCGCTCACACCGGGGTGCGCCCGCGCGACACCCCGGCTCACATAACAACTACAAGAAGAGCCATGCCATGCGAACAATCGACGTAGCTGCCCTGCTCAGCGGGGCGCGATTCAACGCCTTCCATGCTCGCCTCCTGTTCTGGGGCGCATTGATCATTATTTTCGACGGTTACGATCTGGTTATCTACGGCGTGGTTCTGCCCGTGCTGATGAAAGATTGGGGCCTGAGTGCGTTGCAGGCCGGTCTGCTGGGCAGTTGTGCGCTGCTGGGGATGATGGCAGGGGCGCTGTTCTTCGGGCAGTTGTCCGACCGCATCGGCCGGCGCAAGACCATCACCCTGTGCGTTGTGCTATTCAGCGGCATGACGGTGATCAATGGCTTTGCTCGCACCCCTGAAGAGTTCGGGTTGATGCGCTTCTTGGCCGGCATCGGCATTGGGGGCGTCATGCCCAACGTCATCGCCCTGATGAACGAATACGCGCCGAAGAAACTGCGTGGCACGCTGATTGCCGTGATGTTTACTGGTTATTCAGTCGGCGGCATGCTTTCCGCTGGCCTCGGAATGTGGCTGATTCCTCTGTATGGATGGTCCTCAGTCTTCTTCGTCGCAGGTGTGCCGCTGCTGGTGTTGCCACTGATGGTCCGGCAGTTGCCCGAGTCGATCAACTTTATGTTGCGCAAAGGACAGGGCCCGGCTGCCGGTCGCCTGCTGCAGCGGGCAGTGCCAGGCTACCTTCCGGTCAGCGATGATGACCTGCGCCGCGAAGCTGGCCAGGCTCCCAAAGTCTCAGTGGCGCAGATCTTTCAGGACGGCCGACTGATCAACACCCTGCTGCTCTGGCTGGCATTCTGCTGCAGCCTGCTGATGATTTATGGCATCAGCGCCTGGCTGCCCAAATTGATGAACACTGCAGGTTACGGGATCAACTCCAGTATTGGCTTTTTGCTGGTACTCAATTTCGGCGCGATCTTCGGTTCGCTGTTTGGCGGCTGGTTGGCCGACCGTTTCGGCCTGGGGCGCGTGCTGGTGTGGTTCCTGGCGACCAGCGCACTGGTGCTTGGCTTGATGGCGGTAAAAGCGCCTCTGGCGCTGTTGTATGTGTTGATCGCCATTGCCGGCGGCGGCACCACGGGGGCCCAGATATTGGCCAACGCCTTCGCCGTGCAGTACTACCCCGCACACATCCGTTCTACCGGGCTGGGCTGGGCGATGGGCATCGGCCGGGTCGGCGCGATCATCGGCCCGATGCTGGGCGCCGCCATGCACGCCGCCGAACTGCCGTTGCAGTTTTCCTTCCTGGCCTTTGCTGTCCCGGGACTGATCGGCGCGGCCGCCATCGGCACTTTCCTGATCCGGGTCAATCGTAAGCGCCCGGTGCATCCAGACGTGGACGCCGTGACCGAGTCGCAGCCCTCCTCTGCCCGGATCAATCCATGAAGAACGCTCAATCAATCCAATCCTGCCTGTGGAATCCGGTATGACCGCTGCCAATATCGAAAGCATCGAAACGATCCTCGTCGACCTGCCGACCGTTCGCCCGCACAAACTGGCGATGCACACCATGTCTCAGCAGACACTGGTCATCATCCGACTGCGCTGCAGCGACGGCATAGAAGGCCTGGGCGAATCCACCACTGTCGGTGGCCTGTCGTACGCCAATGAAAGCCCTGAGAGCATCAAGACCAATATCGACACCCACCTGGCGCCCGCTTTGATTGGCATGGACGCCAGTAACCTCAACGCCGCCATGCAGCGACTGGATAGAGTCGCCAAAGGCAACACCTTCGCCAAATCCGGCCTGGAGACGGCGCTGCTCGATGCCCAAGGCAAGCGCCAGGGCGTTGCGGTCAGCGAGCTGCTGGGCGGTCGTGTGCGCGACAGTCTGGAAGTCGGTTGGGTATTGGCCAGTGGCGACACCGCCAGAGATATCGCCGAGGCCGAGCATTTTCTCGATGTGCGTCGTCACCGTCTCTTCAAGGTCAAGATCGGCGCCAATGCGCTGGAGCAGGATCTTAAACACGTAGTGGCGATCAAGCAGGCGCTGGGCGAGCGGGCGAGCGTACGGGTCGACGTCAATCAGTACTGGGACGAGGCGCAGGCGATTCGGGGTTGCCAGGTCCTGGGCGACAACGGCATCGACCTGATCGAGCAACCGATTTCACGGATCAATCGCGCGGGCCAAGTGCGTCTGAACCTGCGTAGCCCAGCACCGATCATGGCTGACGAATCAATCGAATCGGTCGAAGACGCCTTCAGTCTCGCAGCAGACGGCGCGGCCAGCGTGTTTGCCCTGAAGATCGCCAAGAACGGCGGCCCACGTGCGGTGCTGCGTACTGCACATATTGCCGAAGCGGCAGGCATCGCACTGTATGGCGCGACCATGCTCGAGGGCGCCATCGGCACCCTGGCCTCGGCTCACGCGTTTCTCACCTTGAGGAAACTCGCATGGGGCACCGAGCTCTTCGGTCCGCTGTTGCTGACTGAAGAGATTGTCAGCGAGCCACCGGTCTACCGCGATTTTGAGCTGCACGTGCCCAACAAACCCGGCCTGGGTCTCAGCCTGGATGAAGAACGCCTGGCAATGTTTCGTCGCAAGTGATGCCTGGCCGCACCTGATACAAAAAAAAGAGGAACCCGCACATGACCGTAAAAATAAGCCATACCGCCCAAGTACAAGACCTGATCAAGGAAGCTGCCGGCTTCAACAACGAACAGGGTAGCCCGCGTCTCAAGCAACTGATGCACCGCCTGATCAGTGACGTGTTCAAGACCATCGAAGACCTAGAGGTGACCGAGGACGAGTTCTGGTTGGCAGTGGACCGATTGAACAAGGTCGGCGCGCACACCGAGTTCGGCCTGTTGCTGCCGGGTTTGAGCATGGAGCATTTCATGGATTTGCTGCAGGATGCCAGGGATGAGCAGGTTGGGCTCACCGGTGGCACCCCGCGAACCATCGAGGGTCCTTTGTACGTCGCCAATGCGCCGCTCAGCGAAGGCTTTGCGCGGATGGATGACGCAAGCGAAGACGATGTGGCGACGCCGTTGTTCATCAGCGGCACGGTCACCAATACCGAGGGCAAACCGGTCGCAGGCGCTATTGTCGATCTCTGGCACGCCAACACTAACGGCACCTACTCCTATTTCGATCAGAGCCAGTCAGCCTTCAACCTCCGTCGGCGGATCAAGACCGATGCCCAGGGCAACTACCGCGCGCGCAGCATCATTCCCAGCGGCTATGGTGTCGACCCACAGGGCCCGACCCAGGAATGCCTGAGCGCTCTGGGGCGCCATGGACAACGCCCGGCGCACATCCATGTGTTCGTCTCCGCGCCGGAGCATCGGCATCTGACCAGCCAAATCAATCTGGACGGTGACCAATACCTGTGGGACGACTTCGCCTATGCCACCCGCGACGGTCTGGTTGGCGAGGCTCGTCTGGTGAACGATGCCGAAGCGTCCAAAGCTCATGGCCTGGACGGCCGCCAGTTTGCCGAGCTGGCGTTCGACTTTGTGCTGCAACCGGCCGCTACGCCGGACGACGAACTGCGCAGCCAACGCCCTCGCGTCGGACAGTGACGCTCTGGCAACGACGCTGGCTTTCATCGACCTAGGAGAGCAAAAACGACAAGACCCCATCCAATGATGGGGTCTTGTCGTTTGGGGGCACTGCCCCCCACAGCCACCCTAGGGATTGCCTGAAAGTGCAATGAAAGGGGAAAAGGATGGATTGCCAATCCCCGGCGCATTGCGCGCCGGGGAGTCGCTTCTGGCGTGGCGGTTACAAGCTGATCGCCGAGGAGCTGGCTTGATGACGCGGGCAACTGTCTGGCGTGGTTACCGTGGCAAGGCTCACCCTTGTACTACCAGGTTCACTATGCGAAAGCCCGGCGGACACTTGAGCCCGCGGCAACAAAAAGTGCGCCAAGGCTGGCAACAGGATCAACGCGCCGAGCATGTTCCAGATGAACATGAAGGCCAGCAAAATGCCCATGTCGGCCTGGAACTTGATAGGTGAGAACGCCCAGGACGCCACGCCCAGCGCCAGTGTCACGCCCGTCAGCATCACCACTTTGCCGGTGAATGTCAGCGCCCGGTAGTAGGCTTCGGACAGGGTGGCACCCTGGCGAAGCTGGCCCAGGACAATGGTCAGCACATACAGCGCATAATCCACGCCGATCCCGACACCCAGAGCGATGACCGGCAAGGTCGCGACCTTGATCCCCATGCCCAGGGAAACCATCAAGGCCTCGGCGAGGATCGATGTCAGCGCCAGAGGCACCACGGCACACACCACGGCACGCCAGGAACGGAAGGAAATGAAGCACAGCAGGATCACGGCCCCGTAAACCCAGAACAGCATTTCGTGGCTGGCCTTCTTCACCACGATATTGGTCGCCGCTTCAATGCCAGCGTTGCCCGCGGTCAACACGAACTTCACCCCATCGCCGTTATTGTTCGCGGCAAAGGCTTCGACCTTGTCCACCACCCGGGTCAGGGTATCGGCCTTATGGTCCTGCAGGTACACGAACAGCGAGAGCAGGTTGCAACCCTGGTTGAAGATTTCACGGGGGGTACGGTTGGCGACGGTGTTCAGCGTCCACTGATTGGGTACCAGTTCGTACCACTTCGGATTACCTTCGTTCATGCCAACCGTAATCCGCCGGCTGAGCAACGGCAACGAGTTGCTCCCCTCAACACCGGGCACGTCATGCAACTCCCACTCGAGCGCATCGACCAGTGATTGGGTTTTGTACGAAGTGCATTGGTCGTTCGGCGTTTCGACCATGACCACCAGCACATCGCTGCTCGCCGAATAGGCGTTGGCCATGAAGGCGTTATCCAGGTTGTAACGGGAATCGGCACGCAGCTCCGGCGCACCGGGATCCAGATCGCCCACTTTAAGGTGCAGGCTGACCATGAACCCCGCCACCCCCAAAATAATCGACACCACGACCGCGACAGTGGCCCATTTACGCTCGGTGAACAGATCGAGAAAGCGCCATACCACGTGCTTCTCGATGCCAGCCGCCTCCCCCGCTTCATCTCTCATGCTGCGCACGGCGGCGCTGCGGCTGACGCCGGTAAAACTGAGCAACACCGGCAGCAAAATCAGATTGGTGAAAATCAATACCGCCACGCCGATGCTTGCGGTAATGGCCAGCTCCTGAATCGCGCGGATGTTAATGACCAACAACACAGCAAAGCCCACCGCATCGCAAAGCAACGCGGTCAGGCCCGCCAGAAACAATCGCCGGAAGGTAAAGCGCGCGGCCACCAATTTGTGCATGCCACGGCCGACGTCCTGCATGATGCCGTTCATCTTCTGCGCGCCATGGCTGATGCCGATGGCAAAGACCAGGAACGGTACCAGGATCGAATAAGGATCCAGTTCAAAACCCAGCAACGGCAACAGGCCCATCTGCCATATCACGGCGATCAGCGAGGTGGCGACCACCAGCAGGGTGCTGCGCACACAATGGGTGTACCAGTAAACCGCCGCCGCAGCGATCACGATGGTCAGGAAAAAGAACCACAACACTAGACGAATGCCATCGATCAAATCGCCCACGACCTTGGCGAATCCGGTGATGTGCAGTTCCACTCCCTGAGCTCGGTATCGTTCCCTCAGGGCTTCCAGATGCGCGGAGAACTGCTTGTAATCCAAGGCTTGCCCGGTTTCCGGGTTGACGTCCAGCAACGGCACGAAAATGATGCTGGACTTGTAGTCCGAGGCCACCAGTTGCTCGGCGTCGCCGGAGCGTTCGACGTTGGTACGGGTCTGGTCAATGCTTTGCGGCGATCGGTCATAGTTATCCGGAATCACCGGGCCACCGTCGAGGCCTTCTTCGGTGACTCCAAGCCACCGCGTGTTCGACGTCCACAATGACTTGAGAAACGCACGATCGACACCCGGGATCAGGAATACTTCGTCGTTCAGTTGCTTGAGTGTCTCCAGATAGGCCGCGTTGAAAATCGTACCCTGCTTGACCTCGACGGCAATACGCACCGCGTTGCCAAAACCCTTCATGTCACCTTTGTGCTTGAGGTACTGCTCGATATAGGGATGCCCCGTGGGGATCATCTTTTCGAAATCGGCATTGAGCTTAAGCCTGGTCGCATAAAAACCCAGCATCAGGGTGACCAGCAGGCAAACCACCAGCACCAGCACCCGATGGTTGAAGAACAGCCGCTCCACCGCTGATCCGGATTGTCTGTCGAACGCTTCCAGACTGCAGACGACAGGTCTGGCATCCGCGCGATTATCAATCTTCATTGTTCACTCCCGATAACGCTGGCCAAGCTGAGCCTGGTAACACCACGCATACCCACCACCACCAGACCGCCGTCGGCCGACTGGGTGATGCCCGCCAACGGCGGCAATTGTTTTAGCGGGGATAATTGAAAGCTATTGCCCTTGTCGCGACTGAGCAGCAACTGGCCTGATTGATTGACCAGCACGATTGCCCCCTCCTTGAGCTGCATGCTGCCGGTAATGGAGGCACTGGACGGGATATCGACTTGGCTCCATTCGACGCCGCCGTCGCTGGAGCGGTAGGTACTGCCACGCAAGCCGCTAACCAGCAGATGGTCGTCTGAACTGACGACCAGATCGAAGTAGCTGCCCTCGTAGGGCGTCTGCACAGCTTCGAATTGGGCGCCGTCGTTCTGTGAGCGAAATACGCTGCCTTGTTCGCCGACGATATAAAGGCTGGAACCGCTGCCGCCCATGGAATAGAGGTGCAAACCGGTCGGGTTGTCGATGTGGGTTTGCCATGGCTGCCAGTGCCGGCCGCCATCGTCCGTGCGCAGGATGAGGTTGTAGGAACCGAGGATGTAGCCGGTGCGTTTATTGACGAAATGCACGTCCAGAAACGGTTTGTCCGGACCGTCGGCAACCATCAATTCGGCCGCCTTGACCTGGCGTTCCAGTTGCTCTGGATCACCTTCCTGGCCTTGCAAGCGCTCTCGGGCGACGCGCAGCAGGGTCTGGGCCAGTTCGATACCGTCGAACTGTTTTTCCCAGTTTTCACCGCCGTCCTTGCTGTGCAACAGAACGCCGCCATGGCCAACGATCCAGCCCTCTTTGGCATCGACAAACTGTACGGATGTCAGCGTCACGCTGACAGGGACTTTGGCCTGCCGCCAGGTAGCACCGTTATCGTCCGAGAGCACGACGATGCCTCGCTCGCCGACCGCCACCAGGCGCTCGGGAGTCGATGTCACCGCCACCAGCACCGCGTTTTCGGCGTGGGGTGACAGTTGCGCCGGACGCACCAGGGGGCCGGGCACCGCAGCGTGTGCGGTCCAAGATAAGGCGAGCGATAACGCGGCAGTGAGCAAGGCACCGACCTTTCGATTGCAGCGCATAGACATTCTCCAGCGTTTTTATAATTGTCAGCTGACGCAGTGCGCCTTTTGATCCACAAACTTCCATCGGGTGTGCGGCGCGCGACACCCTGGACACCTCGACTGGATGACTTCAATGCCCCGCTGACCGGCTGCAGAAGCGGATGGCTCCTGCAGCTTTTCCCGACCTGACCTCAGGTTTAAGTGAGGGTCAGCGCACCCCTTCACCCGACATCGCCTCAGGCGTGAAGTCGGCCGACTTGACGTCCGACAGCATCTTGAAGTGGTAGGTATACGAAGGGTTTGACCAGTCCGTGGCACCCACGCCGCTCCAGCCTCCGGTCTGCAGGTTGTGGGTGGACCATTGCAGGTTGGGGAACACGAAAGGGCCATCCATCATCAGGAACGGCAAGGCAATCTGAGTTCGCCACAATTGCCCCTGGCCGTCCCAACCATCCGCCAGGATTGCGCCCCAGGTATCCTCGTCCAGGTAGTAGCGACGCTTGGGCACCACGTGCCGCTTGCCCGGAGCAAGGTCGGCTTCAACCACCCACACGCGGTGCAATTCCCAACGAGTCGAATCCGGGTTGATGTGGTGTGGCATCAATTGCTTGTCGATCGACACGTTCTTTTGCAGGAATTTGTTGTTGTTGTAGGGAATATAGATTTCCTTCTTGCCTACCAACTTCCAGTTGTAACGGTCCAGATCGCCCAGGAAGATGTACGACTCGTCGTAGTACTCCATCCCCGAGTTGACGTCCGACGGCGTGTCGTAACCCAGGGTTGGCGCCTTGCGCACCCGACGCTGGCCAGGCAGGTACTGCCAGGCCTGGCGTGGCTTGTTCACCGAGTCGATCAGCACAAACTGCTCGCCTGACTTGATGGGTGGATCGGTCATCCACACGCGCAGCAGTTCGGTCTGGCCCTTGAAGGTGTCCAGCGTGCCGTTCTTGTTGTAGTACGGGTACATCGCCTTGTTATAGCCCCGCACCGACAGCACCAATTTGCCGTCAGGCGTGCCGACATAGTTGTTAAAGGCATAGGAAGTAGCCTCGCCCACAAAGGTCAATTTGTGGTTCCACATGGCCTCGGCGCCGCTCTTCGGAATCGGAAAGGGTACGCCGCCGTAGGCGCCCTCAACCCAGACATTACCGTCAGTCAACTTGGCGCGGGTGGCGTTGGCGAAGGTGTTGTCATACACCCATTGCGGTGCGGCCGCCGTGCGGTGGGTGGGGTACACGTCCAGACGATAGCTGTCGGGGTACCTCTTCAACATGGCTTTGATGCCGTCACTCAGCTTGTCGGCATACTGGTCCATATTCTTCGCATTGATGGAGTACAACGGCTTCTCGTTCGCGAACGGGTCAGGTCGCGAATCGCCGTTTTTGTATCCGGCCGGCACCGTGGTGTAACCACCCTCCCACGCTGGAATGGTGCCTTCCTTGTTGCCTGCCTTTTCCGCGCCCATGGGGGTCAGGGTGGACTTCAGTTGTGCGGCCTCGTCAGGGGACACCGCCGCGAAAACGTGTGGGGTCGAGAACATGACACTCCACAACGCAGCGCACAAAATCGTGTGTTTAGCTTGCATCTTCACATCTCCTGCTCGGCTTGTTTTTATGGCTAGAGCGAACGTTGCACAGAGAACGCGATGAAATCGCGGTCCTTGAGGGATTGGTCGTAGGAGTAGGACTGGACCGCTGAGTTGGCGGGTATCACGCCTGTTTCCTCAGTGCCGAAGTAGCCGGTGTACATCAGGCTGAATTTCCAGGTTTTCAGGTAATCGGCCTTGACCCCGACACTGAAATCACCGCCATGGTTGACGCTGAACCCGGGGTTGATCACCGAAGACTTGCCGAACAGGCCATAGCCGATACCAATGGGCACCGTAATGTCGACACCGTCGAGTACCTGGTAATAGGCCGGCTCGAAAATCATGCGCAGCGCGCCGGCATCGCGGGTCGCGTTTTGATCGAGCGCATCGGCGTTCTTGGTGATGCTCAGGCGACGGTTCCACGCCACTTCGCCGAGAAAATTACCGCCCTCCCACAGCGGGCCGGCATCGAGCAGCGCGATCCATGACACTTGGCCATGGGCCGTTCTGCCGACCGGATACAGCGGATGATGGTTATTGTTGATGCCTTCGCCCGGCAGCACAGTGATCGAGCCAGCGTGCGGCACCAGCGGCATGTTGTCGCGAACCGAAAACTCACCCGCCACGTTGGTGTCGCCCACTGTTGTACTGAAGCTCACACCCAGCGCCTTGATCTTTTCCGGGTACACCAGCTCGTAGGTCGAAGGCGCAAACGCAGGACTCAAGCTGGCATGGACCACCGGGCTCTTGGCGTTGTACTGGATGGCGTAGAGACCGAATTCGGCGTCGATGTCTTCAGGCCGGTAACGCAGTTGCAAACCGCCCTGCCCCGAGTCGCTGGCCTTTTTGTCTTTGCCACGCACAAAACTTGTGCCCGGCCCGACCAGAATTTGTTCGCCACCGTCATCGAGGATATCGACGGTGGAAAAATAGCTGCCCGCTGCCGGCAAGCGATCGGCTTCCCAGTGAACCTGGTAGTAAGCACCGAGCGCCAGGTTGTCTCGCAGTTGGATCTGCCCGGAAATCTGCGGCACCGGGCGCACCAGTTCCTTGAACTGGGTGCCAGGTACCGACAGCAACTTCACGATATCGGTCGGCGCCTGGCCGCCCGCAATTCCGTTGGCGCCGTAGAACAGACTTTCGCCATACAGAACAGTGTGTTGACCGACACGCAGGGTCGCCGGCATATCGCCGATATAAGTCTTGCCGAACACGAAGGCATCCAGCAATTCAGCCTTGCGACCATGCAATTTTTCGGTTTCGGAGGTGAACTCGTTGTAATCGACGGAGTTGGAGTTGTTGCTGAATGGAGAGTCGTTGTCGTTTTTGCGGTTGTAGATACTGTCGTACCAACCTGCACCACTGACGCGAAGGCCCATATTGTTTTTGGTCAGATCGAACTCGGAAAAAAGATCGACCCGATTGGAGATCATGCCCTTGTCGAAGTTACGATCACCGTCGTCCTGGTTGGCATCACCGGTGAGTCTGGAGGACTGATCTTTCACGCGCCAGGCGGCGCTGTACTTCAAGGTGTTATCCCAGCGTATCTTCAGATCTTCCACACCGGTATTGAACTCGAACGCGTTCGCCAGGGGTGTGGCGAGCGTGGTCATCGCGGTCACTACCGCACAGGCCAACGCCCGAATTTGAAACGGATGACTTTGCTCGTTGAGAAACTCGGTGCACGCAAGCGCACTGATCGTTCTTGTTGTATTGACGTTCATTTTCTCTTCACCAACTTAGTTATTATTAGTGCGTTTGGTTTTGAAGAAGCCGTGACGCTCGCCGGCCATTGAGGCAGCGAATTTTTTCGTGGTTTTCAATCCTTGGAAGTTGTCGACTTAGCGCGCCAGGTTTTTCACCACGCGGTGGTTCCGCCGTCGATTTTTATATCCGTGCCGGTAATGAAAGAACTTTCATCCGAGGCGAGAAACAGTGCGGTCGCCGCCACCTCCTCGGGTTTACCGATACGTCCCAACATGATCTTGCCGACCATGACATCCACCCACTCAGGATCTTCCAGCAACGGAAGTGTCTGTTTGGATTCGATCAAACCGGGGGAAATGCTGTTGGCCCGCAAGCCATACGTACGGCCTTCCATTGCCAGTTGTCGGGTCATGGACAGCACGGCGCCCTTAGCCGCCGAATGCGCGATGCCCGGCAGCATGCGATAGGTCGACCAGGCCGACACCGACGCGGTGTTGATGATAGAAGAGCCTGGTCGCTTGATCAGTTCGGGCCAGGCGGCACGCACCAGGTGGAAAACCAGATTGAGCTCTTGGTCGATGGTGCGATGCCAATCGAAATCGGAGATCTCATCGACCCATCCGAAGTAAGCCATGGCGGCGTTATTGAACAGCACGTCGACGCGGCCATAGGTCGAGACGGCCAGATCAACCAACAGCTTGCACTGGCGCGTGTCAGTCAAGTCACATTCGCTGAGGGAAACCATGTCCCCGCCCAACGACAACACCTCGTCGACCGTAGCCTGGGCGGCCTCGCGATTGATGTCGCAGCCGACCACTTTCGCACCCTGAGCGGCAAACATCAGCGCCGCCGCGCGCCCCATCGAACCACCGGTGCCGGTGATGATACAAACCTTACCCTCAAGACGATCACTCATGACGTTTTCCTGCTTCGTGGAGAGTCAGCCCTTGCGGCCAGCACCGGATGGCTGACCGAAAAAGCAATGATCGACAAGGCGTCTGGCTCATTCACCGTTGACCCAGAACAGACGCGGATCAAAGTGTCGAGCCTGCATGACCTTGTCGATGCCGCGTGTTCCGGCATCGTCTGTCAGGCGACGTTTTTTTTCGCGCGCATACGGCCCAGCGTAGTGTTCACCGCTTCGCAATAGGAGGTTTCCATGCCCTCGGCAAAGGCCTTTTCTTCTGCGCTGCCGGCTTGCACACCTTCCAGGGAAAAGGTGAAGGTGAAGCGTAGGAACAGGGTGCCGTTCTCTTCTTCGATGATATTTTTGATGATGCCGCGGGCACCGCCGGAAATGCGTACAAACTCCACGCGCTCTTGCGGGAACAGCGTGATCAACTCTTGCAGGGTTTCACCGTGCAGCCGCACTTCACGAATGAAAGGGCTTCCGCCTGGAGCCTCTTCGACAATCTTGCAGTGTTCGATCGGGCGGACATAACCGATTGGATTGCGCGCCTTCTCTTCCAGGCCTTCCCAGACCTGCGCCCGGCTCAACACCACTTCACCGGCCGGGTTGATTTCCAGGCGCTTGCTTACATTGATCATATTGCTCACCTTTTCATTATCAAATAATGCCGTCGCTCGGTCGTGAGTAACGGCACACCACAAAAATGTGCGGGTCGCTCGACAGCGCTTTATCAGATGGCCAGGTAGCCGCCATCCACGGACAGTGAAGTGCCGGTCACGAAGCTCGATTGATCGGACAGTAGCCACAGCGCGGCGGCCGCGATTTCCTCGGGCATGCCGAAGCGCCCGATGGGATGACGCTCACGCAGTGCCTGAAATTGATTGGCAAAATTGTCTTCCTGGCTCAGGCGCAGAATCATCGGCGTTTCGATGATGCCGGGAAGGACTGCGTTGACGCGGATTCGATGCGGCCCATAGTCCACGGCGGCGGCCTTGGTCAGACCCAGAACGCCGTGTTTGGCGGCGATGTAATCGGACGCGGCGGCGATGGCTACGGCGCCCAAAGCAGAAGCCGTATTGACGATGGAACCCCCACCGGACTCGAGCATTGCCCGGATCTGATGCTTCATGCAGTAGAAGACGCCGGTCAGGTCGACCTTGATGATTCGATCCCAGGCCCGGGCGTCGATTTCATGCAAAGGCAAGTGGCTTTGTTCGATGCCGGCATTGTTGAAGGCGCCATGCAAAACGCCAAATCGAGCGACCACTTCGTCGACGGCGGATTTCACCGCGGCTTCGTCGGTGACATCGCAAGGGATGGCCGTAGCAATGCCTCGGTTGGATTGGACGATCTCGACGATATCGTTCAAACCGGCAACATCGCGATCGAGCATGATCACCCGAGCGCCTGCTCGTGCGAAGGCCAAAACCGAGGCTCTGCCGATGCCACCTGAGGCGCCGGTGACAATGATATTGCGGTGGCTCAAATCATTCATGACTGAATTCCATTGGCAACGTTTCTTGTTATTCATCTCGCTGTTGGCCTGCGCGACACAGAAAATTGTCCGCCTGCTGCCTACAACCATGACTGCCTTTGTTGATGCCCTGCTCACCCGTGCGGAGGCAAGCAGTGACTCAACTTTAGGTAGCCGGTCAGTCACTGACTAGATCGAGAAATCACTAAAGACTGTTGCGTGAACGCACCAATGAAAGTCTTCCGCTGCCCAACAGGTCCATGCTCAAATGCAGCGCAAACCGGGTCATCGCAGGAGCCTTTCAGCTCCGCCAGAAGCCAACGAAATGCCGGTGGAAAGGGAGATTGTGTGTGAATGACTTGAACGACCTCTATTACTTCGTCCTTGTCGTCAGGCACGGAGGATTTTCACCAGCGGCCAGAGCCACGGGCATCGAGAAAACCCTGCTGAGCCGGCATATCGCCTTCCTCGAAAAACGCATTGGCGCCCGCCTGCTACACCGCACCACGCGCCAGGTTTCGTTGACGGAAGCGGGTCAGCATTTCTACGCACTGAGCCAAGCCGTGGTCGAAGGTGCGCAGACAGCCTATGAGAGCGTGGAGCACATGCGCCGCGAGCCGGTGGGCCTGGTGCGCCTGAGCTGCCCTCAGGTCATGGCCAAGACCTACCTGTCGCCGCTGTTGCCCCGCTACATGGCAACCTTCCCCAAGGTTCGCCTGGAGCTCAGCGCGGTGGACCGCGAAGTCGATCTGTACGAAGAGCGGCTGGATATCGCCTTGCGCGCGCGTACGCACATCGAAGAGTCCGCCGGGCTGGTGGCAAAAACCTTGGGTAGCGCAAGACGACTCATGGTCGCCAGCCCCGGGTTTCTTGATCGTCTGGGCCGTCCCGCGACCGTCAGGGTACTGTCGAGCTTGCCGACGCTTTGCCTGCCGGCCGACATGCACGATGGTTCCGGACGCTGGCTGCTGCACGACCGCGCGAACGAAGAAGTGCTGATTCCCCACACCCCCTGCCTGATCTCTGACGACCTGAGCATGCAAATGGATGCCGCACTCAATGGTCTGGGGGTCGCGATGCTGCCCGAACCGATCGTGGTCTCAGCGGTTCAGTCCGGGGCACTTGAGGTGGTGATGCCTGCGTGGGCAGGGCCGCCCCACCTGATTCACCTGCTGTATCCAAAACCCAAGGGCATGCTGCCGTCGGTGCGCAGTGTGATCGACTACCTGGGTCTGCATTTACCGCGGTTGATTCTCGAGGGCACCCTCGCCAACCAGGCTTCGACCTGAGTCATTGCCACTGTGCCTGCTGACTCTTGAGAACCGCGCTCATCATCTCCCGCAGCCACTTGTTCTGTGGGTCGCGATGAAAACGATCGTGCCAGTACAGGTCGATCTCGAACGAGGGAATCCGCAACGGTAACGGCTGGATGACCAGCGGAAAGTAGCGCGCCAGCGTGTTAGCCAACGCACAGGGCAGCGTCCAGACCACATCGGTTTCCAGCAATACGTGCGGACTGGACAGATGATGGGGCAAGCGAATCCTGATGCAGTCCGCTCCCCCCGCATCGATCAAGGCACGTTCCAGCGCCTGATGGCCGGTACCTCCGGCCTCCACCAGCAAATGATCCCGTGTAATGAAATCGTCTAGGGTCATGGTTGTATTAGCCATCGGATGCTCACGGCGCATGACACAAACGTAGTGCTGGGAAAACACCGGCAATCGGTGGATATCGGTCTGCAGGGTCGGCATGTAGCCCATCGCCAGATCGATTCTGCCGGTCGCCAGGCCGTTGAGGGTTTCCTCCATTCCGCCGCCGACCGTATTCATCCGCGCCATGGGTGCTACCCTGGCCAGCTCCTTGAGGATCGGCGGCAGGCACACCACTTCACCGACATCGAGCATTCTGACGGTGAACGATTTTCGGCATAGCCCCGGATCGAACTCGACCATCTGGCTTTCCGCGGCTCTGATCAGCATCAGTGACTGCAACAGGCGTGGGGCAATCTGTGTGCAAAAAGGGGTAGGCTCCATCCGCCGGCCCACCAGTGTGAACAGCCGGTCACTGTAGGTCTGGCGCAGCCGCTTGAGGCTGTTACTGACCGCGGACTGAGTGAGGCCGAGATTCTGCGCCGCAATCGATGCCGAATGATCGCGCCAGAGCGCCTCGAAAATGTACAGCAGATTCAGGTCTTTCATGACGCGCCTTGATCACATCGCCCGCAAATCAAACGCCTGCCAGTTGCTCTCGTCGAGGGCCGCTGACAGGCAATGACAGGTCACTGCGCCATTGAGAACTAGACCGATGCGCGGATCAGATAGCTGTCAGGCGCACTCGTGAACACCGGGGACAGGTCGATGTTGATCCGGTAATCCCTGATCAGCCGATCGACGTTGAAACGCAGTACCACGCAGCACGGTACGCCGACGGTCAGGCCATCGTGCCGGGTGTAGTAGCTGTCGAATTCAAGAAGGGTCACGTCATCGTGGACCCAAACCCCGGTCATGACATGTTCAAGGGTTTCAATCTGCGAGTAGAAGGCGCTGACACCCTGCTCGATGGCGGCTTTGCCGACCAACTTCGGCGCATTGCCGAATCGGAATTCGACATCGTCCGCCAGATAACTCAGGAAGCCCTCGATGTTTTTTCTGTCGATGCAGTCGAACATCGCTTTCATTGCGTAACTCATGCAACCATCCTCGATTTTGTTGTTGTTTTCTCAGTCCGACTCTATTTTCGGCGCGGCGATACCGCAATACGGCAAATTCACCAAAGCGCGTTGCACCAGCGCAACAATCACGCGCTGCCGCCCCTATTCAATACCCCGCAGTTCCTTCCCTCGCCCATGCCGCTTCCAGTTCCGCCCGGTGCTGCGGGGCGGCGATGCTCAGCATCTTGTCGAGCCTTTGCTTCAGGGTCAGCCCACGCAGATCGGCCACACCGAATTCGGTGACGATGATCCCGGCATCACTACGGGGAATGGTGACCGGGCCCTTCAGGCGGGCGACGATTCGACTGTGGCTGCGAGCGCTCGACGGCAGCGCGATGATTGGCAACCCGCCCCGGGAACGATGGGCGCCCCGGATGAAGTCCAGTGAGCCTCCCACGGCTCCCAGGTAACTGCCTGCCGCAACCTCGGAGTTGACTTGTCCGGTCAGGTCGACCTCCACCGCCGAGTTGATCGCCACCAGACGATCCATGCTGGCCAGAACCTGAGCGTCGTGGGTATAGGCGCTGGAGCGCATATGGATAGACCGGTTGCGATGGGCGAATTGCGCCAGTGCCTGGCTGCCGATCAGCACGCCGCCCACGCTGAGCCAGGGGTCCCTGCTCTTGCGTGAATTATTGATCACACCGCTTTGCATCAGGCGCATGACACCGTCGCCGATGCTGCCCGAATGGACACCCAGGTTATGGTGGTCATCCAATGCACTGAGCACGGCATCCGGTATGGCACCGATGCCCGTCTGCAGGGTCGAGCCGTCTTCGACCAGGCCGGCGATAAGTCGGGCAATTTTCATGTCCACCTCACGAATGCTCGCGCTTTCGCTGGCCAGGGGCGGCCGGTCTGTGTAGACCACCGCATCCAGTTCATCCAGCCCAAGGGTGCGCTCACCGTAGGTAAAAGGGGCCTGCTGATTAACCTCGCCGATCACCACGGTCGCTTGCTCCAGCGCGCAGAGCAAGTATTCGCTGGCCAGGCTCAGACTGTGCCGGCCGTTGGCGTCCGCCGGCGACAGCTGCAGCATCAGGACATCGACTCGCAACTTCCCCGAGCTCAACTGCGACGCCATTTCCGAGTAATGGCACGCCAGGATATCCAGCACGCCGGCGTCAGCCAGGGCGCGATTGGCACCGGCACCGCAATAGGCGAGAAAGTCCACGGCATCGGCATGCTCGGGCCGACAGGTATCACTGTTAGTAATGCCCAACAGCACGCGGATACGCTGGAAATCATGACGCTGGGCCATGAGCGCGCGCGTCAGGGTCAGCGGCTCCGCATTCGCTTGTCCCCATAGCACCGTGTCTCCAGGGCGGATCAGGCTGGAGAGTTCCGGTGCGTGGGCGTGTAATTCGAGAGGCATGGAAAAACCCTGGCAATAGCGAGCCGGGCCCTGTGGTACAGGACCCAAGGCAGACAGGGCTCAAATGGAAACGGGCGGCCCGTGGCGGGCCGCCGCGACGATCAGAAAATCGACGACGGGTGCTTGGCCAGCGGCGTGACTTTGATTTTCATGAACGGAAACAGCGGCAGGCTGGACAGCAGGCTGTGCAGTTCATCGTTGCCAGCAACGTCAAAGATGCTGATGTTCGAATACTCACCCACGACGCGCCACAGGTGCGGCCACTTGCCGGACTCCTGAATTTCGATGGCCCGCGCCTTTTCCGACGCCTTGATTCGCTCCACTTCGTCCAGCGGAATGTCACGGGGAATACTGACGGTCATTTCTACGCAATACAGCATGTTGAACTCCACGATATTGTTGTTGAACGAGCGCCTCGCTATCGGCGACGCGAAATCTCAAACCAGCTCTTCGGTGACGAAAGGCTTGAGCTGGCCGATGAAATATTTGCCATGTTCGAACCAGGCCTTGCGGATATCAGAGTCCATATAGACCTGATACTGCTCCTCGCTGGCGAACCAGCATTCACCGATCGCATCGATGCGACCAACATCCAGGTACGGGACGTGGGTGTCGGTAGGGTTGCCGGCAACCAGTCTCACTTCGTATTTGTGCAATCCCGGCATGCCGGCGGACATCTGGAAATGCACCACGCACTCTTTGCGAAACTGCTCGTGGCTCATGCTTTCCGGTTTAACCAACAGGTAAAGAATACGAATCATGGGGACCTCGATGAATGGCTGAAGACTGGCGCTCAGGCGGTCTTCGGCGTTGTGGAATTGGCAGTGCTGGCCGCGTCAGCGTCCGGATCTTGCGCGTCCAGCACCTCAATGCTGATGCCCTTGGTTTCCGGTAGCAACAGCAGGGCCACGACGGAGATTGCATAAGCCCCCAGGCAGAACACGCCGATGGCTTGGGCCAGGCCGACGTGGACCGACAGCAGGCCGACGCCGGTAATCGCGGTCGCCCCCAGGGACTTGCCGACATTGTAGGAAAAGCCCATGCAGGTAGTGCGCACAGGGGTCGGGAACAGCTCGCTGAGGAACGGTCCCAGCGCCGCATACATGCCGATGGCGGCAAACCCAACCAGGAAGCCCATGACATGGCTGACCCATGGATTGAGTGGAATCATCATGTAGGTGACGGTGACGATCCAGGACATCAGCGACAGCGCGATCAGCGTTGGGCGTCGCCCCAGCCTGTCGGCCAGATACGCGGTGCTGGCAAACCCGGCGAAGCAGCCCACCGCCATGACCAGAATGGTTGCGATCAAGGAACCGGACTCCACACCTCGGTCCTTGAGCAAGGACGGTATCCACACCAGAATCACATAGCTGCCGGCCTGCAGACCGACCACCAGCACGCTGGATAACAGGGTGAGCCTGATGTACTGCGGCTTGAACACCGTCCAGACCGATGCCTTGGGCGCCTTGCTTGCAGCAGCGTTGACGAACGCGTCGGAGTCAGTGACGTGGCGGCGAATGAACAGCACGACCAGCGCCGGGATCACACCGAACCAGAACGCCACGCGCCATGCCAATTCGGCTGGGAACTGACTGAGAATCACGGTGATGATAATCACCGCTGCCGCCCAGCCCAGCGAAAAGCCTGATTGCACGAAACCCATTGCGCGACCACGGTGTTTGGGCTTGATCACTTCAGCCATCAGTGCGGCGCCCACTGCCCATTCCCCGCCAAAGCCGAAGCCTTGCAGGGTTCGAGCGATCAACAACTGTTCGAAGTTCTGCGCGAAGCCCGCCAGCACACCAAAAAAAGTGAACCAGACGATTGAAAAAATCAGGATGCGCACACGACCATGCCGGTCACTGAGGATGCCCGCAATCCAGCCGCCGACGGCCGCCGACAACAGCGCCGCGGTACCGACCATGCCTGCCTCGGCTTTAGTCAGCCCCCACAGGGCAATGATTGTCGGCAACAGAAAACTGAACATCTGCATGTCGTAGGAATCCAGCGCCCAACCGGAGTAGCAAGCCCAGAATGTCTTGCGTTCGCGAGGCGAGCCTTTTCTGTACCAATCGAACATGTTGACTTTCCTTATTGTTATTGGCGGTCTGCTCATGGCTGCGTTGAGCCGCTAAATCGTCGTGTCGAGGCTGCGTCGCCACTGTGATCGTGCATTTGCAGCATGAGGAAGTTTTTCCCGGCTGCCCATTTACACTTGTGGAAGCCCCTCTTTCGCAATACCGAACACCCTGTCATTCGGTCGCCGCCTCTACCCAGAGGTCCTGCACCCTACTCGCGACCAGGCGGCCGTAGCGTTGGTAGATGCGCGTATTGACCAGGTTTCGACCTGACAGGCTAAGCACCGGATCACTCAAAAACAGCAGCCAGTCATTGGCATCGATGGCCGGGCTGTGGAACCACAGCGTGTGATTGAGGTTGCTGACGCGACAGTGCGGCGACGCCTGTGTCGCCATTGCCGAGGGAACCGACCATCGAGCCAGTCGGCAGTCAGACATGTAGGCCAGGGCTGCGTGGTGCAAACAGCCCTCACCCGGCAGCGCGTGCTTCAACCGCACCCAGAAAGCCGTTTCGCCGTGTTCGGCCGGCCACTCGCATTGCAATGGCAGGGGGATCGGGCGCACATCCAGCACGGGGTGGTCGATCATGCGCAACCGCATCCCCTCGCCAGACTGCGGATCCATCACAGCCAGCTCGGCCAATGTCGGCAGCGCCTCCGGCACCGGCATTTGCCGGTCCAGATGATGGACCCGGCCGCTGGCGGCACTGGGTTGCCGGAAGGATGCATTGGCGCTCAGCACCAGGCCGGTGCCTTGCACTGCATAAACGTGTCGATTGGATAAGCACCGATCGTCCTGCAGCACCTCCACACTGTACTCAACGGCGCCTCGCGGGTCCGCGTCATGCAAAAAGGTGCTCTGCAACATGCTGGGGCTATACCCGCCTGCGCTTTGCGCCGCCGCCCAAAGTGCCTGGGCGATCAACTGCCCGCCGTGCACCCGTCCATCGGCATCCAGCTCACAGGCATGACTGCGGTATCGATGTTGTCCATCCGCGTCCAGTGCCAGCAACTCGGTCAGATCGCGCTGATCCCAATACAGTCTCGATGCGTGCAGTGGCCGGTTCAACGCTTAAGCCCCGGCCGCCAATGCAGAGGCAACGGCAGAGAAGTCCAAGGGTACTGGCGTCAGCGCCTGCAACTGCTCGGCGGTCGTGTCGCCGACCAGTTCCAGCACCAGCACACCACTGCCGGTCAATTCCAGCGTGGCCAAGTCGGTGTAGACCCGGCTGACACACCCCAGACCGGTGAGCGGATACGTACAGCTGGACAAGAACTTGCTCTGCCCGTCCTTGTTCAGGTGATCCATCATGACAAAAATGCGCTTGGCCCCGATCGCCAGGTCCATCGCTCCACCGACAGCCGGAATGCCGTCCCTGGCACCGGTGTGCCAGTTAGCCAGGTCGCCGTTGGCCGCCACCTGGAAAGCACCCAGCACGCAGATATCCAAGTGACCGCCGCGCATCATTCCGAAAGAGTCGGCATGGTGAAAAAACGCAACGCCGGGCAGTGGCTGAATCGGCTCCTTGCCGGCGTTGATCATGTCCCAGTCCTCCTCACCGGCCGGCGCCGCCACCCAGCGCCCCAGCACGCCGTTCTCGCTGTGCAGGAATATGTCTTTGTCCGGCGGAAGATGGTTGGCCACCAGTGTCGGTAAGCCGATCCCCAGGTTGACATAAGCACCCTCGGGGATGTCTCGGGCGACGCGGGCAGCCATTGCATTGCGAGTGTCTTTGTCCATATCGTTCATCCCACCTGCAGCTGTGCCGGCGCCACATCGGTGCGCTGGACAATGTATTTGACGAAGATACCGGGGGTGATGATCCGCTCGGGATCAAGCTCACCGAGTTCCACCACACGCCCGACCGAGGCGATCGTGTTGCGCGAGGCCATGGCCATGATCGGACTGAAATTGCGTGCGGTTTTGCGATAGGCCAGGTTGCCCCAGCGATCGCCTTCCTCGGCATTGATCAGCGCGTAGTCAACGTGGATGGGGTACTCCAGGACGTAGTTACGTCCATCGATGTTGCGGGTCTCCTTGCCTTCGGCCAGCAACGTGCCGAAACCCGTGGGCGTGTAGAAGCCGCCGATGCCACAGCCTGCTGCGCGCAGGCGCTCGGCCAGATTGCCCTGCGGGACGATTTCCAGCTCGATCTTTCCGGCGTGGTAGAGCGTTTCGAACACATGAGAGCCGGTCATCCGAGGGTATGAGCACAGGATCCGTCGCACACGACCCGCCTTAAGCAGTGCGGCTAAACCGGTATCGCCCTGCCCGGCATTGTTGCTGACCAGCGTCAGGTTGCTCGCACCCTGGGCGATCAATGCCTGAATGAGGTCGTCAGGCATGCCTGCGCCGCCGAAACCGCCCACGGCAATAACAGCCCCGTCGGGAATGTCTGCCAGTGCATCGATCGCGCTGGACAACAGCTTGTTAATCATCGCTCTACATCCTTTCTCGTTCTTGGGGCCAGGCCGGAGTCTGGCAAGCCGTGCAAGGCGCTACCCCGCGTTGGAATCAGCTTGCCAGTGCGGCCCATGGCCCACAATTTCGGACTTCGAAAGGGCGGATTAACGTTCGATTAATGGCTGCCAGCGGCCAGGGACGCGCAGGCAAAACCATGCCACTGCACCAAGGTGCGGACATGGTTCAGGGGAGCAATCGAAGGACAGTCAGACCGTGCGATAGCGCTCGATCAGTGAGTCGGCAAACTCACGGGCAAAGGTCGAGAGACCATCGAAATCCTGAGCGCACAGCTGGAAAGTCCGCACCGCCCAAGGGTCGAGTAATTGGCAGGCGCCGATGCCCTGCCGACCTTTGAGTCGGTCGTAACTGGCCTGCGGCACAATCGCAATGCCCGCGCCGGCTTCAACCATGCGGAAGATGGCGTCGGAGCTTGCGACCTGCACGCGAATCGTCAGCGGCAGATGCAGCGCGGCCGCGGCGCGACTGAGAAATACGTTGATGGCGCTGCCTTCGAGCAGTGACACGAAGGCGTACTGCAGGGTTTCCTTGAAGAACACCTCGGGGCGCAGCAGGATCGGATGATCCAGCGGTGCGATTACCATCAAACGACTGGAAACCAGCGGCACACTTTGCAGACCATCGGTGACCACGCTGCCGGACACGATGCCCAGATCGGTGCTGCCCTCGCGCACGGCACGCACGATGTCATCGCTGAGCCGTTCGCGCATGTCGATATGCACATCCGGATGGCTGGTCAAATAGTCGCCCACCACCGGTGGCAGGTATTCCGTGATTGCGGTGGTGTTGGCCTGTAGACGCAGCTGCCCCTTGAGCCCGTCGGTGTACTGCTGAAGATCGCCCGTGAGCATTTCCAGCTGGGACAGGATGACCCGCGCATGTTGCAGATAGGTCTTGCCGGCGTTGGTCAGGGTCACCCCCTGAGGCGAGCGTTCGAGCAGACGCACGCCGAGGTGTTCTTCCAGATTCTTGATGCGGTTGCTGGTCGCAGGCACCGAAAGGAAAGAGCGCTCGGAGCCGCGGGTAAGACTGCTGGTTTCCGCAATGTTGATGAATAAGCGGAAATCGGTGATATCGAAATGCATCGCCATGGTGGGACGGTTCCTGCCAAGTGAGACTTACTGTACTCACAGTACATTGAGTCTGCCTAGTGGCATTCATCATGGCTGCGACCGAACCGACCGCAGCTATCGTTCACGCATGGCGAACCGGAAAACGTCATTGCCAATGCGAGGGCTCAAAGACGAAACCATCACCCTGACGACGGATAAAACCGCAATGCGGCTCGCCGAAATGCACGGGCATGATCAACGCCTCGCGGTCGGCTGCGGTGTTGAGGAACGCCATGCGGGTGCGACGAGCGACGTCTTCCCAGATGCAGTACCCGGAGTTGATATCAGGACGCACGATCTGAATCGGGCTGTGCAGTATGTCGCCGCAGAAGATCCCCTCCTGGCCCTGCGAGCGCACACGGAACGCGACTTGGCCAGGACTGTGCCCGGGCGCCGCCTCCACCACCAGGCAATCGGCGATTTCTTCCCCTGGGAGCATCATCTCTGCGAGCCCTTCATTGACAATCGGCATCACGCTGTCGAAGAAGGACTCGCCAAACACGTCGATCACACCGGCCTCTTTGTTTTTGCCCTGATGGCAGAAATCGAAGTCATCCTTGGGCAAGTAGTAACGCGCATTGGGGAAGGTCGGCACCCAGCGCCCGTCCTGCCATGTGGTGTTCCAGCCCACATGGTCCGAATGGAGATGCGTGATGACCACATGGGTAACTTTTTCAGGTGGCGCGCCGGCGGCGGTCATCCATTCCTTGACCAGGGTATTGAGCATGTTCATGCGAGCGATGCCCGGACGAGGCTTGAGGTTACCCACCCCGGTATCGATCACGATAATGTTGCTGCCTGCGTGCACCACCCAGAACTGAATGGTGACCAGCAATTTATTCATGTGCTCGATCCAGTGGTTCGGCGCCATTAGCTCCCGATGCTGTTGCAGTACGCCCTCCTCCATGCCTGGGAACAAAAAAGCCGGATCATGGGTTGGCCCCGCGTACTCAAGAATCCGGGTTACTTTGATGTCTCCGATCATGCGGGACTGCATCATGGCACTGCACCTCAAGGCTTATTGTTAGATCGCGGCTGTGCCGCAAGTTTTTCCGGATTATCCGTCGCGGGCAGCGACTGCGCAGTTCGAATCTCGTTAACAGCACCTTAAGCGGCGCTTAAGTCGATTCGCTCAGCGCAGCAGGCCACTTGGTTCAAAGGCGTTCGAACAACGCCGCCAGGCCCTGGCCGCCACCGATGCACATCGTTTCCAGACCATAGCGCGCCTCGCGCCGGCGCATTTCATGCAACAACGTGGTCATGATCCGCACGCCCGTCGCGCCAATGGGGTGCCCCAGGGAAATCCCCGAGCCGTTGACGTTGACCCGCGAGTAATCCTCCAGCCCCCAGGCCTTGAGCACGGCCAGCGCTTGGGCGGCGAACGCCTCGTTGAGTTCGATCAGGTCCAGATCGGCAAGGCTCAGCCCGGTGCGTGCCAGCAACTTTCGAGTGGCCGGGACCGGTCCGATGCCCATGCGCGAAGGTTCACAACCTGCGGCCGCCCAGTCAACCAGACGTGCCATCGGCGTCAGGCCATGCCGCTGTGCATAGTCGGCCGACACCACCAGGCAACCGGCGGCCGCATCATTCTGTTGACTGGAGTTACCCGCCGTGCAGACGCCTTCGGGCCGAATCAAGCGCAGGGCTTTCATGCTCTCGAGGCTGGCGTCTTCACGAATCCCCTCATCCATCGAGACATGCGTGACACTACCGCGCTTGCCGGGAACATCCAGCGCGACAACCTCATCAGCAAAACGACCCTCGCGCCAGGCGGCTGCCGCCTTGTGATGACTGCGCACGGCAAATTCGTCAGCCTCCTGGCGGCTGATGCCATAGTCCTGGGCCAGATTGTCTGCGGTTTCCGGCATACCTGAAATATGACCGAAACGCTCTGACGGCTGCGAGCGTTCGCGGCCACGCTCAAGCCTGTCGTGAAAGCGAACGCTGCCGGCCCGCGCACCCCAGCGCATATCGGTGCTGTAGTACTCGATGTTGCTCATGCTCTCCACACCCACCACCAGCACCGCTTCTGCGCGACCGGTCTGAATCTGCATGGACGCATCGATCACTGCCTGCAGGCCGGAGCCGCACCGACGGTCAAGTGTGTAGCCCGGCACTTGCACTGGCAGGCCGGCGGACAGGGCAGCGTAACGCCCGATGCAGGGTGCCTCACTGGATGAATAGGATTGCGCCACGATGACTTCGTCGAGCGAGTCCCCCGGCACAGCGGTGTGCGCCATCAGTTGCTTGATCATAAAGGCGGCCAGCTGCTCGGCGGTGAGCGGGGCCAGTGCGCCGCCAAACTTGCCGATGGGCGTGCGAAGGGGTGAAACGATCAGCGCATCTTTCATTGCAGCTAAACCTCGATAGAGTGGGCAATGCCGACAGCATGGGCGGTGTTCGAAGGCGTCGGCAATTTTGCATCGCGAAAGCCCGCCTTCCAGCTGGCTTAAGCAGCGCGGCTCGACGCTGGCTACCTTCTTAGCCCATGGTTGATACCCTCTTCCGCAAAAGCTAATTCCCCCTCTGCTCAAGCTCCTAGCATCATGCATCGCACAACTTCAGCGGATGCAAGACATGCTCAGTTTCGATCCATCCCAATGGCTGGGACGTACCCAGGAGGTACACGACCAGCTCAGCCGCAACCTGATCCAGCGTATCGCCGCAACCTTCGATGTCGAGGCGCCAGGCCACGGCGAAGAACTGCCATGGCTGTGGCACTGGTGTTTCTTCAACGAGCCCGTCAACAGCCGCGACCTGGGGGTGGATGGACATCCGGCACTGGGCAGCTTCATGCCGCCTGCCCACGGTCGCAACCGGATGTGGGCCGGCGGGCGCTTGACTTTCATCGAGCCATTGCGCGTCGGTGCTGAAGCCACGCGCAAGACGCGTATCGAAAAGATCACACAGAAGGACGGCAACACCGGCTCGCTGCTGTTCGTCACCCTCAAGCATGAGTACTGGCAGGACGGACACCTGTGCATTTCGGAAGAACAGGACATCGTGTACCGCGAACCGAGCCCTCCCAAACTGGGCCACGGCGAACCGGTGCCCGAGCACCAATGGCAGGAGAGCGTCAGCCCCACCCCGCTGCTGCTGTTCCGATACTCGGCGTTGACCTTCAACGCCCATCGCATTCACTTCGATTGGCCCTACGTCACCAAAGCCGAAGGCTATCCCGACCTCGTGGTGCATGGCCCATTGACCGCCACCCTGAGCATGACCGCGTTCGTGCGCGCCAATCCATTGGCCCGCGTGCGCAGCTTCTCGTTCCGCGGGTTGCGCCCGCTGATCTCCCCAGACGACTTCCAGGTCGGTGGTCGGCAAACCGGTTCTGGTAAAGCCCAGCTGTGGGCGGGTAACACCAGCGGCCTGTGCCAACTCGCCGAAGTGCATTTCGACTGACTCTATAAAAACGCGGCCGCCTCGATAGCGGGCGCCCATCCGAGGAACACTCCATGAGCCAACGCAACAGCGAAGACATCAAATCCATTCGTGAAGGGGTCCGCGCCCTGTGCGCCGAATTCGACGCTGCCTACTGGCGCAAGATCGATGAAGAAAAGGGCTTTCCGGAAACGTTCGTCAGTGCCATGACCCAGGCCGGCTGGTTGTCGGCCATGATCCCCGAAGCGTACGGCGGCTCCGGACTTGGCCTGGCAGAAGCCTCGGTGATTTTGGAAGAAGTGAACTACTGTGGCGGCAACTCCGGCACCATTCATGGCCAGATGTACAACATGTTCACCCTGCTGCGTCACGGCAGCGAAGCTCAGAAAAGTTATTACCTGCCGAAACTGGCCAGCGGCGAACTGCGCCTGCAATCGATGGGTGTGACCGAACCTACCACCGGTACCGACACCACGAAGATCAAGACCACCGCTGTTCGCAAGGGCGACAAGTACGTGATCAACGGCCAAAAGGTGTGGATCTCGCGCGTCCAGCATTCGGACCTGATGATCCTGCTGGCCCGAACCACGCCGCTGGCCGAAGTGACGAAAAAATCGGAAGGCATGTCGATTTTCCTCGTGGACCTGCGCGAGACGATTGGCAAGGGGCTGACCGTTCAACCCATCGCTAACATGGTCAATCACGAAACCAACGAACTGTTCTTCGACAACCTCGAACTGCCAGCCGATAGCTTGATCGGAGAAGAAGGCAAGGGCTTCCGCTACATCCTCGACGGCCTCAATGCCGAACGTACGCTGATCGCCGCCGAGTGCATTGGCGATGGTCGCTGGTTTACCGAAAAATCCAGTGCCTATGCCCGCGACCGCGTGGTATTCGGGCGCCCCATCGGCCAGAACCAGGGCGTGCAGTTCCCGATTGCCGAAGCCCATATCGAGATCGAAGCTGCCGACCTGATGCGCTGGAAAGCCTGTGAAGAGTACGACAGCGGGCTGAATGCCGGTGCCAGTGCGAACATGGCCAAGTACCTGGCCGCCAAGGCGTCCTGGGAAGCTGCCAATGCTTGTCTGCAAACCCACGGCGGGTTCGGTTTTGCCTGCGAATACGACGTCGAGCGCAAGTTCCGCGAAACGCGTCTGTACCAGGTCGCACCGATTTCCACCAACCTGATTCTTTCCTATGTCGCCGAGCACCTGCTCGAGCTGCCACGTTCGTTTTGAGGGAACAGGCGTATGCAAAACCCAGTGATGCGTTCTGCTCTTTTCGTTCCGGGCAATCGTCCGGAACGCTTCGCGAAGGCGTTAGTCAGTGGCGCGGATGTCGTCATCGTCGATTTTGAAGACGCTGTCGAAGAACAGCAAAAGGCCAGGGCTCGCGCCAATCTCAATGCCTTTCTCAACGACAACCCGAGTGCCCGTGTATGGGTTCGGGTAAACACGGCTGGGCATGCCGAATATCAGGCGGACCTCGACATGTGCCTGCACCCGGGGGTCGATGGTATTTTCCTGCCCAAGGCCGAGAGCGCCGAGCAATTGCTGCGAGTAGCGACAACCGGTAAGCAGGTGATCCCCATCATCGAGAGTGCGCGCGGGCTGGATCACTTGCCGGCCATGGCCCGCGTGCCGGGTGTGGTGCGCTTGACCTATGGCAGGCTGGACCTTGGGCTGGACCTGGGCTTGACCGTCACCAGTTACGGCGCAGAACGCATGTTCGACCAGGTCAGGTACGCGTTGCTCGTGCAGACGCGACTGGCCGGTCTGGAAGCTCCCCTGGAAAGCGTATTTGCGAACATCGAAGACAGTGAGCGCTTGCTGCATTACGCCCGCACGGCCGGGAACATGGGCTTTGCAGGCATGTTATGCATCCACCCCAAACAGGTCGCTGTGGTTCACAGCGCATGGGCTCCGAGCGAGGAAGACTTGGCCTGGGCGCGTCGCGTGCTCGAGGCGGCAGACGGTCGCGGCGCCTTCAAACTCGATGGTGAAATGGTCGACGCGCCAGTGGTGGCACGTGCTCGACAGTTTCTGGGCCTGAGCGCCGGGTCTGCCTCGCCTGAAAGTGACGGTGGCCGCTGACCGCTTCGAAATATCTGATTCAACAGACACCAATGAAGAGTTGCCCGCGCCGGTACGCCCACGACGCCCACCGGCGGGGGCAACTCAGGAGGTATCCCTGCGGCCTGCTGATGCAGCAATGCCGACAGTCGATATTGCGTAAACATTGCCTGGAGCACACCTCGGTATGAGAGTTTTGGTCTCGATAAAGCGCGTGGTCGACTACAACGTCAAGGTTCGCGTCAAGGCGGACAATTCCGGCGTTGACCTCGCCAACGTCAAGATGTCGATGAACCCGTTCTGCGAAATCGCAGTGGAAGAAGCCGTACGCCTGAAAGAACTCTCGATCAAAGAAGGGCGTGTTGCGACTGAAATCGTCGTCGTCTCCATCGGCCCGTCCACCGCTCAAGAGCAACTGCGCACCGCGCTGGCTCTGGGTGCCGACCGCGCCATCCTCGTCGAGTCCGCTGAAGATCTGACATCCCTGGCCGTGGCCAAGCTGCTCAAGGCCGTTGTCGACAAGGAACAGCCGCAACTGGTGATCCTCGGCAAACAAGCCATCGACAGCGACAACAACCAGACCGGCCAGATGCTCGCCGCACTGAGCGGCTACGGTCAGGGCACCTTCGCCTCGAAAGTCGACGTCTCGGGCGACAGCGTTGCCGTGACCCGCGAAATCGACGGCGGTGCGCAAACCGTTTCGCTGAAACTGCCGGCCATCGTCACCACCGACCTGCGTTTGAACGAGCCGCGCTACGCGTCGCTGCCAAACATCATGAAAGCCAAGAAGAAGCCGCTCGAAGTGCTGACTCCGGACGCTTTGGGCGTTTCCACCGACTCCACCAACAAGCTTGTGAAAGTCGAAGCGCCTGCGGCACGCAGCGCGGGTATCAAGGTCAAGTCGGTGGCTGAACTGGTCGAAAAACTCAAGAACGAAGCAAAGGTGATCTAAATGACTATCTTGGTCATCGCTGACTTTTCAACCGACCAGCAGGGCAACAAAGTGCTGGCCCCGGCCACGCTGAACACCGTGGCTGCTGCTGCCAAAATCGGCGGCGATATCCACGTTCTGGTCGCCGGTCAAGGCGCTGGCGCCGTGGCGGAAGCCGCGGCAAAAATCGCTGGCGTGAGCAAAGTCCTGTCGGCCGACAACGCTGCCTACGCTCACCAGTTGCCGGAAAACGTCGCTCCGCTGGTGGCAGAGCTGGGCGCTGGCTACAGCCACATCCTGGCGGCCGCGACCTCCAACGGCAAAAACATCCTGCCGCGTGTCGCTGCGCAACTGGACGTGGACCAGATCTCCGAGATCATCTCGGTCGAAAGCGCTGACACTTTCAAGCGCCCGATCTACGCCGGTAACGCCATCGCCACTGTGCAATCGAACGCCTCGGTCAAAGTGATCACCGTGCGCGCCACCGGTTTCGACCCGGTTGCCGCTGAAGGTGGGTCCGCTGCCGTTGAAGCAGTGGCTGCGGCTCACGACAAGGCGATCTCCAGCTTCGTCGGCGAAGAGCTGGCCAAGTCCGATCGTCCGGAACTGACCGCCGCCAAGATCGTCGTTTCCGGCGGTCGCGGCATGCAGAACGGCGACAACTTCAAACACCTGTACGCCCTGGCCGACAAGCTGGGCGCTGCCGTCGGTGCTTCCCGCGCCGCAGTCGACGCCGGTTTCGTACCGAACGACATGCAGGTTGGCCAGACCGGCAAAATCGTTGCGCCGCAACTGTACATCGCGGTCGGTATCTCCGGCGCGATCCAGCACCTGGCCGGCATGAAAGACTCCAAAGTGATCGTTGCGATCAACAAGGACGAAGAAGCGCCGATCTTCCAAGTGGCCGATTACGGCTTGGTGGCGGACTTGTTCGAGACGGTGCCGCAATTGGCGTCGCTGGTATAGCCGTCGAGCCGTTACCCTGGGGTACGTAGTGGCGGCCGGCACGGCAACGCGAGAGGCCGGGTGATACCGGCTTCCATCGCCTGACCGCCTCAACAGGGCAACGACTGTGTCCGCCGGGACGCTGATGCAGCGAGGACGCGTCCAGTGACCGCCCGCTCAAATGACGACGTCGTACTGTTCAATGCTCGCGGGTAAATGAATGGCGAGGTAGTCGATAAGGCTTCGCACCGAGGGCAGCATGCCCTTGGGTTTGGGATACAACAAATGAATGACATGCTCGGCGCCCGCCCAGCCTGGGAGGACTCGATCGAGTTGTTTGCGCTGGATCGCAGACGAAGCGATCGGCTCCGGAAGGAGTGCCACGCCCAGGCTCTGGATCGACGTCTCCAATTGCATCCTGAGATCATCGGAAAGCAAGCGTGGGGTGTGGGTGACGAGGCAGGTCCCTGTAATGCTTTCCAGAAACCATCTGCCCTTCCCTTCCTGGACATCTCCGGGTCGGCAGATGGTGTCTACACCCTTGAGGTCCTCCGGCGACTGCAGCGGGCCAGAGCGAGCGAGAAATGCCGGGCTGGCGACCAGCACGCGCCGCGCCACACCCAGCCTTCGAGCGACTAACCCGGACGAGTCCTCAATCTGTGGCCGAGCCCTCAACGCCAGATCGAACCCCTCCTCGATCAAATTGACCTCTCGATCCGTAGCGTTGAGCTCCAGCCGCACCTTCGGATGAGTCAACAGATAAGCCGGCAGGATCGGCAATAAATAGGTCTCGGCCATGACCTGGGGGCAACTGAGTCTGACCATGCCCGCAGGCTCTACCTGCAGATTGGCAATACTCTCGAAAGCCAGATTGGCGCCTTCGACCACGGTCAGGCACTGCGCGTAGAAATTCGCGCCTGCTTCGGTCAAAGCGATGTGGCGAGTGGTTCGATTGAGCAGACGCACGCCCAGCCGCGATTCCAGTTCCGCCACCCTTCGGCTCAAGCGAGTCTTTTCCACGCCCGCGACCTTTGATGCGGCCGTGAACCCTTTATGTCGGACCACGAGGACAAAATACTGCAGGTCGTTGAGATCGTCGATCATTGGTGCTGTCCTGCAACAGTCTTGGGTGATATGCCTATCTTATCGATGATTATTGCATCGATTACAGTGATCTCCTCGAAACTGAGCCGTCCGTTGCGATACCGCGACTCGCAGGAGTCGAGAACAGGTTAGCGACTCGGCGGTTTGACCGGCATCAAGCCGATTAAAACCCAAGGAGAAAGCCCATGAGCTACGATCGTCTCTCTGCTGAGAATGCCGCGATTGTGTTTGTCGATCACCAGACCGGCCTATCCAATGGCGTTCAGGACCAAAGCCTTCCCGAATACATGGCAGCGGTAGCCGCCTTGGCCAAGCTGACCAAAACCTTCGACCTGCCCGCCATCATCACCACCAGTGCCGCGGATGGCCCGAACGGTCCGGTGTTACCGATCATTACCGAGACACTGCCCGACGCCCCGGTCATCCATCGCCCGGGCGAGATCAATGCCTGGGACCATCAGGCATTCGTCAGTGCGGTTGAGAAGACCGGGCGTAAGAAACTGATCGTGGCGGGCGTGTCGACCGAGGTTTGCGTCACGTTCGTTGCGCTGTCGGCCGTCAAGGCCGGGTACGAGGTCTATGCTGTCATCGACGCCTCCGGCACTTGGAGCAAACTGGTGCAGGAAGTGGCAATCGCTCGCATGGTTCAAGCCGGTGTCGTGCCCATGACCTGGGTAGCCGTTGCGGCAGAGATGCAAGCCGATTGGCGTAACGTCACCGGCCAGGCGCTCGCCCAAATCATGGGCGTGCACTTGCCCTTCTACGGCAACCTGCTGGGTAGTTTCACGGAGGCTAAAAAGTAAAAAAGGCTACGCGTATCGGGCACCCGCAATGTTTCACGTCGTGAAATGCTTTGTTGCATCGCTTGAGGCTTCCGTCTCTGGCAGAAAAATCGGACGATAGCGTCCACACCTACCACCCGCGTGTGCCTTTTTATCCGGTCCTCGATGCGGGTAGATATGGCGACCCACCCTCACCCGCCCACCCTATCAATGTTTCAAATGCCAAGGGCACCCAAGGAGATGATCGTCATGAGCGAACGCAACATGCCTGATACCCGATCCCCTTGGCACGATGGGGAACTGCAACTGCAGCGTTCAGTGGGCGCGGTCGAGTTGATGGTCGGCCCGGGTGAGCGCCAGATGGCACGCGACTGGATGCCCGATCAGCACCGCGAATTTTATGCCCAATTACCCTTTGTGGTCTTGGGCACGGTCGATGACAGCGGCCAGCCCTGGGCGACGTTGCGCACCGGCCAGCCAGGTTTCATGCATTCCCCCGAGCCTGACCTGTTGTCGCTTTCGCTGCCGTTCCAGGCAGCCGATCCCGCTCAGGTGGGTATGGCGCATGGCAATGCCGTCGGGCTACTGGGCATTGAATTGCACACCCGCCGACGTAACCGAATGAACGGCACGATTTGCAATGCTGACAGCAATGGCTTTCAGATCGCCGTTTCCCAGGCATACGGCAACTGTCCGCGCTACATCAAACTGCGCGAGTTTCATTTTGTGGACGAACCTCCAGGGCCCGCCGATGAACTCGAAGCGCTGAATGATCGTGCCCACGAGATGATCAGCCGTGCCGATTCGTTTTTCGTCGCCTCCTACACCGTGCGAGACGGTGTCCGTGAGGTCGATGCTTCCCATCGCGGCGGCAGGCCCGGATTCGTCCGCCAAGATGACGATGGCACGCTGTTGATACCGGATTTCAACGGCAATCTGTTTTTCAATACGTTGGGCAATCTGTTGCTCAATCCGAAAGCCGGCCTGGTGTTCACAGATTTCGAGACCGGCGACGTGCTGCAGATGACAGGCAGCACTGAAGTGCTGCTGGACAGTCCGGAAATCGCCGCTTTTCAGGGGGCCGAGCGTTTATGGCGTTTCACCCCGCAACGCATCGTTTATCGCGAACGAGCACTGGCGCTGCGCTGGACCATCGCCGAGGATGGCGACTCTTCCAGCTCGCTGATGACCGGCAACTGGGAGCAGGCAGCTCAACGGCTTCAAGCTCAAGCATTGCACGACTCCTGGCGCCCGCTTCGTGTGGTGCACATCGCGGATGAAAGCGCCGGGATCCGATCCTTTCATCTTCAGCCTGTCGACGACGCGGGTCTCCCGCCCTTCCAGGCAGGACAGCACCTGCCCATTCGCATCAGTCGTGAAGGCGACATCGCCGCACCGCTGATCCGCACCTATAGCCTTTCCAGTGCCCCTTCGGACGACTTCCTGCGCATCAGCGTCAAGCGCGATGGCGCAGTATCCTCGCATCTGCATGATTGCATCCAGCTAGGCGACACCCTCGAAACCCGTGGTCCTCGAGGCGGTTTTACCGTGGAACCTTCGGTCAGACGCCCACTGGTACTGATAGGTGCCGGTGTCGGCATCACGCCCATGCTGTCGATGCTCAGAGAAGTGATTTATCAAGGCCAGCGCATCGGCCGAATGAGGCCCACATGGGTGTTGCAGGGAGCGCGCACCTTGGCCGATCTGGCCTTCAGTCCTGAAATGACGACACTGGTCGAGCGCGGCGGTGAGAAAGTAAAACTCCAGCGTTTCCTCAGCCAGCCTGAAGCAGGAACGACACTGGGCCTGGAGTTCGATCAAGCGGGAAGAATCACCGTTGAAACGCTGAAAACCCTGTTGCCACTGAATGACTACGACTACTACGTGTGCGGCCCCGGCAGTTTCACCCAAGGGCTGTATGACGGGCTCAGGGCAATGCGCATTCCCGATGACCGTATTCACGCCGAAGCATTCGGCGTGTCGACGCTGACGCGAGATTCGGCCGCCCCTTTGCCCCCCTCCTCGCAACAGGCTTCCGTGGCCACGCCCGTGAAGGTGCTGTTCGCGAAGTCCGCGAAGGAAGCGCGTTGGGAGCCGCAGGTCGGCACGTTGTTAGAGCTGGCCGAGTCGCGAGGACTGAGCCCGGATTTCAATTGCCGATCGGGCACCTGCGGCACATGCAAAACACGTATTTCAGCAGGCGCGGTGCACTATCTCACCCCGCCGCTGGATCCTGTACCCGCTGGCGAAGTGTTGCTGTGCTGCGCAGTGCCCGCCACCGACAGTCCGCCACTCGTGCTTGACCTCTGATGCCTTCGTTGTTGGCATGAGCGATCACAGGCCTTCGAGATCGCCACGGGCAGCCGCACCGAGGTTGCTGTGCATCCGGCCAGCATCCCGGTTGTACGCGGCGACATCAACAAACAAGGGTCCATGAAGGACCCTTGTTTATAACCTCAGGCTGCGTGGTAGCAGACCTTCCTTCGTAACATGTCCTTATCAGCAATCCGCTCTTCCCTCGACGGCTACTTCAGAGGCCCAATTCCGACAGGCCGGGGTGGTCATCTGGACGGCGACCTAGAGGCCAATGGAACAGGCGCTCGGACTCCTTGATAGGCAGGTCGTTGATGCACGCGAAACGGTGCGCCATCAAGCCATTCTCTGCGAATTCCCAGTTTTCATTGCCGTAGGACCGAAACCAGTTCCCGGAATCGTCGTGCCACTCGTAGGCATATCGTACGGCGATGCGGTTATCTGTGAACGCCCACAACTCCTTGATCAGTCGATAGTCGAGCTCTTTGATCCACTTGCGCGTCAAAAATCCTTCGGCTTCTGCGCGGTTGGACGCGAACTCCGCGCGATTGCGCCACTTGGTGTCGAGCGTGTAGGCCAATGCCACCTTCGCCGCATCACGGGTATTCCATCCATCCTCGGCGAGGCGCACTTTCAATAACGCGGTTTCGCGAGTGAACGGAGGGAGAGGAAGGCGTTTTTCTTCGTTGGACATCTCAGTCACCTTGATAGGAAGTGAAAACGGAGGCGCAGCCGTTTCGTTGCGCCCGAGCTGTCTCCACCCGTACCTGGCACCGCAGCACCTTGCCGGATACGAGTCCCCGAAGAGGCAGCCAATGTGTAACCGGGGGAAAAGTGATCCACCGTAAAACGTTAAGCTTGCTGCAGGCCGACCGCCGTGCGACGCATCGGATGGAAACCTGGCAGCGCTTCGATACGAGCAAGCCAGGACCGCACCGAAGGATAGTCCACGAGGGAAACGTTGCCCTCTGGCGCGTGTGAGATATAGGTATAGCCCGCGACGTCGGCAACGGTAGGCGCATTACCGACCAGGAAATCCCGCTGGGCGAGCTCTTTCTCAAGCACCTGGAGCAAGGCATGGGACTTGGCAATCGCATCCTTCGCATCGAACCCGGCGCCGAAAACAGTGATCAACCGCGCTCTGGCAGGCCCGTTGTTGATCGGCCCAGCGGCCACGGATAACCAGCGAACCACCTGTGCCAGCTGGACGGCGTCGGTAGGAAGCCAGTGGCTCTCGCCATACTGACGCGCCAGGTAAACGATAATGGCGTTGGAGTCAGCAAGGATAGCGCCGTTGTCATCGATGACCGGCACTTGACCGAATGAGTTGAGAGCAAGGAATTCGGCGGACTTGTGGGCACCGTTGGCGAGATCGACATCAATAATTTCTACCGGACGGCCCAGGAGTGAAAGCATTAATTCAACTCGATGTGCATGTCCCGACAAAGCGTGGCGATACAACTTGATAGGGTTCGACATGACAGCTCCTTTGTTCTTAGACGTAGCGAGGATTGTGTAATGCCGAACCATCTTCCTTGGTTAGTGGTGAACGAGGAACGTTCAAAACCCAAAACCCACCATTTCTGTTTATGAAACAGTAGAAGCTCTGTTGCCGGGCAGATCGCACAGAAAAACTTGAAGGCACACTGGTTTTGCTGAGCACTCGGGTATGAAACGAGGCTTAGTGCGTAGCGAGTTGTAATGCCGGATGCGCTCGAAGAGCGGACACCGTGTAGTCGACGAAACTTCGAACTCTTGGTGACGCTTTAAGACCTTCGCGATAAACCAAATGCAGAGGGGCGGCAGGCAACTCGAATTCGCTGAGGGTGCGGCGCAGTTTCCCTGAATCAAGATAGTTGAATAACGCAAAACTAGGACAGCTCAACAGGCCGGCCCCCTGACACGATGCGTTGATCGCTGCCTGAGTCGTGGCGCACCTGAGATGGGATGTGGCTTTAAAACTGATGGGTTGGCCCGCCGACTGAAAGGCCCAGCGGATATCCTCGCGGTACCCCTGCGTGGCAATCAATCGATGTGTCCTCAGCTCTTCCGGCACTTGTGGTTCGCCGTAATTGTGAAGGTAGCGCGGGCTGCCACAAATGTGAGATTTAACATGACCTACATGCCTCGCAACCAACGCACAACTGGGTAGGCTGCCCACCTGTAAAGCAATATCGATTCCATCTTCCAAAACAGCGGGATACTGGTCGGTGAAACGCGTGAACACGGTGATTTCCGGATGGTGTCTGGAGTACTCGCTGATGATCTCCGGATACACATAGTTACTGAACAGCGCGGGAACAATAACGGTCAGACGCCCTTTGACGACGCTCTGCGTACTGCGCGCCGACGATTCAAACCGCTCGACCTCGTCGAGGATTCTGATGGCATCCTCCATGAACCTCTCGCCCACCTCGGTAAACTCGATGCCCCGAGTGGTGCGGATGATCAGGCGTGCCTTCAATCTGCTTTCGAGCCGGTCGATTGCACGAACGAGGGTGGTGACGGCAACCCCTGCCCGGTTCGCGGACATGCTGATGCTGCGGCATCCATGCAGGCCCCTGAATATCATCATTTCGCGATAGCGATCCATACTCTCGACTCACTTGTGATCACAACTGCAGTGACGGGTTGCTCGATAGACGATCCGCTAGAAAACTCACGAACGTCAGCGTCTTCGCAGGCACTCTGGCGCTTTTCTGGTAAACGATATGGATAGGAAGTGGTGCAGGCTGAAAATCGCGAAGGACAACCTCAAGTTTATGGGACTTGAGAAAGTGGTCGACCTGATAGGAAAGAACGCGAGTCACTCCCCAGCCCAGGCAGGCGATATTGATAGCCGCTTTATTGTCGGTAACTATCAGTTGAGGGGCAGGCTGGAAGCTCAGCGGTTTGTCATCGTGTACGAATTGCCAGTCGCGCAGCAGATGACTCGCCGACGAGCTGACCAAGTTGCAGTCCGCCAGGTCGTGCGGATGCTGCGGCCGTCCCACTCGATCCAGATACTGAGGGGAGGCACACACTACAAGACTCACCTCACCGACTTTCACCGACACTTGCCCAGGGTCGTACATATGACCGATACGAACGCCGACGTCGACGCCCTCCTCGGACATATTCACGACGCGGTCCACTAACATTGCGTTAAGGGTAACCGCCGGAAAACGGTCCATATATTCGACGAGCGTCGGGGCCACGAACATCTCTCCGAAGATGACGGGCGCCGTTAGCGTGAGATTGCCGCAAGGAACGGAATAACTTCCCGCAGCGGCTTCTTCCGCCTCTTCGATGTCCGCCAAGATACGTCGGCAATCCTCAAGGTAGCGCAACCCTGCTTCACTTAAATGCATGCTCCGCGTAGAGCGTGACAACAACTGAGCGCCTATTCGTTCCTCAATCGACGCAACGGCGCGCGTCACCGTGGGCGGGGATATATTGAGCCGGCGGGCCGCAGCGGCAAATCCGTCCTCCTCGGCGACAGCGATGAATATTTGCATCTCGTAAAAACGATCCATTGCACAACTAACCTATTCTTCAAAGACCCAGGCAGATACGCCACGCCCATATTTAACGAGCGTGTCGCTACCGACGGACTCGCTACAGCGGCGCTTCGGGATCATTCATCAGGAGCAAAGCCAGGCCTGTGCTCTTCACTCGAATGTTCAAGCACTCATCGTTATCAATAAGACGAGCGATCTCATTCACATGCTCGTTTGTTACGTGCCTGAGTAGAACACTCATAAACCGGAACAAAGTATTTCGTTTTTTGAAACACTGAGTTAGTTTCGGAAGAAGTCCGAGAGACAGGAACCTTAGTCAATCTTTACAACCTGTAAGCTGGTCATCGTCAGCACTTCGGCCAGCATTTGCCGACCCTCTTTCAATGCCTTCGCTTTGAAAGCAGGTTACGCATGAAAGACAGTGGCAAACGAGTCGTCGTCCGCGGTCGCTAAGAAATCGCGAGCCTGCTTGCCGAAGCAATAGAGACGGAGATGCCAGCACTTGGTCGCGATCGCACAGACGAACAGGTGCAATCCATGCAAATCATTAAGGTTGTAATATCCCGAGGTTTTTTGCCTGGCGAAGGCCGTACCTGCCGAAGGCACGTTTTGAACGCCTTCGTCTTGGTCGATCGAGGAGAGATGCACGGCTCCAGCGATGCGTCATCTATTGAAAAACTGGAGCGCCAAATGCCCGATTTCGATGTACACATTGATGTACATAAATGGGCGGCCGGGTTGGTTTTCAGTAAATTTCGCTGGAACGAAAAAAAGAGGCCGAAGCCTCTTTTTTTCAATGACGTACAGACGTCAGTGGATGCCTGTAGATCAATATATGGAGCGGGAAACGAGACTCGAACTCGCGACCCCGACCTTGGCAAGGTCGTGCTCTACCAACTGAGCTATTCCCGCGTCTTGGTGTGGCGCATTCTATAGAATCGGAATGCTCCGTCAACCCTTTGATTCAAAAAAGTTTATTTCTTCTGCACATCAGTCTTCAGATGCGGCCAGGCGGCACGCAAATACTGCACCATCGACCACAACGTCAGGCCCGCAGAGATCAGCAGCAAGGCATAACCCAACAACACCCAGAAAGTGAAGTCCGACGGGTTGGCCAGCAGAATCACCAGCGCGAGCATTTGTGCGGCGGTTTTCCATTTACCCAGATTCGATACCGCCACATGGGCACGGGCGCCGAGTTCGGCCATCCATTCGCGCAGGGCCGAGACCACGATCTCGCGGCCAATGATGACTGCCGCCGGCAAGGTCAACCACAAATTGCCGTGCTCTTGAACCAGCAACACCAGCGCGACCGCCACCATCAGTTTGTCCGCCACGGGGTCAAGGAATGCCCCGAATGGCGTGCTTTGTTCCAGGCGACGGGCCAGGTAGCCGTCCAGCCAGTCGGTGGCGGCGGCAAAGGCAAACACAGAACTGGAAGCCAGGTAACTCCACTGGTAAGGCAAATAGAACAGCAGAATGAAAATCGGAATAAGCAGGACGCGTAGAACGGTAATCAGATTAGGGATATTCATCGGCACAACTGGCTACGAGGTGAGTTGGCATTCTACTCGCTGTGTAGGTTTGCATAAATCGACTCAGCGAGCTTTTTACTGATCCCGGGTGCTTTGGCGATCTCTTCGATGCTGGCACGAGACAGCTCCTGCAATCCACCAAAATGTTTCAACAAATCGCGACGGCGGGTTGGTCCTACCCCTGCAACCCCTTCCAGGGTTGAGGTTCGCCGTGTTTTGCCGCGACGGGCCCGGTGCCCGGTAATGGCGAAACGGTGAGCTTCGTCGCGGATCTGCTGAATCAAATGCAATGCCGGCGAGTCGCCTTTCAACGTGAACTCGTGCGCCGCATCATTCAGATACAACGTTTCGAAGCCTGCTTTGCGCGTGGCGCCCTTGGCGACACCGAGCAAGATCAAATCCGGGACCGCCAGTTCATTCAATACATCGCGGGCCATGGACAGTTGCCCCTTGCCGCCGTCCACCAGCAAAATGTCCGGCAACTTGCCCTCGCCGTCCTTCAGTTTACTGAAGCGCCGGGTCAGAGCCTGGTGCATGGCCGCGTAATCATCCCCCGGCGTGACGCCTTCGATGTTATAGCGCCGGTAGTCGGACTTGATCGGCCCCTCGGGCCCGAATACCACACAGGACGCCACGGTCGCCTCGCCGCTGGAGTGGCTGATGTCGTAGCACTCCAGCCGTTGCGGCGGCTCGTCGAGATTGAGCACTTCGGCCAACGCATCGAAACGCGCTGCGACATGTTGACGATTGGCCAGGCGAGCACCCAGTGCCTGCTCGGCGTTGGTCACCGCCAACTGCTGCCAGCGCGCGCGCGTACCGCGCACCTTGTGGCTGATGCTCAGCTCGCGGCCACGCAGGGTGTCGATGGCTTCGATCAACGCTGGAAAATCTTCATGGACCACGTTGACGATCAGCTCACTCGGCAGGTCGCGCTCCGGGCTGGTGATGTAGTACTGGCCGAGGAACGCGGCCATGACTTCTGACACGTCTTCCTCGATACCGACCTGAGGAAAGAAGTTCTTGCTGCCGAGCACTCGCCCGCCGCGTACGCTGATCAGGTGCACGCAGGCGCCGCCCGGGTTGATGAATGCCGCGATCACATCGACATCGCCGCTGCCGCCTTCCATGCTCTGCTGGTCCTGGACCCGGCGCAGCAAGGAAATCTGATCGCGCAGTTCAGCCGCGCGCTCGAACTCAAGATTAATGGCGGCCTCTTCCATGCCGGCCGACAGTTCATCCGTCAGGGCATTACTGCGACCCTCGAGGAACATCACCGAGTGACGCACATCCTCGGCGTAAACCTGCGGCTCCACCAGCCCCACGCACGGCGCCTTGCAGCGTTTAATCTGATATTGCAGGCATGGCCGGGTGCGGTTTTTGTAGTAGCTGTCTTCGCACTGACGGACGAAAAAAGTCTTCTGCAACAAGCTCAGGCTTTCGCGGATCGCACCGGCGCTCGGGTATGGACCGAAATACTTGCCCTTGGCCTTTTTCGCCCCGCGATGGATGCTCAGCCGCGGGAAGGCGCCGTCGGACAAAAATACATATGGGTAGGATTTATCGTCGCGCAGCAGAATGTTGTACGGCGGACGCCATTCCTTGATCAGCGTCTGCTCAAGCAACAACGCTTCGGTTTCGTTGGCGGTGATGGTCGTCTCGACCTGGGCAATATGCCCCACCAACGCTGCGGTCTTGGGCGCCAGGCCGGTTTTGCGAAAGTAGCTGGCCAGGCGTTTCTTCAGATTCTTGGCTTTGCCGACATATAACAGGCGCGCGTCGCTGTCGAACATCCGATAGACGCCGGGGCGCCCGCTACAGGTCGACAGGAAAGCACTGGGATCAAACGGTTCGGTCATGTTCAGAGGCTGGCGTCGACCATGCCATGCCGAACCGCCAACAGCGTCAACTCGACATCACTGCTGATCGAAAGCTTTTCGAAGATGCGGTAACGGTAGGTGTTCACGGTTTTCGGGGACAGGCACAACTTATCGGAAATGATCTGGACCTTCTGGCAGCCAACGATCATCAGGGCGATCTGGATCTCACGCTCGGACAACGCGTCGAACGGCGAGTCATTGGTCGGCTGGAACGATTTGATCGCCAATTGCTGGGCAATCTGCGGGCTGATGTAGCGCTGGCCGGCGAACACCAGGCGAATCGCCTGGACCATCTCCGCCAAACCGGCGCCTTTGGTCAGGTAGCCGGCGGCGCCTGCCTGGAGCAGCCGCGTTGGGAACGGGTCCTCCTCGCACACGGTCACGGCGACAACCTTGATATCAGGGTGACTGCGCAACAGCTTGCGCGTGGCTTCAAGACCGCCGATGCCAGGCATTTTCACGTCCATCAGGACCACGTCCGGCTTCAACTCGCGGGCCTTGAGCAGGGATTCTTCCCCGGACTCAGCCTGGCCGACTACTTGCAGGCCATCGATGTCAGCCAGCATTCGTGTAATACCTGTACGAACGAGATCATGGTCATCGACTACTAGCACCCTAATCAAGCAGACACCTCGCGATTAAGTCTTATTGGGTTGCCGGACACCTTAGCAAAAAGCAACTGGCAGACCTAGCGGCAAGCCGCGAATATAAAGTTTGGATACATCATTCAGCGCTTGCTCTGCGTGGCTTTCAGCGCTATGACCGGCCAGCCTCACGCTGCATCATCAAGAAGCAGTCATCATCGCCCACCACCACGAACCCCGAGCGACGGTACAGCGCCTGGGCCGGGTTGTTTTTAAACACCGTCAGGCGCAAGGCTGACCGCCGAAGCTCGCAGGTCCGGGCCACGACCGCCTCGATCACCCAGGCGCCCGCGCCCTGCCCGCGGTACTGCTCTTGGACTTGCAGCTCACGAATATAGACTGCTTTGGCGTCGCGACTGAGGCTGCAAAAACCCAAGCGGGCGTCGCTCCGCAGAATGATCCAGTTCTCTCTGCCCGACCATGCCTGATCGAATGCTTCGTCCAGCCATAGTAGATCGTACTCAATGTAATAGCGCAGCATGTTGTCGCGCGTCAGGTTTCGAGCGAACTCCATATCATGCGCCATTGCCGGGCGTAACTGAAAAGCGGCTTCCAACTGTGTGAGTCTCCGTTCACGTGCGTGGCGCGATGGGAACCGGGCAACCTGCGTGATTGTGCTGCCTGGGCTGGAGCTATAGTCCATCTCCTTCATCCGCGATAGCAATTACTGATTGAATCGACCCGCCGGGCTCGAGTAAGCTCCACGCATTCCACCGGAGAAACGCCATGTTGAACGCCCCTTCTCAGCTTCATACCGCCAGCGCTCCGCGCTCGGTTGCGGCTGCACGGGCGAACAACGCGATTGCTCCCGTCAGCTTTTATTTTGGGTATTGGTTTAGCCACTGGCGCGCCTGATACCCCCAAGGCGCCCACTTCAAACGGGTCGCCACCAGAGAATTCTCAACCCCCGGTCGGCCTCCCGACCGGGGGTTTTGTTTTTTCAGCCTTATCATTTTTGCAAGACCAGACATTCAGAGGATTCACGCCATGAACTACGCCACTTATTACCGTTACGACAGTTTTACCGCTTGGCGATTTACCAGCCTCCGCTCGGGACAGCCTGCCGCCTCCGATCGGTCACCCCATTGTGGCAAGCACACACACGCAGCCAACCCGGCCAATTGTCGAACACCCCAGTAGGGCCGCATGCGCGGGAATAACGCGCCGTCCGCCCAGGAATCCTGAATATGAACTCGTCCGTCTCCGCTCTGCCACTGTCCACGCTCAGCCCTGCCAATGAAGCGCTGACCTTGCGTCTGCCCAGCTCCTTGCAGCTCAAGCAGCAATTGCCGCTCACCACTGCCCTCGCCCAGCAAGTGGCCGCCCACCGCCAAGGGGTTCGCGCCATTCTCGACGGTGAAGACTCCCGTCTGCTGGTGGTTGTCGGTCCCTGCTCCATCCATGACTCGCAATCCGCCCTCGAATACGCCACCCACCTGGCCCGCCTCGCCGCCGACGTCAGCGATCAAATGCTGCTGGTGATGCGCGCTTATGTCGAAAAGCCCCGCACCACCGTGGGCTGGAAAGGTCTGGCGTACGATCCGCACCTCGACGGCAGTGATGACATGGCCACAGGCCTGACGCTGTCACGTGAGCTGATGCGGGAAATGCTGCGCTTGGGCCTGCCGATTGCCACCGAGTTGTTGCAACCCATGGCCGCCGGTTACTTCGACGATTTACTGAGTTGGGTCGCGATTGGCGCCCGGACCACCGAATCGCAGATTCACCGGGAAATGGCCAGTGGCTTGAACATGCCCGTGGGTTTCAAGAACGGCACCGACGGCGGTGTTGCCGTCGCCAGTGACGCCATGCGCTCGGCGGCGCATCCGCACCGGCATTTCGGCGTTGACAGCCAGGGTCACCCGGCAATCATCCAGACTCCCGGCAATCCCGACACTCATTTGGTACTGCGAGGCGGCCACCGTGGTCCGAACTTCGACCGGCAGAGCGTTGCGCAGGTGCAGACCGACCTCGAAAAGCTGAAGATTCCGGCTCGCATCATGGTCGATTGCAGTCACGCCAACAGCAGCAAGAACCCGCTGCGACAACCCGCCGTGTTCAACGACGTGCTTGAGCAGCGCCTGCAAGGCAATACCGCGCTGATCGGCATGATGCTCGAAAGCCATCTGTTCGAAGGCTGCCAGCCGCTGAGCCCTTCTCTGCAGTACGGCGTGTCGATCACCGATGGGTGCCTGGGTTGGGAGTCCACCGAGACGTTGCTGCGCGAAGCGGCCGAGCGGTTGCGTGAGCGAACCAATATCCAACTCGCCTGAGCGCGCCCATTCCGGCGGTCTACCCATCCGAACCAAAGGAAGGGCAGACCGCAATGGCGGTTACTCGGCAGCGACCTCCTCCTGCGCGTCCACCTCGATGTAAACCACGTCAGACGCCTGGGACACATCATCCAGTCGCCCTATCACATAGGACACACCGACGCGCAAGCCTTGGTGCTCTTCCCAGAAACTCAGCGGAACAGTAAACCGCATCGGCTTGCCGACCATGCTCTCAGTGACTTCCCGTTCATCGCGATGGCTGAAGAATTGCCCGTCGCATTTCAGATAAACCATCTCCCCCGCTTCGATGTCGCCGCCATCCACCACGATCGAGATGCCATCCTGCGCATCCATCAAGGCCAGCCGCCCTTCATCGGAGGCCAGCACCCGAGCCAGCGGCAGCGCCTGCCTTTCCAGAGCACCGATCAGCACTTGGCCGGTTTCAGAACGGCGCGCCGGCAGGCCCATTTGCTCTACCACATAGCTGAAGCTCACTTCGCCGCCGAGGTTGGGCACGATATAAGAGGCATCGACCCAAAATGAAATCTCACTCCCTACTGAATAGGATTCGATGATCAGCGTGTCAGTGAAACTGGCCACCGTGGTCGCCCCCTTCCAACTGAATGACACCTTGTCGCCGCAGGCCATTCGCGCATAAGGCCTTACCGTCACCCGCACGCCTTCATTCACCCGCCGAGGATCGAGGGCGCAGCCGACCGTCCGCTCGACTCGGGCGGGCAGCAGATCACGCCGCACATCACCGACGTCGATACACAATCGTTCGGAATCCACCGGGATGACCCGCGAGGCGCTGTCCAGCGAATAGAATACCTCCAGCGAGCCGCCATCGATCGCATCGATGTGCTCGGCCGCAACGATGAACAACACGTCCTTGTCGACCTGGCCACTGCTGACGAATGCTTCTGCCTCATGAAGGTAGCGTTGACCTTCATCGTTCAAGCCCACCCAGAACATCACCAGCCGATCACCGCAGGCCATGCCCGCGTAGGGTGCGATCCGCACCGTCGCGAAGCTTAGGCCGGGATCGAGCACGCCATCGACCATCGGTTCCAGCACAGGTGCTGGCAAATCGACCCAAGGGCCACCCCAGTGAGCTTCTTCACACAGTTGATCACAGCACTCATTCATGTTCATTCAAACGCTCCAGTCCTTGGATAAAACAACGCTGCCCCAACGTGGATTGCCATGTCGAGCAGCGCCTATTCAAGCGTAAGCACCGTGGCTCGCGCTGTCAGACAAACCCGACACAGCCACTTGGCAAAGGGTATTTAACGAGTAGGAAGAACCCAAGCGTTGGCCGGCAATCCTGGAGAGAGATGTCAAAATGTTCCGAGAAAGACTGCCAGACCCGCTGACTTTTCGTACAAAACATATTCATATTTCATCTTGGGAATGTGGTTTTTTCAGACATCCCGCAACCAGCAGCCTGCATTAGAGTGACGTCGCGGCCCCCGCAAACTCTTTTGAAAAAGGTCAGGACATGCAACGGAATGCAACAACGCAATACCCCCTCCTGCTGGTTCACGGTTTGTTCGGCTTCGACCGCATCGGAAGCCAGGAACACTTCCACGGCATCAGGCAGGCGCTTAATAACGCTGGCGCGCAAGTGTTTGTGCCTTATCTGTCGGCGGTGCAGTGCAATGAAACCCGCGGCGAGCAGTTGCTGCAGCAAATCGATCGGGTGCTCAGCGGCACCGGCGCCGACCGGGTTAATCTGATCGGCCATAGCCAGGGCGCTTTGACCTCCCGCTACGCGGCGGCCTTGGCCAGTAAGAAGGTGGCGTCGGTGACCTCGGTCAGCGGCCCGAATCATGGTTCGGAGCTGGCAGACATCCTGCGCCAGGCGCTGATTCCCGGACGTCTGTCCGAGCAAGTGGCCAGCGCCGTCGCCACCTTGTTTGCCGAATGGCTGTCATTGCTGAGTGGCCACGCCGGTCTGCCGCAAAACGCCATCGCCGCTCTGACGGCGCTCACCACCGAAGGCGTCAAGGCGTTCAACGGCAAATACCCTCAAGGGTTGCCCGATACTTGGGGCGCAGAAGGTCCGGAACTTGTCAATGGCGTGCGCTACTACTCCTGGAGTGGAACCCTGCAAGGCAGCCTGCTACGCGAAGGCAAAGCCGTGCTGGACCCGATGCATTTATGCTGCCGCGCGCTGTCGCGATATTTCACGGTGGAACGGGAGCAAAACGATGGTCTGGTCGGCCGTTTCAGCTCGCACTTGGGCAAGGTCATCCGCTCCGACTACCCACTCGACCACCTCGACACCCTGAATCAGACCGCCGGTCGGGTGCGCAAAGAGGTCGACCCGGTCAACCTGTATGTAGAACACGCCGAACGCCTGCAAATGGCCGGCCTTTGATCGTCGGCCGCCCCTCAAACGGAACTTTGACGGGAAATAGCCTACTGAATCCGGTAGGCTCGACACCTTAATCAACACCAATGGAGTTTTTCCCATGCCTAAAGCCACTGCCCGCCACATCCTGGTTTCCAGCGAAGACAAGTGCAACGAACTCAAGGCCCAGATCGAAGGCGGTGCTGACTTCGCCGAAGTCGCCAAAGCCAATTCGTCGTGCCCGTCCAGCCGTCAGGGCGGCGACCTCGGTTCCTTCGGCCCGGGCCAAATGGTCAAGGAGTTCGACACCGTGGTATTCAGCGCACCGATCAACGTGGTGCAAGGTCCGGTCAAGACCCAGTTCGGTTATCACCTGCTGGAAGTGACCAGCCGTCAGGACTGATCTCTCCGCGATTTCTCACGCAACGGCCCGCCTTCTTCTGGTGGGCCGTTGTGTTTTGATGACGTAGACGGCTGGCGACCGACGCGCGGCTAGCGTACAAATCGTGGTTTCGATCACCCGGCTTTTAAGGCTGACAATGCGACTGGCTTTCCCTCTTTCGATTTTCACTGCCGCGGCCCTGCTGCTAAGCGCCGTTGGTGTGATCGCTGCACCGCAACATGCGATGACTGTGTATGGCGAACCGGCTAAATACCCCGCCGGCTTCAGTCACTTCGACTACACCAATCAGCGGGCGCCCAAGGGCGGCAGCATGCGCCGCTCGGCCATCGAGATCGGCCACTTCGATCACGTGCTGCCTTATATAGACAAAGGTATCGGCGTCAGCCAGCTCGACGGCATGATCTACTCGCCACTGGCTCAGCGCTCGCTCGACGAGCCCTACACCGTTTACGGCCTGGTGGCGCAGAGCATGGAGCGCGCCGAGGATGGCTTGTCCCTGCGCTTCAATCTGAACCCCAAGGCGCGTTTTGCCGACGGCACTCCGATCACGGCCGAGGACGTGCGTTACACCTTCAATCTGCTGATGACCCAGGGCAGCCTGCGCTATCGCACGCAATTTGCCGACGTCAAGGACGTTATCATTGAAGGGCCGCGCACCGTGCGCTTTGACTTCAAGAGCAACGAGAACCGCACCTTGCCGCTGGACGTCGCGACATTGCCGGTGTTTCCCGAGCACTGGTGGAAAAACCGCGATTTCGCCAATGGCGGCGGTTACGAGCCACCGCTGGGCAGCGGACCTTACCGCGTGGGCAAGGTCGACTCCGGGCGCAGCATCACCTTCGAGCGCGACCCGACCTGGTGGGGCAAGGACCTGCCGGTCAGCCGTGGCCTGTACAACTTTGATCATTTCAGCATCGAATATTTCGGTGACACCGACGTCGCCCGTCAGGTGCTGCGCGGTGGCGCCTACGATTACAACCGTGAGTTCTCCGCCACCGGTTACTCGATTGGCTACGACAGCCCGGCCCTGAAAGACGGCCGCCTGCGCAAATCCCACCTGGCCAAGGACGCTCCACAACCGGCCCAAGGGTTTGTGTTCAACTTGCAAAACCCGATCTTCACCGACCGTCGCGTGCGCCAGGCGCTGGCCATGCTCTGGGATTTCGAGTGGAGCAACCGGCAGATGATGCGTGACATGTACATCCGCCAGCAGAGCTTTTTCTCCAACACCGACCTCGCCGCGCGGGAACTGCCGGACGCCGACGAGCTGGAGATTCTCGAACCCCTGCGCGGGCAGGTTCCGGACGAGGTCTTCGATAAGGTATTCCAGGCGCCAAAGACTGACGGCAGCGGCCTGATCCGCGACAAGCAGTTGCAAGCCCTGGAGTTGCTCGAGCAAGCCGGCTGGAAACCCCATGGCGATGAGTTGGTGAACGCGGACGGTAAACCACTGAGCTTCACCTTTCTGATCAGCCAGAACGGCATGGACCGCTTGCTGCTGCCGTACAAACGCACGCTCAAGCAAATCGGCATTGACCTGAACATTCGTCGCATCGACTCCTCGCAGTATGTCAATCGCTTGATGTCCCGAGACTACGACATGATCGTCACCGGTTACCCGGTCACTGCATCGCCGGGCAGCGAGCTGTACAACTATTTTGGCTCGGCGGCCGCCACCGACCCCGGTTCCAACAACTACATGTCGCTGAAAAACCCCGCCGTCGACAAACTGGTCGACGGTCTGGTTCACGCCGACAACCAGGCTGACATGCTGCGCTACGCCCACGCGCTGGACCGCGTGCTGCAATGGAATTACTACTGGATTCCCAATTACTTCCCGCCGGGCACCTCGACTGTCTGGTGGAATCGCTTCGGCATTCCCAACGTGCAAGCCGCCAATGACGAAGCCATCGACAGTTGGTGGGAAGTCAGCCGCACGCCCCTGACCAACGAGCAAATGACCTCCGAGCTGATCAAGCGCGGCAGCCCCGGAGGGCCACACTGATGTGGACTTACATCCTGCGGCGTTTGCTGCTGATCATTCCGACCCTGGTGATCATCCTGCTGGTCAACTTCGTCATCGTTCAAGCCGCGCCGGGCGGCCCGGTGGAACAGGCCATCGCGCACCTGCAAGGGATTGGCGGCAGTGCGGTGGGCGGTGGCTCCAGCGAGTCCACGGGCGGCAGTTCGCGCGCCAGCCGCGGCCTCGACCCGCAACTGATCAAGGACATCGAAAAACAGTACGGCTTCGACAAACCGGCGCCGGAACGCCTGTGGCTGATGCTCAGCAGCTACGCCCGGCTGGACTTCGGCAAGAGCTTTTTCCGTGGTGCCACGGTCACCGACCTGATCCTCGAGAAAATGCCGGTGACCATTTCCCTCGGCTTGTGGGCGACGTTGATCACCTACCTGGTCTCGATCCCGCTGGGCATCCGCAAAGCGGTGCACCACGGTAGCCATTTCGATATCTGGAGCAGTACTGCGATCATCATTGGCTATGCGATGCCGGCGTTCCTGTTCGCGATGTTCCTGATCGTGGTCTTCGCCGGCGGCACCTCGCTGAACTGGTTTCCGGTGCGCGGCCTGGTCTCGGACAACTTCGATTCGCTGTCGACCTTGGGCAAGGTCACCGACTACTTCTGGCACCTGGTGTTGCCGGTCACGGCGCTGGTGATCGGCGGGTTCGCCACCCTGACCATCCTGACCAAAAACTCCTTCCTCAACGAGATCACCCGGCAATACGTGGTCACCGCGCGGGCCAAGGGTTTGAGTGAGCGACGGGTGCTGTACGGGCACGTGTTCCGCAACGCGATGCTGCTGGTGGTATCCGGGATTCCCCAGGCATTCATCAGCGTGTTCTTCGCCGGTTCGCTGCTGATCGAGGTGATTTTCTCCCTCGATGGCTTGGGCCGCATGAGCTACGAAGCCGCGGTCTCCCGGGACTATCCGGTGGTGTTCGGCTCGCTGTTCATCTTCACCCTGTTCGGCTTGCTGATAAAACTGGTGGGTGACCTCTGCTACACCCTGGTCGACCCGCGTATCGACTTCGCTGCGAGGAACGCCTGATGCTCAAGCTCTCGCCGTTGGGCCGTCGCCGCTTCGAACGCTTCAAGAAAAACCGTCGCGGCTGGTGGTCGCTGTGGTTGTTTATCGGCCTGTTCCTGCTGACCCTGGGTGGCGAACTGATCGCCAACGACAAGCCGCTGATGGTCAGCTATCAGGGCGAATGGTATTTCCCGGCGCTCAAGCGCCACACCGAGCAGGAGTTCGGCGGGCAACTGCCGTTCCAGGCTGACTACCGCAGCGACTACGTGCAGCAACTGATCCGCAAGGACGGCGGCTGGCTGCTGTTTCCGCCGATCCCGTTCAGCGATGACACACCAAACTACGACTTGAACAAACCGGCGCCGAGCCCGCCCAGCAGCGTCAATTGGCTGGGCACCGACGACCAGGCGCGGGACGTCGCGGCCCGGGTGATCTTCGGCGCCCGAGTTTCGATCCTGTTTGCCCTGGCCCTGACATTTATCAGCGCGCTGATCGGCATCGCCGCCGGCGCCTTGCAGGGCTATTACGGTGGCTGGGTCGATTTGCTCGGGCAGCGGATTCTAGAGGTCTGGTCCGGGTTGCCGGTGCTGTACCTGCTGATCATCCTGTCGGGTTTCGTCGAGCCGAACTTCTGGTGGCTGCTGGGGATCATGGCGCTGTTTTCCTGGCTGGCCCTGGTGGACGTGGTGCGCGCCGAGTTCCTCCGTGGACGCAACCTGGAATATGTCAAAGCCGCGCGGGCCCTGGGCCTGACTGACCGCAAAGTGATCGTGCGGCACATTCTGCCGAACGCGATGAACGCCACCCTGAGCTATTTGCCATTCATCCTCACCGGGGCGATTTCGACGTTGACGGCGCTGGACTTCCTTGGCTTCGGCATGCCCGCCGGCAGTGCGTCCCTGGGCGAGTTGATTGGCCAGGGCAAGCAAAACCTGCAAGCGCCGTGGCTCGGCCTCACGGCGTTTTTCACCCTGGCGCTGATTCTTTCTTTATTGGTGTTCATCGGCGAGGCGTTGCGCGACGCCTTCGACCCTCGAGCTTGAACGGAGCCACGACATGAACCTCATCGAAATCCGTGACTTGAGCGTGGCCTTCAATGGCCAGACCGTGGTGCGCAACCTGAGCCTGGACATTCGTCCCGGCGAATGCCTGGCCCTGGTAGGCGAGTCCGGTTCGGGCAAATCGGTGACCGCGCATTCGATCCTGCAATTGCTACCCGAATGCGGCACGGTGAGCACCGGCAGTGTGCGCTATCGCGGCAAAGAGCTGCTGGGCGCGGACAGCAAGACCCTGCGCGAACTGCGCGGCAACCGCATCGCGATGATCTTCCAGGAGCCGATGACCTCGCTCAATCCGCTGCACAGCATTGAAAAGCAGATTGGCGAAACCCTGTTGTTGCACAAAGGCCTGGGCGGCAAAGCAGCGCGCAAGCGCACTCTGGAGCTGCTCGACCTGGTGGGGATCAAGAAACCGGAAGAGCGACTCAAGGCCTATCCGCATCAGTTATCCGGCGGCCAGCGGCAACGGGTGATGATTGCCATGGCCCTGGCCTGCGAGCCAGACCTGTTGATCGCCGACGAGCCGACCACCGCCCTCGACGTCACTGTGCAGCGCAAAATCCTGCTGTTGCTCAAATCCCTGCAACACCGCCTCGGCATGTCGCTGCTGCTGATCAGCCACGACCTCAATCTGGTGCGCAGCATCGCCCAACGGGTGTGCGTGATGAAGGCCGGGGAAATCGTCGAACAGGCCGATAGTGAAGACCTGTTCGAACACCCAAAACACCCTTATAGCTGCGTGCTGCTCAACGCCGAGCCGGAGGGCGAGGCCCTGCCCCGTGATGAGCGCGAAGACGTATTGCAAGTGGATAACCTGCGCGTCACCTTCCCCCTCGGCGGCGGGCTGTTCCGGCGCAAGCGCTACTTGACCGCCGTCGATGGCATCAGCCTCAACCTGCAGCGCGGCAAGACTCTGGGCATTGTCGGCGAGTCCGGCTCGGGCAAGTCGACCCTCGGCCAGGCGATCCTGCGCCTGCTGGATTCCGAAGGCAGCATCCGCTTCAACGGCGAAGCCCTCGACAGCCTTACGCAGAAACAACTGCGACCGTGGCGCAAGCAGATGCAGGTGGTGTTCCAAGACCCGTTTGGCAGCCTCAGCCCCCGGATGTCGGTGCAGCAGATCATCAGCGAAGGGCTGGAAGTGCACAGCCACTCCAACCCGACTGAGTGCGAAGCCAAGGTCATCCGCGTGCTTGAAGAAGTCGGCCTCGACCCGGCCAGCCGTCACCGCTATCCGCACGAGTTTTCCGGCGGCCAGCGCCAGCGCATCGCAATTGCTCGCGCCCTGGTGTTGAAACCGGCGCTGATCCTGCTCGACGAACCGACCTCGGCCCTCGATCGCACCGTGCAAAAACAAGTGGTCGCCCTGCTGCGCCAGCTCCAGGAAAAACATGGCCTGACCTACTTGTTTATCAGTCACGACCTGGCGGTGGTGCGAGCCCTGGCCCACGACCTGATCGTGATCAAGGACGGCCAAGTGGTCGAAAGCGGCGCCAGCCATGACGTGTTCGATTCGCCGCAGCACCCGTACACCAAGGAGCTGTTGGCGGCGGCCCATCCGGGCGGGGCATAATCTGCGCCACACGCGGAATCGAGTCGCTATCTTCAAGCAGGCTCGCTCCCACAAGGGATTTTCAGTGTTCACAAGCCCCCTGTGGGAGCGGGCTTGCCCGCGATGAGGCCCGCCCAGGCACCACACCTTTCGGATCAACCCCAAGATGACCACCCCCGATAGCCTCAAGGATTACCAACGCGTCCGGTTGCTGGCGATCCGCTCGCTGTTCGAAATCATCGAGCAGTCCAGCGAGGGCACGGTGATTGTCGACCGTGACGCCAATATCGTCTGGATGAACGAGCGTTACGCCCGGCGCTTTGGCCTGGAATCCGCCGCCGGGGCGATCGGCAAGGCTTGCGAAAGCGTGATCCCTGGCAGCCTGCTGCGCGAAGTGGTGCGCACCGGGCGGCCGATTCTGCTGGACATGCAGGACACACCGAAAGAGCCACTGGTGGTGATGCGCTTGCCGATCCACGACGATGCCGGCGAGGTGATCGGCGCCATCGGTTTCGCGCTGTTCGACGAGTTGCGCAGCCTGTCGCCGATGCTCAAGCGCTACCAGAGCATGCAGCAGGAACTGGCCTCGACCCGCTCGCTGCTGCGGGCGCGGCAGAGCAAGTACAACTTTGCGCACTTTATCGGCACCAGCGCCGCCAGCCTCGAAGTCAAACGCCGTGCCCGGCGCAGCGCCAGTGCTGAATCTCCGGTGCTGCTGCTGGGTGAAACCGGCACCGGCAAAGAGCTGTTGGCCCAAGCCATCCACGGCGCCTCGCCACGGGCGCATAAAGCTTTTGTCAGCATCAATAGCGCGGCGATTCCGGAAGCGTTGCTTGAAGCGGAATTCTTCGGCACCGCGCCAGGCGCTTTCACTGGCGCTGATCGCAAGGCCCGCCCCGGCAAGTTGCAGATCGCCCAGGGCGGCACCTTGTTTCTCGATGAAATCGGCGACATGCCATTGCCGCTGCAAAGCAAATTGCTGAGGGTGTTGCAGGAAAAAGAATACGAACCGGTCGGCTCCAACGAAATGTTGCAGAGCGATGTGCGGGTAATCGCCGCCACGTCCACTGACCTGGAAGCAGCGATCAAACGCGGTGAATTCCGCGCCGATTTGTATTACCGCCTCAACGTCCTGCCAATCCACGTTCCCCCGCTGCGCGACCGCCTCGACGATGTGCCCGCGCTCAGCGAAGCCATCCTTGAAGAACTGCGCAGCCAGCACGAACTGGATCGCGAAGCCTTGGACCTGCTCAGACAGCACGCCTGGCCGGGCAATATCCGCGAGCTGCGCAATGTGCTGGAGCGGGCAGCGCTGCTCAGCGATGACCTGATCCTCACCGCCAGCGAGATGCGCGCGGCGATTGGCACCTTCACGCCGGTGCAACGGGGACTGAACGTCGAACCGCTACCCGAGGAAACATTCAGCCAGGCGCGGGAACGGTTTGATCGACAGTTGATCGAGAATGCCTTGGCGCAATGCGCGGGCAAAGTCCCGCAGGCAGCGGCGCGGCTGGGGCTTGGGCGGTCAACTTTGTATAAGAAGATGGTGGCGTTGGGGATTGCCGAGTCTCAATAAAGAGACATGAGTCTCTAGCGGAAGACAAAGCAAAAGCTTCGCGAGAAGGCTCGCTCCCACAGATGAATTCGCTCAAATGTGGGAGCGAGCCTGCTCCCGAAGAGGCCATCAGCATCGGCAACAGTCTCATAAAAGAGACAACCCGCAACCCATCCACCCTAAAAAACCCGATAAACCCATATATTTCAAAGCCTTATGACGATGGCACGATCCTCGCTATAGCCCCTTCCTACACCGTTTCACCACAAAAATAACAATCTCCAGGAGACACACCATGAGTGTGATCATTGCCTTGGCGGCCCTTGCGCTGCTGATGCTCGCTGCTTACCGTGGCTATAGCGTTATCCTCTTCGCCCCCATCGCCGCCCTCGGCGCTGTCTTGCTCACCGATCCGTCCGCTGTCGCCCCTGCGTTTACCGGGGTGTTCATGGACAAAATGGTCGGTTTCATCAAACTGTATTTCCCAGTGTTCCTGCTCGGTGCGGTGTTCGGCAAGCTGATCGAGCTGTCCGGCTTCTCGCGCTCGATTGTGGCCGCCGCGATCAAGCTGCTCGGCACTCGCCAGGCCATGCTGGTGATCGTGCTGGTCTGCGCCCTGCTCACCTACGGCGGCGTGTCGCTGTTTGTGGTGGTGTTCGCGGTTTACCCGTTTGCCGCCGAGATGTTCCGCCAGAGCAACATTCCCAAGCGCCTGATCCCGGCGACCATCGCCCTCGGCGCGTTCTCGTTCACCATGGATGCCCTGCCCGGCACTCCGCAGATCCAGAACATCATCCCCAGCACTTTCTTCAACACTACCGCGTGGGCTGCACCGTGGCTGGGGGTGATCGGATCGATCTTCGTGGTCTGCGCCGGCATGCTGTTCCTCCAGCGTCAGCGCAACAAAGCGCAACTGGCCGGCGAAGGCTACGGCACCGAGCTGCGTAACGAGCCGGAAACCGCTGAAGACATCAAGCTGCCTAACCCGTGGATCGCCCTGTCGCCGTTGCTGGCGGTGGGCATCATGAACCTGCTGTTCACCCAGTGGATTCCGCAGTGGTATGGCAAGACCCACAGCCTCGCGCTGCCCGGCATGGCCACCCCGGTCACCACCGACATTGCCAAACTCACGGCCATCTGGGCGGTGCAGGCGGCGCTGTTGATCGGCATCCTCATGGTTCTGGCATTCGGCTTCAAGGCGATCCGCAGCAAACTCGCCGAAGGCAGCAAAAGTGCGGTCAGCGGCGCTTTGCTGGCGGCGATGAACACCGCCTCGGAATACGGTTTTGGCGCGGTCATCGCCTCGCTGCCGGGGTTCCTGGTGCTGGCCGACTGGCTCAAGCAAATCCCTAATCCACTGGTCAACGAAGCCGTTACCGTGACCTTGCTGGCCGGCATCACCGGCTCGGCGTCGGGCGGCATGAGCATCGCCCTGGCGGCGATGTCCGAGCAATTCATCGCAGCCGCCAACGCGGCGAACATTCCGCTGGAAGTGATGCACCGCGTGGCCGCCATGGCCAGCGGCGGCATGGACACCCTGCCGCACAACGGCGCGGTGATCACCCTGCTGGCGGTGACCGGGCTGACGCACCGCGAAGCCTACAAGGACATTTTCTGTATTACGCTGATCAAGACCCTGGCGGTCTTTGTTGTGATTGGCACTTTCTACGCCACTGGCATTGTGTGAGGTATTCATGACCACTCTTACAGGCAAGACCGCACTGGTCACCGGCTCCACCAGCGGCATCGGCCTGGGCATCGCGCTGAGCCTGGCCAAGGCTGGCGCCAACCTGATTCTCAACGGTTTCGGTGACGCCTCCAAGGTGATCGCCGAAGTCCAGCAGTTCGGCGGCAAGGTCGGCCATCACCCGGCGGACGTCAGCGACGTGGCGCAGATCGCCGACATGCTCGACTACGCCGAGCGTGAATTCGGCGGCGTCGACATCCTGGTCAACAACGCCGGCATCCAGCATGTCGCCGCCGTAGAAGACTTCCCCGCGGAACGCTGGGACTCGATCATCGCCATCAACCTGTCGTCGGTGTTCCACAGCACGCGCCTGAGCCTGCCGGGCATGCGCGCCAAAGGCTGGGGCCGGATCATTAACATCGCCTCGGTGCACGGCCAGGTCGGCTCGGTCGGCAAAGCGGCGTACGTCGCGGCCAAACACGGGGTGATTGGCCTGACCAAAGTGGTCGGCCTGGAAACCGCCACCAGCAACGTCACCTGCAACGCGATCTGCCCGGGCTGGGTGCTGACGCCGTTGGTGCAAAAGCAAATCGACGACCGCGCCGCCAAGGGCATTGACCCGCAACAGGCGCAGCATGACTTGCTCGCCGAGAAACAACCGTCGCTGGAGTTCGTCACCCCGCCGCAACTGGGCGAACTGGTGCTGTTCCTGTGCAGCGAGGCCGGCAGCCAGGTACGCGGCGCGGCGTGGAATATCGACGGTGGGTGGTTGGCGCAGTAAGCTTTCGGAGCTCTTGGGCTATTGATTCCGTGGCGAGGGAGCTTGCTCCCGCTGGAGGCCGAAGGACTCCCTAGAACATCACTGCCACTGACAGTTCGGATCGAGTGTCAGTCTGGAGCATTGTCATCGACCAAGCCCCAGTTAGCCGTGCCGTTGCTCGTTGAAGCCGGCGCGGCTACCCCTCCTTCGCGAAACAGCTTCAATCTCAACCGCAGGTTATTGGTCGAATCGGCAAACTTCAGCGCCTCTTCTTCGTCGATCGCGCCTTCCGCCACCAGGCCGAACAACGCACCGTCAAAGGTCTGCATGCCCTGGGCCGAGGATTTTTCCATGATGGTCTTGAGTTCGCCGAAATCATTGCGGCGGATCAGGTCGGCGATGGTCGGGGTGCCCAGCATTACCTCCACCGCCGCCCGGCGCTGGCCGTCGCGGCTGCGTACCAGGCGTTGCGAGACGAAGGCCTTGAGATTATTGGCCAGATCGTTGAGCAACTGCGGCCGGCGCTCTTCAGGGAAGAAATTGATGATCCGGTCCAGCGCCTGATTGGCGTTGTGCGCATGCAGCGTCGACAGCACCAGGTGCCCGGTGTCGGCGAAACTCAGCGCGTGTTCCATGGTTTCGCGGTCGCGGATTTCGCCGATCAGTACCACGTCCGGTGCCTGGCGCAGGGTATTTTTCAGCGCCGCGTGAAAGCTGCGGGTGTCGACCCCGACTTCACGCTGGTTGACGATCGACTTTTTGTGGCGATGGATGTACTCCACGGGGTCTTCGATGGTGATGATGTGGCCGCTGGCGTGGCGGTTGCGGTAATCGATCAGCGCCGCCAGCGACGTCGATTTGCCCGAACCGGTGGCGCCGACCAGCAGCAGCAGTCCCTGCTTGAGCATGATCGATTGCAACAGCACCGGCGGCAGCTTCAAGTCTTCGAAGCGTGGGATGTCGAGCTTGATGTTGCGCGCAACGATCGACACGTCATTGCGCTGCTTGAACAGGTTGAGCCGGAAGCGGCCGACCCCGGGCAACGAGACCGCCAGGTTCATTTCCAATTCCCGATCGAACTCGGCGCGCTGTTCGGCGTCCATGATGGACGCGGCCAGTGCAGCCACCTCGCCCGGTTTGAACGGCACGCTGTTGAGCGGCTTGATCACGCCCTCGAAGCGCGCACAGGGCGGGGCCCCGGTCGACAGATACAGATCCGATCCATTCTGGCTGGCCAGAATTTGCAACAATGCAGCGATTTCCATGGCAAAAAGCACCCGGCAAGCATTCAATGAACCCATTGACCCTGATCGTGTGACGGCAGCAACACTGACCAAGGTCGTCTGACCTGCAAGCATAGTAGACGCCCTCACACTGATTCGAGACCAGGACACCTGTAATGAATGCAACACCCACCGGCAGCGATGCCCAGGCCCTGATTGCCCGCCTCGACTGGGACAACCACCCCCTGGGTGCCCCCGGCAGTTGGCCGCAGAGCCTGCGCACGGCGGTGGACATCGTGATTCACTCGCCGATGCCGATGTTGCTGCTGTGGGGTCCGCACCTGTCGCAAATCTACAACGACGGCTTCGCGCTGCTGTCTGGGAGTAAACATCCGCACGCTTTCGGACAACCGACGCACCAGATATGGCCAGAACTTCGCGACTTTACTGACCCTATCTACAGCGCCGTCCTACAAGGCCAGGTGCGAACCTACAGCGAACAGCGTTTTACCCTGCAACGGGACGGTAAGGATTCCGACTTCTGGCTGGATTTGACCTACAGCCCGATTCGCGATGAAAACGCCAACGTCTCCGGCATCCTGGTCACCGCTATCGAAACCAACGAACGCCGACGCCTGGCGCTGGAACTCAAGCAACGCTCCGACGCCAACCTCAAGGCCAAGCAGGAAATCGAAGAGCGCCTGCAACTGGCGCTCGCCGCCACCGACGCGGTGGGCACCTGGGACTGGGACATCGGCGAGGATCGCTTTATCGCCGATGCACATTTCGCACAGCTGCACGGTATCGACCCGGCGCGCTCCGGCCAATTGCCGATCAGCGACTACCTGCAAGGCGTGCATCCCGAAGACCGCGCGCTCATCGCCCGCGGGATCAAGGACTGCATCAGCCAGGGCAGCGAATACGCCGAGGAATATCGCCTGCTGCAACCGGACGGCGAGGTGCGCTGGGTGTTCGCCCGCGGACGTTGCTACAAGGACCACCATGGTCGGCCGATCCGCTTCCTCGGCGCCGCCCTCGACCTGACCGAACGCAAACTCACCGAGCAGGCCTTGCGCCAGAGCCAGACCGAGTTGCAGTTGATCATCAACGCCATGCCGATCCTGATCAGCTATGCCGACCGCGACGAGCGTTTCCGCCTGAACAACAGCGCTTACCTCGACTGGTATGGCCTGACGCCGCAAGAACTGTACGGCAAGACCATTCGCGAAGTGCTCGGCGAAGCGCCCTACCTGGACCGCGCCGAATACATCCAGGCGGCCCTTGCCGGCCGGCCCTGCAGCTTCAGCGCCGCCGCGCCACACCGCGACGGTAGCGTTCGCCACGCCCTGATGAACTACCTGCCGCGCTTCGGCCCGGACGGCGCGGTCAACGGTTTTTATATCTTTGTGATCGACGAAACCGAGCGCAAGGAAACCGAAAAAGCCCTGCTCAATCTCAATGAAACCCTGGAAGAACGGGTCGCCGCACGCACCCGGCAACTGGCCGAGGCCAACGAGCGTCTGCAGAACGAGATGATCGAGCGTGAACGCGCCGAGGACGCCCTGCGGCATGCGCAGAAAATGGAAGCGGTCGGCCAGCTCACCGGTGGCATCGCTCACGACTTCAACAACATGCTGACTGGCATCATCGGCAGCCTGGACCTGATGCAGCGCTACATTGCCAACGGTCGCGCCGATGAGATCGGCCGTTTCACCGAGGCCGCCGTGTCCTCCGCCAACCGCGCCGCCGCCCTCACCCATCGCTTGCTGGCGTTCTCCCGCCGGCAGTCGCTGGACCGCAAGCCGCTCAACGTCAATGAACTGGTGCACTCACTCGAAGACCTCCTGATGCGCACCACCGGCGATCACATCGAGCTCAAGCTGCAACTGGCCGAGGATCTGTGGCCGGTGAGCACCGACGTCAGCCAACTGGAAAATGCCCTGCTCAACCTGGCCATCAATGCTCGCGATGCCATGCCCGACAGCGGCACCCTGTTGATCGAAACCGCAAACATCTACCTCGACGGCAACGACATCGACACCCTGGAGCCGGTCAAGGCTGGCGACTACGTGATGATTGCGGTGAGCGATAACGGCAGCGGCATGACCGCGTCCGTGCTGGCCAAGGCTTTCGATCCGTTCTTCACCACCAAGCCGATCGGCCAGGGCACGGGGCTGGGCTTGTCGATGATCTACGGGTTTGCCCAGCAATCCGGCGGCCATGTCAGTTTGTCCAGCGTACCCGGCCAAGGCACCAGCGTGCGCCTCTACCTGCCACGGCTGCGGCTGACGCCCGAACCGGACGGCCTGGCACCGCTCGACGCTGAGCCGCCGGCGGCACTGGCCGGGGAAGCGGTGATGGTGGTGGAGGACGATCCGGCGGTGCGTATGTTGGTACTCGATTTGCTCCACGAGCTGGGTTACCAGGCCCACGAAGCCGCCGATGCGAGCGCGGCACTGCCGCTGTTGGAGTCAGACCTGCGGGTCGATTTGCTGGTCACCGACGTTGGCCTGCCGGGCATGAACGGCCGGCAACTGGCGGAAATTGCCCGCCAGCACCGGCCGCAGCTCAAGGTGCTGTTCATGACCGGTTATGCGCAGAAAGCCGCCGAGCGCCAGGGCTTTCTCGAGGAAGGCATGGACATGGTGGCCAAGCCGTTTTCCATCGAGCTGCTGGCCAACAAGATTCGCACGATGATCAACCATTCCTCGTGAGTTGAGGCATAATCCCGCGCCCCGCCGCCGCCACCGTTATCAGGTCACCGTCAGATGAAAGCCCAAGCCCGCCATATCCTGGTGAAAACCGCTGAAGAAGCCGAACGGCTCAAGCAACGTATAGCCAAGGGCGAGGCGTTCGATGTACTGGCCAAGAAGTTTTCCACCTGCCCCTCCGGCAAGCGCGGCGGCGACTTGGGCGAAGTGCGGCCAGGGCAGATGGTCGGGGTGATTGACGCGGTGATCTTCAAAAAACCACTGCGCGTGGTGCACGGGCCGATCAAGAGCAAGTTCGGTTATCACCTGGTGCAGGTGTTTTATCGAGATTGAGGTGTTGGCTTTAGCGCTAGCCCTGGTTTTGGTTTTGGTTTTGGTTTTAGCTCTAGCCCTGGTATTGGCCTTGGCTTCTAGCTTTTGTGGTGAGGGGGCTTGCCCCCGTTGGGCCGCGCAGCGGCCCCAATACCCACTGACTCGGTTTATCAGCCCCACCACATGCTCAGGTTTTGGGGATCAACGCCCCTGGCACCTGAATCACTTGGCTGGCCAGGCGATGCCCGGCCTCGGCCGCTTGCGCCGGGGTGCCGCCCTTGAGCCGACTGGCCAGGTACGCCGCGCTGAACGAATCCCCCGCCGCCGTGGTATCCACCACCCGCTCGACCTTCTGCGCGGGCACTTCAAACAGCTCGCCCGCGCAACGAATCAAACACGATTCACTGCCGCGCTTGAGCACCACTTCCGGCGTGCCGATCTGTTCGTAAGCAGCGAACACCGCATCGCAGTCGGCGAAGTGAAACAACGCCTGCTCGTCGTCAACCGTCAGCAGCGCGATGTCGACGTAGGGCAGCACACTGCGATAAGCGGCGCGCGCCACTTCCAGCGAGGCCCACAGGCGTGGACGGTAGTTGTTGTCGAAGACAATCCGCGCACCGCGTTGCCGCGCCTCAATCAGCACACCGATCAGCCTCTTTCGGCCCTCTTCGCCTAACACGGCGAGGGTGATGCCGCTGAAATACAGCATGTCGTAATCCGGCAGCGCGGCCAGGGTCGGCTCGGCCGCCGGGGTGGTGAAGCAGTCACGGACCGCCGCTTCGTTGCGCCAATACAGGAAACGTCGCTCGCCGGCGGCGTCGGTCTGGATGCAGTACAAGCCCGGCAGGCGCCCCGGCAAACGCTGGACCCGGCTCAGGCCAATACCTTCGGCGGCCCAACTGCGGCACATGGCGTCGCTGAAGCTGTCATCGCCCAGCGCGGTGACGTAGTCCACCGAGGCCTGCCCGCCCATGGCGCGGGACAGGTACACCGCGGTGTTCAACGTGTCGCCGCCGAAACTCTGTTGCAGGCTGCCGTCGGCGCGGTGTTGGAGTTCGATCATGCACTCGCCGATGAGGGCGATGCGTGGGGAATTCGGGGTGGTGTTCATTGTTTTAGTTCTCAGCGTCTGGCAGGGCGCGTTCGCCAGCAGGCTGGCTCCCACGGGGAAACACATTCCAATGTGGGAGCCAGCCTGCTGGCGAACGCCGCACCTCGGTCTAAAAGCTTAGAAACAGGTTTCCATGCTTTCGATGACATTCATCTGTTCATCCACCAGCAAACCGACGCGCCACTTATCGAACGTCAGGCACGGGTGCGAGGTGCCGAAGGAAATGATGTCGCCGATGCGCAATTCAACACCCGCCGGCACGGTCATGAACGCATGCTGGTCCATCACTGCCGTGACGGTGCAGGCGCTGACGTCATCGCCCACGGTCGGCACCACGCCGGCCTTGTAGCGCAGCAGCGGCACCGGCAGGCCTGCATCGAACGCCACGTCGCGCTTGCCCAGGGCGATCACCGCAAAACCCGGCTCCGGCATCGATTGCACATGGGCCCAGACTTCCAGCGCCGGACGCAAACCTTCGTGCAAATCGCTGCGACGGTCGAGCACGCAGCATTGCGCTTCTTTGTAAATGCCGTGGTCGTGGGCCACATAGCTGCCGGGGCGCAGCACGCTGAGGAAACGTCCGGCGGCGTTTTGCGCTTCGAAGGATTCGGCAATCAAGTCGTACCAGGCCGAACCCGACGCCGTGACAATCGGCTTGCCGATGGCGAATGCGCCGCTGTCCTGCAAACGCACCGCCAAACGCACCAGCGACGCGGCGAATTCCCGAATGCCGGTCACGGCCTGATCGCCGTGGATCACCCCTTCGTAGCCCTCGATACCGGTCAGCGCCAGCGCCGGTTGCGCTTGAATGGCTTTGGCCAGATCGAGCACTTCCTGCTCGCTGCGGCAACCGCAACGGCCGCCGACCACGCCGTATTCGATCATCACGTTCAGACGCACGCCGCGCGAGGCGAAATAAGCGCCGAGGTCGGCGACGTTGTCCGGGTGGTCGACCATGCAGTAGAAGTCGAAGCTTGAATCCGCCAGCAGGTCGGCGATCAGCGCCATGTTCGGCGTGCCGACCAGTTGGTTGGCCATCAACACCCGGCGCACACCGTGGGCATACGCCGCGCGGGTCTGGGTCGCGCTGGCCAGGGTAATGCCCCAGGCGCCGGCGTCGAGTTGCCGACGAAACAACGCCGGGGTCATGCTGGTTTTGCCGTGGGGCGCCAGTTCGGCACCGCTGTTGCTGACGAAGTCCTGCATCCAGCGAATGTTGTGTTCCAGCGCGTCGCGATGCAGCACCAGCGCCGGCAGGCTGACGTCGCGGGCCAGGTTGGCGCCGGGTTGGGCGGCGCCTTTGTCCACGACAGCGGTAAGGTTGGCAGAAGACATGGTGAAACTCCTCATCCACGCGGCCGTGATCAGCCGCTGTTATTCATTGATACGACGGGCCAGGTTGTTCGCACTGTCGATCAGCACCCGGCGGTAGTCGTTGTAGTTGTTCTTGGCATCGGCCCGAGGGGCGACGATGCACAGGGTCGCGATGGCCACGCCGCTGGGGTCTCTGACCGGTGCGGCGAAGCAATGGGTGAAGGTGTCGGCAATGCTGTCGAAGGAGAAAAATCCGTCGAGGCTGGCCTGGCGAATTTCACCCAGAAACTGTTCCAGCGGCAGGCGTTCACCGTTGGGCAAGATAAAGTCGTCGCGGTCGATCAGGTCGACGATCTGCTGGTCGCTCAAGTGCCCCAGCAACAGGCGTCCGGAGGCGGTCCAGGGAATCGGTGCGTCTTCGCCGATATCGGAAGAAATGCGGAAATGCCGCGCGCCCTCCTTCATCAGCGCCACGGTGTATTTACGGCCGTTGAGCAGACACATCTGCGCGGTTTCGTGGGTCTGGTCGACGATGTCCTGCAGGGCGTGATCGGCCTCGCGGGTCAGGTCGAAGTGACGCAAATGCGCCTGGCCGAGGAAGTACAACTGCCGACCGAGGTAGACGTGGCCGTCCTTGCCCACCGGTTCCAGGATTCGCCGTTCAAGCAGCGAGGCCACCAGTTCGTAGACCGTGGACTTGGGGCTGCCGATGCCGCTGGCGATTTCGTTCGGGCGCAGCGGCTGGCCGATCTCCTTGAGGAAATCGAGGATATCGAACGCCCGGTCCAGACCACGGGCCCGGCGCTTGATGGTGTCTTCGGTCATGTCAGTGGGTTCCCATTCAAAGTGCCGGGAGTTTAACCAGAGTGCTGCGGTGACTGTTAGGCCGCCATCGCTGGCAAGCCAGCTCCCACAGGTTTCAAGGGTGCCGCTGATTGCTCATCCGGCAGATCCTGTGAAAGCCAGCTCCCAGAGGTTTCAAGGGTGCCGCTGATTGCTCATCCGGCAGATCCTGTGAAAGCCAGCTCCCAGAGGTTTCAAGGGTGCCGCTGATTGCTCATTCGGCACACACTGTGGGAGCGAGCCTGCTCGCGAAGCCGTCAACGCGATTCAGGCCTTTTTCTTGTACGCGATGCAGTCAATCTCCACCTTGCAGTCGACCATCATGTTCGCCTGCACACAGGCCCGCGCCGGGGCGTGTTCGGGTTTGAAGTATTCCGAGAACACCTTGTTGAAACTGGTGAAATCCCGCGGATCTTCCAGCCACACACCGGCACGCACCACATCTTCCAGGCCATAACCGGCTTCTTCGAGAATCGCGATCAGGTTCTTCATGGTCTGGTGGGTCTGTTCGACGATGCCGCCTGTGATGATCTCGCCATCCCGCGCTGGCACTTGCCCGGACACGTGCAGCCAGCCATCGGCTTCAACGGCGCGGGCGAAAGGGCGAGGCTGACCGCCAGCGGCGGTGCTGCCAGTGCCGTAACGAGTAATGCTCATGGGTGTTTCTCCTGATTGGCAGTAATGATTAAAAACGCGTGTTCTTGAGGAATTCCGCCAGGCGCGGCGACTGTGGGCGCTCGAACAGTTCCTTGGGTGGCCCCTGCTCTTCGATGCGCCCCTGGTTCATGAACACGATTTTGTCCGAGACTTCGAACGCAAAACGCATTTCGTGAGTGACCAGCAACATGGTCATGCCTTCGTCGGCCAGGCCCTTGATCACGTTCAGCACTTCGCCCACCAGCTCCGGGTCGAGGGCCGAGGTGACTTCGTCGAACAGCATCAGGCTCGGATTCATCGCAATGGCCCGGGCAATCGCCACGCGCTGTTGCTGGCCGCCGGACAACTGGCCGGGGAAGTGATTGCGTCGATCCAGCAGGCCGACCCGGTCCAGCCATTTCTCCGCCAGGGCCACGGCTTCGTCCTTGTGCAGCTTCTTCACTTTCAGCAAGCCCAGAGTGACGTTCTGCAACGCAGTAAGGTGCGGGAACAGGTTGAACTGCTGGAATGCCATGCCGGTCATCGCACGATGGCGAGCGATGACTTTTTCGGCGTGCCGTACGCGCTTGCCGTTGACCTCGTGATAGCCGATGGACTCACCGTCGAGCATGATCTGCCCGCCCTGGAATTCCTCCAGCATGTTCACGCAGCGCAGCAGTGTGGTCTTGCCCGAACCGCTGGAGCCGATCAACGTCACCACGTTGCCCCGTTGCATGGTCAGGTCGACGCCCTTGAGCACTTCGAGTTTGCCGTACTGTTTGTGCAGGCCGCGAATGTCCAGCAGGGCCTGGCTGGTAGAGGTATCTGTAGCTTGAGTCATGGCAAGGCCACCCGCTTTTCAATGTGCCGGCCGAGTAATTCGATGGCGTAGTTGATGACGAAAAACAGAAATCCGGCGAACAGGTAAAACTCCAGGGTCATGAAGGTCCGGGCGATGACCTGCTGCGAGCTGAGCAACAGCTCGGCCACGCCGATCACCGACAACAAGGTCGAGGCCTTGACGATCTCGGTGGACGAGTTGACCCAGGTCGGCAGGATCTGCCGCAGTGCCTGAGGCAACAGCACGTAACCCAGGGATTGATAAAACGTCAGGCCAATCGCCTTGCTCGCTTCCATTTGCCCACGGGGCAAGGCCTGCAACGCGCCGCGAACGATTTCCGCGACGTGCGAGCCGCAAAACAGCGTCAGGCCCAGGGCACCGGCCTGGAACGCGCTGATCTGCCAGCCCAGCGCCGGCGCCATATAAAAGCAGGCGAGCACCAGCACAAACACCGGCGTGCCGCGAATCAGGTCGACGTAGAGGCGAAACGGCGAGCGCATCCACACATTGCCGTAGGTCAGCACCAGGCCGGCGACGATGCCGATCAGGGTGCCGAACAAAATCGCCAGGGCCGAGACTTGCACACTGGTGATAAAGCCCGACAACAGCGCCTCACGGGCAATCCACAATTCATGTAACCAACTGGGGGATTCGTACATCGGGGCCTCCTAGCGGCGAATCGCCAGACGCTGCTCGAGGTAACGCAGCAGCATGGCAATGAGGTAACAGGCCGCGACATACAACGCTGTGGTGACCATCCAGGTTTCGATCACCCGGTAGCTTTCAACGTTGATTTTGCGCGCGTAATAGGTCAGCTCCGGCACCGCGATTGCGGCCGCCAGGGAGGTGTCCTTGAACAGCGAAATGAAATTGTTCGACAGCGCCGGCAACACGTTGCGCAGCATCACCGGCACCGTGACGTACGCCTTGACCTGCCACTCGCCCAAGCCAATCGCCAGCCCCGCTTCGCGCTGGCCCTTGGGAATGCTCAGCAAGCCACCGCGGAACACTTCGGTCAGGTACGCCCCGGCATACAGCGACAGGGTGATAATGAACGAAGGAATCTTATCCAGCCGAATCCCGAGGCTGGGCAAGGCAAAGTAGATCAACAGGATCAACACCAGAATCGGCGTGTTGCGCACAACCGTCACATACACCGACGCCAGCACCCGCAGCGCGCGATGCTTGGACAACAAGGCAAACGCCATCAGCAGGCCGATCACGCAGCCGATGGCGATCGACACCAGCGCCAACTGCAAGCCCAGACCGAGCCCCGCCAGCAAGGTGTCGAAATCGCGCCACACGGCGGCAAAATTCAACTGATAGTTCATGGTCAGCAGTACCTGGCGAGGCGCTTTAGCAGCCGCCCCGCTCCTCTTTGCGCAATGTGGAAACGTCGCGAGCGGTGGAAACACCAGTCTGTTTTCAACGCAGTGTTTCGCGCGCAGCCCGCAGCAGTTTTCATTTGAATTCGACGGGGAAACCGATCGCTGGAGTTGGCAGGTCTACGCCGAACCACTGTTTGAAGGACGCGGCGTAAGTCGGGAACTCCACGCCGGTCATGGCTTCATGCAGGGTGGTGTTGACGAAGTTCAGCCAATCCTGATCGCCACGCTTGACCGCGCAGGCGTAGGTTTGCGGGCTCCAGGCGTAGGCCGGGCTGCGATAGCGGCCAGGGTTCTGCACCATCAGGTATTTGACCGAAGACTGGTCAGTGGCGGCGGCATCGGCGCGGCCGGAGTTTACGGCCTGGTACATCAGGTCAACGCTGTCGTACTGATCGACCTTGGCCTTGGGCAGCGCCTGGTGCACCAGTTCTTCGGCATAGACGTTCTGCAGCACGGCCACGGTAACGCTGTCGCCGCCGGCCTGCAGGTCTTCGATTTCCTTGTATTTGCTGTTGTTCGGCAGCAGCAGGCCGACACCTTCGCGGTAGTACGGCAGCGTGAACGCCACTTGCTGCGCACGGCTGGCGGTGACGGTGATGAACTGGCAGCTCATGTCGACTTTGTCGGTCAGCAGGTTGGGAATCCGCGCGTCAGACGACTGCACCACGAACTCGACCTTGCTCGGGTCGTTGAACAAGCCCTTGGCAACCATGCGACCGATGTCGATATCAAACCCCTGCAACTTGCCGTCCGCACCCTGGAAGTGCCATGGCGCGTTGGTGCTGCCGGTGCCGACAATCAACTTGCCCCGCGCCAGCACGCTATCAAGCTTGCTGTCCGCCGCCTGGGCCACACCCAGGGCAGCAGCCGAAGCTGCAAAAACAAAAACACACGCTTTGAACAAGGAAGGACGGCGATGCATGGCAAGCACTCCAGAGTGTTGTTTATTCCGTTATACCGGAAGTAGGTATGTAACAGCGGAATAGACAGCAGAAAGTGTGCCACAGGACATAGGGCATGTCTCGCGGGGATTGAAAGGTGTTTTAAATCAACGGGATGGGATTTTGGCTGTAGAAAGCGTTACCGAGGGTGGTGCGAGGGGAACGCTACCGTTGGCAACGGGTGACGGGTAGAGGGGCTACATTGGGGTGCGGTGGCCCCTGTATTGGGCCACGATGACGCATAGATTCTGAGTCACAACTCGTCCAAAGATATTCGGATTGTAGGATCACCTTCGCGCTCCTTGATTAGCGCTACTAGCTCGCAATCCTCACATAACGCGCTGTTCAACCCACACTCTTCGGAGTCGAAGAAATATCCGCAATTCGTGCAAAAGCACGCCATTTCCGATTTCAGCGGCTCGATATCCGGAAGAGCAGTTACAAGATCATTTTCCATCAGGATCATCCGCTACGGTTGATCCCACGAGATTGCCACGTCATATGATTCGCCGTTTCTTGCTTTACCGTGAGGCACGTCCGGGCGTGATGTACGTTTTTTCCGGATGGATGTAGGAACGCACCCTGTTAGTTCTGACAGTAGATGGGCGGCCTACAATGTTTTACCGTCTCAGCGAGTCCCGAACATTCTCCAAAAGGAGGTTTCAATGCGCTCGCTGCCTGCTCGCCCTGCCCTCGCACCGGTGTATCGCAAAGCCCTGAAAACCTGGCGTCCGGTGATTTTGTATTTTGGCAATCAGTATTGTCCGGCTTGCGAGATGGCCGAGCCGGTGTTTCGTCAGATTGCCGCGCCGTACAAGGATCAGGCGCGGATTTATGTCCTGAACACCAGCGAGACGCCGCGCCATCCGGATGTGACCGGCACGCCGACGGTACTTTTTTATAGGGAGGGGAAACTGCTGAAGAAGCTCAAGGGCATCGGTAATTCCGAGACCCTGGCCGAAGACTTTGCCCGGCACATCGGCCGGCTCAGGCCCAAGGCTGCGGTACGCAAGGCGCCGCATGATGTGGCGTGGTTGCGGCGTAGGTTGAGTGGCCTGTGCATGGTGCCGCGGGCGCGGTGCCTGGTGGGGGGTTGAGTGGAGTGTTGTCGGATAGGTTGCTTTCGCGAGCAGGCTCACTCCCACAGGTGAAGGCTGGTGGGAGTGAGCTTGTCCAACACACCATCAGCCCATGCGCTGTAGCCGCACGCGCACCACCCGGCGCTCTTCAACGGCCATCACGGTCATGTGCCAGCCGTCCCACTCGCGGCTGTCGCCGATCACCGGCAGGCGATCGAGCAGACTCATCACCAGCCCGGCCAAGGTCTGGTAATCCTCGGTGGGTTCAGCATTGAAGCCCGTGTGCTGGCGTACCCGCGCCAGACTCAAAGCGCCATTGACGATAAAACCGCCCTGCTCTTCAACCACATCCGGGCCGGCGATTTCGCTGGCGTCCGGCAACTCACCGGCAATCGACTCAAGAATGTCGGTCATGGTCAGCACGCCGACAAAATCGCCGAACTCGTTGACCACGAACGCGATGTGCGTCGAGGCCTGGCGCATTTGCTCAAGCGCGTTGAGGATCGAATAACTGTCGAGCAGATTGATCGTGGTACGCGCCAGGTGTTGCAGGTCCGGCTCGTTACCCGCCAGGTAGTCCTTCAGCAGTTCCTTCTTGTGCACGAAGCCCAAAGGCTCATCCACCGCGCCTTCGCGAATCAGCGGCAAGCGCGAGTAGGACGAATGCATCAACCGTGTGCGAATAGTCTCAGCGTCGTCGGCCAAGTCGATGTAATCGACATCGGCGCGCACGGTCATCAGCGTGCGAATCGGTCGCTCAGCCAGTTGCAGCACGCCGCTGATCATGACCCGCTCGCGTCGATCGAACAGCTCTTCGCTTGGCGCTTCACCGTTATCGAGCAGATCGGCGATCTCTTCGTCCACCTCTTCCGCTGCGAGTTTGCGCCCGCCCAGCAAACGCAGCACCGCATGCGCCGTGCGTTCGCGCATCGGGCGCAAGCCCTGCACCGAACGTTTGCGGCGTGCCCGTGCAATCTGGTTGAACACCTCGATCAGGATCGAGAAACCAATTGCCGCGTACAGGTAGCCCTTGGGGATGTGGAAGCCCAGACCTTCGGCGGTCAGGGCGAAACCAATCATCATCAGGAAGCCCAGGCACAGCATGATCACGGTCGGATGCGCATTGACGAAACGGGTCAGCGGCTTGCTGGCGACGATCATCAGGCCGATGGAAATGATCACCGCGATCATCATCACCGCCAGTTCATCGACCATGCCCACGGCGGTAATCACTGCGTCGAGGGAGAACACCGCGTCCAGCACCACGATCTGCGCCACGATCGGCCAGAACAGTGCATAGGCGGCATTGGTCGAGCGCTGGCCGATGTGGCCTTCGAGTCGTTCATGCAGTTCCATGGTGGCCTTGAACAACAGGAACACACCGCCGAACAGCATGATCAGGTCACGGCCGGAGAAGCTCTTGTCGAACACCTCGAACAGCGGTTGGGTCAAGGTCACCAACCAGGAAATACTCGCCAGCAAGCCCAGGCGCATGATCAGCGCCAGCGACAAGCCGATGATCCGTGCCCGGTCACGCTGCTCCGGCGGCAACTTGTCCGCCAGGATCGCGATAAACACCAGGTTGTCGATGCCCAGCACCAGCTCGAGCACGATCAACGTCAACAAACCCAGCCAGGCGGTGGGGTCAGCAATCCATTCCATTATCAGGTCTCGCTCTCTTCAGGCTTTCAGAAGGCCGAACACGGCAAAGCACAGCGCGATGGCTGTGAGGTTGCAATGGCAGGAATCGGAAAAAAGCGAAAGACCGGATGCTTCGCGTACGTCAGCGTCGCGCGATGACGCGTAGGGAAAGGATAACTGGGAGGCTCCGAGAGGGTGTTCATGCAAATCCAGACAGAAAAAAGGACTTGGAGCGTACAGGTGAAAAGGACAAATCCTACAGCGGGAAATCATTTCAAAATCTGTAACCGGGTTACAGCACGACGAGGGTCTAGACCTGATGGCGAGCTCGCTTCCACAAATTTTGCGGGCATTGGCGATTCTTTCGGCGACATTCAGGGAGCCTTCGCGAGCAGGCTCGCTCCCACATTGGGAGTGATGACAGTTAGAGGCCTTTGACCCGCTCGATATAGCGCGCCACTGCCGGCGCTTTTTCGAACCGTCGGTGAATCAGCGCCAGCCACGACGACGCTTCGGAGCGCAGTACGTTGCGGTACAGCACATTCGGCAGGCTGACGTGCCCGACCACCGACTCCGGCACCATCGCCACGCCCTGCCCCAGCGACACCAGGGCAATCACCGCCACCAAGCCGCCCGGCTGCGGGCCGAGCTTGGGGGCGAATTCGCCTTGGGCGGCGATGCTCAAGGTGCCGCTGACCTGCTCGGGCAGGATGAAAGTTTCGTTCTGCAAGTGTTCTGGGGCGATCTGCGGCAGCCGACACAGCCAGGAATCGGCCGGCAGCGCCAGGACAAACCCCTCGGACGCCAGGCGGATCGCTTCGAGGCCGTCCGGAAACGCCATGGGGCAGCGCACGTAGCCGAGGTCGAAGCGACCCTCCAGGACCATCGCTGGCAAACTGGCCATCGGTGTTTCGCGCACGTTAAGGCTGACGTCCGGGTAATCGCTGACGAAGGCTTGCACCTGTTTTTGCAGGAGCCCCGAGTACACAGCCGACGCCACGTAACCCAGTTCGATGTGGCCAATGTCGCCCCGCCCGGCGCGCTGGGCATTGCGCTGGGCCATCTCGAATTGCCGCACCGTGGCCTCGGCATCGCCGAGCAACGCGGCTCCGGCCTCGGTCAGGCTGACGTCCCGTTGCTGGCGCAGGAACAGCCGCGTGCCCAGTTCGTTTTCCAGGTCCTGGATCTGCCGGCTCAAGGTCGGCGGCGCGATGCCCAATTGTTCGGCGGCTCGGGTGAAGTTGCGCTGCCGGGCAACGGCCAGAAAATAGCGGAAATGACGTATGTCCATCGGGCATTCGCTCAAAGGTAATGAAGTCGTGGCCTGCGGCTAACGAAGGTCCGGCGGCGCGACGATAAGCTGCACCGACCACCACAGTAGAGAGCCTCGGCCATGTCCGTCAAACCCCCGGTCAGCAAACGCCTGACACTGCTGACCGCTTCCGGCGTCTGTTCGCTGATTGTCCTCGATACCAATATCGTCGCCGTTACCTTGCCTAGCATTGCCCGTGATCTGGGGGCCAATTTCGCCGACATCGAATGGGTGGTCAGCGCGTACATGCTGGCCTTCGCTGCACTGTTGCTGCCCGCCGGCAGCCTGGCCGACCGCTTCGGCCGGCAGAAAACCCTGTTGTGGGGCCTCGGGATTTTCATTCTGGCGTCGCTGGGCTGCGGCGCGGCACCGAGCGCGTTGCTGCTCGACATCGCCCGCGCGGTGAAGGGTGTCGGCGCGGCGCTGCTGCTGACCTCGGCGTTGGCCTCCATCGGCCACACCTTTCACGACGAGGTGGAACGGGCCAAGGCCTGGGCATTCTGGGGCGGCTGCATGGGCGTGGCGATGACCATTGCGCCCACTATCGGCGGGCTGATCACCGAATACATCGGCTGGCGCTGGATTTTCTACCTCAACTTGCCGGTAGGCCTGGGCCTGATGGCGCTGGTCTGGCGGGCGATCCCGGAGTCCCGCGACGCCAATGCCGCGCGCCTCGACCCGTGGGGCAGCCTGGCCTTCAGCGCCAGTTTGCTGTGCCTGATCTGGGGCTTGATCGAAGCCAACCGGATCGGCTGGAACAATCCCCTGACCTTCGTTCGGCTGTTGGGCGGCATTGGTCTGCTCGGCGTGTTTGTGCTGATCGAGCGACTGCAACAGCGGCCGATGGTTGACCTGCAACTGTTCCGGCATCCGCGTTTCATTGGCGCACTGTTGGGGATGTTCGCCTACGCGGCGTGCGCACAAGTGATGATGACGCTGTTGCCGTTTTACCTGCACAACGGGCTGGGGTTCACCCCAATCACGTCGGGCCTGGGAATGTTGCCGTTCGCCGCGACCATGCTGATCTTTCCGCGAATCGGCGCACGGCTGGCCGGTCGCGTCAGCCCGGCAGCGATGATGGCCGCCGGGCTGACGCTGGTCGGCGCCGGCAACCTGCTGAGCGCCTGGGCCGTCAACAGCGGCGGTTACCTGCCCTTCGCCCTGGCGATTGCGGTGACCGGCGCCGGGGCTGGATTGCTCAACGGCGACACGCAGAAAAACATCATGGCCTGCGTGCCCCGCGACCGCGCCGGCATGGCTTCGGGCATGAGCACCACCATGCGCTTCAGCGCCGTAATGCTGGCCATCGGCGTGCTCGGCGCGCTGCTGGCCAGCCAGACGGAATACCTGTTGTCCCTGAGCCTGGCGGCCGAAAGCCCGCAATGGCTGCACTACGCCCAAGCCATGGCCTCGCGAGTAGTGGCCGGAGACATGCCGGCAGCGTTGAGCCTGTTGCCGTCAGAGGCTCGGCCGCTGATCGAGCCGTTGGCGCGGCAAGCCTTCGTCGGCGGCTTTAGCCTGCTGTTGTGGGTGGCTGGCCTGATGGGCTTGCTTGGCGCGGTGGTGGTTGGCAGCTTGCTGCGGCATCCGATCCCGACGCCGCAAGCCTTGTCGCTCAACCCGCAGTCACCTGCCTAAAGCGGATGCTGGAGTGCGGCCAATACGCGCTCGGCATTTTCATCGCAGCTCATGCCATCGGGGCGCGCCTGGATGTTCTCGATCAGGCCCAGCAATTTGGCTTTGCTCCCGGCCAAGTGCTGCTGCATCTCCTCGATTTGCGCGATTTTGCGCAGCAGCGCTTCCATCAACACCTCATGCTTGAGGCCTTCGCCGGTCCTGCCCGGCATCAGTTTTTTCAACTCTTCCAGGCTGAAACCAGCCATCTGCGCGCACTGAATGATTTGCAGCGTGTTCAGTGCCTGCGCCGAATAATGCCGATAACCGTTGCCCTGACGCTGCACCGTCTGGATCAACCCCTGGGCCTCGTAATAGCGGATGCGCGATGCATTGAGCCCGCTCAGTTCGGCCAATTCTCCAATTCTCATCGTCGTCTCATTTGCCTGCTTGACATTAAAGTTAACTTTAAGCTTAGGCTCCGCTCATTACTGATGAGGAGTCAAGTCATGTCGCCCTTCCAACCGCTGCAACTGCCCAACGGCCAGACGATCGCCAACCGTATCGCCAAAGCCGCCATGGAAGAGAACCTTGCCGACGCCACGCAGTCGCCCTCCCCGGCATTGATTCGTTTGTATCAGGCATGGGCCGAAGGCGAGACCGGGTTGCTGCTCAGCGGCAACGTGATGATTGACCGGCGCGCCATGACCGGCCCCGGCGGGGTGGTGCTGGAAGATGAATTGCACATGGCGCAATTCCGCGAATGGGCGGCGGTCGGTCGCGCCAAGGGTGCGCATTTCTGGGTGCAACTCAACCATCCGGGGCGCCAGACCATGGCCAATCTCGGCCAGCAAGCCTGGGCACCGTCAGCCGTGTCGATGGACCTGGGTTCATTTTCCAAGATGTTCGCCGAGCCCCGGGCGATGGACGACAGCGATATCGCCGAAGTGATTCAGCGCTTCGCCACCAGCGCGGCGTTGGCGGAACAGGCCGGGTTCACCGGGGTACAGATTCACGCGGCCCACGGCTATTTGCTCAGCCAGTTTTTATCGCCGCTGACCAACCGCCGCACCGACCGCTGGGGCGGCTCTTTGGAAAATCGCGCACGCCTGCTACTGGTGGTGATCGGCGCGGTGCGCGAGGCGGTGTCGCCGCAGTTCTGTGTGTCGGTCAAACTCAACTCGGCGGACTTTCAACGCGGCGGCTTCGAAGCGGACGATGCGCGGCAGGTGATCGAGTGGCTAAACACCCTGCCCATCGACTTGCTCGAACTGTCCGGTGGCAGCTACGAGGCGCCAGCCATGCAAGGCGAAGCGCGGGACGGTAGGACGCTGGCCCGCGAGGCCTACTTCCTGGAGATGGCCGCTGAGCTGGCCAGCGCGGCGCGCATGCCGGTGATGGTTACCGGAGGCATTCGTCGCTTGCCGGTAGTGCAGCAAGTGCTCGACAGCGGTATCGCCATGGCCGGTATTGGCACCGCCATCGCCCTCGAACCGCAACTGGTCAAACATTGGCGCGAAGGCCGCGACAGCCACCCACAGGTCTCGCCCATTCGCTGGAAACGCAAACCGCTGGCGGCACTCGCGACCCTGGCCGTGGTGCGGTTCCAGCTCAAGCGCATGAGTCGTGGCCAGACCACCAAACCCGGCATATCGGCGCTGCTGGCGTTGATTCTTGACCAGGTGTACCTGGCCCGGCGCACCCGGCAGTACCGCAAGGCGATGAACGAAGCTTCATAAATCGGGAGTCATGCCCGCGCTATCGTTGTCCTTTGCTTATCCCGAGCACACCTCATCGATTAGCGGAGCAGCCCATGGCGAAGATTACCCTTGCCCAGCAACTGGCAACCACCCTCGAACAGGCCGGCGTCAAACGCATCTGGGGCTTGACCGGCGACAGCCTCAACGGCCTGACCGAAGCCTTGCGCAGCATGGACACCATCAAGTGGATGCACGTGCGCCACGAGGAAGTCGCAGCGTTTGCCGCCGGGGCCGACGCGGCGGTGACCGGTGAACTGGCGGTGTGCGCCGGCAGTTGCGGGCCGGGCAACCTGCACTTGATCAACGGGCTGTTCGACTGTCACAAAAACCATGTGCCGGTGCTGGCCATCGCGGCGCACATTCCGTCCTCGGAAGTCGGCCTCGATTACTTCCAGGAAACCCATCCACAAGAACTGTTCAAGGAATGCAGCCACTTCGTCGAACTGGTCAGCAGCCCGGCGCAGATGCCGCACGTCCTGCATCGGGCGATGCGCGCGGCGATCCTCAATCGCGGCGTGGCGGTGGTGGTGATTCCCGGCGACGTGGCGTTGCAGGAAGTCGAAGACAGTTTCAAAGCCTGGCCCGCGCTGTCGGCACCGCGCACATTGCCGGCGCCTTCGGACCTGGATCGCTTGGTGGAATTGCTTGGGCAAAGCAAAGCGGTGACCCTGATGTGCGGTGCCGGTTGCGCCGGTGCCCACGATCAAGTGGTGGCCCTGGCCGATGCCCTCGGCGCGCCGGTGGTGCACGCGTTGCGCGGCAAGGAGCACGTGGAATGGGACAACCCGTTCGACGTCGGCATGACCGGGCTGATCGGCTTCAGCTCCGGCTACCACGCGATGCTCGACTGCGACACTCTGGTGCTGCTCGGCACCGACTTTCCGTATCGGCAGTTCTACCCGACCGATGCGACGATTATTCAGATCGACCACAACCCGCAAGCCCTGGGCCGGCGCACGCCGCTGGACCTGGGGATTGCTGCGGATGTCGGCGAAACCCTCGCCGCGCTGCTGCCGCGCCTGCCATATCGAGCCGACCGCAGTTTTCTCGAGGCCTCGCTCAAGCACTATAAAAAAGCCCGGCAGGGTCTCGACGAACTGGCGCAACCGGCCAAACCAGGGCAACCGGTACACCCGCAATACCTCACTCGGGTGCTCAGCGAACTGGCGGACGACGACGCGATCTTCACCGCCGATGTCGGCACGCCGACCGTGTGGGCCGCGCGTTATTTAAAGATGAATGGCCAGCGTCGTTTGCTCGGCTCGTTCAACCATGGCTCGATGGCCAACGCCATGCCCCAGGCCATCGGCGCGCAAGCGGCATTCCCGGGACGGCAGGTGATTTCGCTGTCCGGTGACGGTGGTTTCAGCATGTTGATGGGTGATTTCATTACTCTGGCGCAGTTGCAATTGCCGGTGAAAATCATCGTCTACGACAACGCGTCCCTGGGGTTTGTGGCCATGGAAATGAAATCCAGCGGCCTGCTCGATACCGGCACCGAACTGCGCAACCCCGACTTCGCCGCGATGGCAAACGCCATGGGCATCCTCGGTATTCGCGTCGAAGATTCCGAAGGCGTCGAGCCGGCCCTGCGCCTGGCCCTCGCCCACAACGGCCCGGTGCTGGTGGACGTGGTTACCGCCACCCAGGAACTGGCCATGCCACCGACCATCAAGCTCGAACAGGCCAAAGGCTTCAGCTTGTACATGCTTAAAGCCGTCATGAGCGGGCGCGGCGATGAAGTGGTGGAACTGGCTAAAACCAACTGGTTTGGGCGCAAAGTTTGAATTGAGCCGGGCCACCTGACCGATGTGTGAGCGAGCCTGCTCGCGGAGGGGGCACGTCAGACGATGCAACCGTTGATCGGCAGAATGCTTTCGCGAGCAGACTCGCTCCCACAGGGATCAGCGGTGCCGGGAGATTGCATTCACCCCGCCGACCATTGTGGGAGCTGGCTTGCCAGCGATGAGGCCCGCTCAGGCAACCCAGCTCTCAGCCCAAACCCGGCTCATCGATATGCCGATACTCAACCCCCAACTCCGCCGCCAACGCCTGCGCCCTGCCCAGCCTGATCGGCCCGCGCTCGATGTCGATCAGCAACCCTGGACACGCCAGCGCCGGTAACTGCGGCCAGGCCTTCAAGCGGCCATCGGTCAGCAGCAACAAGCGCTGGCGCTCCGCCGGGTAGCGTTTTTGTCGGGCCTGCAACCACTGCCCCGCTTCGTGCAACGCCGCCAACAAAGGCGTGCCGCCACCGGCGCCAAGTCGGTCAAGCCAACCGCGCAAATCCTTCGAGGCTTTCAACCCCTGCACCTGCCAGCTCGGCGCCTGACCGCTGGCGGTCAGCAACGCCAGGCGCGCGCGCTGGCGATAGGCGTCGTCGAACAGTTCGGCGAGCAGCCCTTTGGCATCGCTCAGCGCCTGATGCCGACGGGTCGAAGCCGAGGCGTCGACGATCACCAACCACAACTCATGGGCCGAGCGGGTGCGCAGATGAAACAGCAGATCGTCCCGCGAGCGAGGCCGCCCGTTAAGCAACGTTCCCGGCCAATTGATCGAGCCTTCAGCCGCCGCCCGGCGCTGGCCCTGACGGCCATGGTCGAGTGTCCCGGCGCGAGGCCTGGCATCCGCCCTCGCGTCCGTACGAGGGCGAATGCCTAAGGCTTTTTTGGCCAGCTCGGCACTTCACGACGGGCGCCCATGGGTTGCGCCTGCGCCGGCAACTCGCCCCATTGGCCTTGGCCGGGGCTTGGCTGAGGATCGCTGTTGGCAGGTGATTGCGCACTCGGCGGCTGCGGCGCCGATGTCGGCGGCAGCTCCCGTCGCCGATGGCGCAAGGCGAATTCCGCGACCGCGTCGATATCCGCTTCCGTGATCCGAGCATCGCCACGCCACGCCGCGTGCGCCCGAGCCGCGCGCAGCCACACCAGGTCAGCACGCAAGCCGTCGACCCCGGCGGCAAAACAGCGCTCGGTGATCTGCGCCAGGGCTTGGTCATCCAGCTCAATGCTTGCTAGACGTCTGCGCGCCCCCTCACAGCGCTCGCGCAGGGCCTGCTGTTGTGGCGCCCATTGCGCGCAAAAGGCCTGGGGGTCGCTGTCGAAATCCAGCCGCCGACGGATGATCTGCCCGCGTTCGCTCGGCGCAGTGTGGCCACTGAGCGCGACGTTAAAGCCGAACCGGTCGAGCAACTGCGGGCGCAACTCGCCCTCTTCCGGGTTCATGGTGCCGATCAGCACGAAGCGCGCCGAGTGACGGTGGGAGATGCCGTCGCGCTCGATCAGGTTGGTACCACTGGCGGCGACGTCGAGCAGCAGGTCGACCAAGTGATCCGGCAGCAGATTCACCTCATCGACGTACAGCACGCCGCCGTCAGCCTTGGCCAGCACGCCCGGCGAAAACTGCGCGCGCCCCTCGCTGAGAGCGGCGTCCAGGTCGAGAGTGCCGACCAGCCGCTCTTCGGTGGCGCCCAGCGGCAAGGTGACGAACTGACCACTGGACAACAGGTCCGCCAGGCCCCGGGCCAGGGTCGACTTGGCCATGCCCCGCGGGCCTTCGATCAACACGCCGCCGATTTTCGGGTCGATGGCGGTCAGGCACAGGGCGAGTTTCAAGTCATCGGCGCCGACCACGGCGCAGAGCGGGAAATGCGGGGTGTCGGTCATCGCGGAATCTCTATCGCACTGGATTTTTGTGACGAGAGCGCTTGCTCCCGTTCGGCCGCGCAACCGTCGCATGATCTGACTGCGCCGGATTGCAAAAAACACCGGGGGCCGCTTCGCAACCCAGCGAAAGCAAGCTCCCTCGCCACAAAGGCATCAGCTAACTTCAAAGGCATCAGCTGTCTTCTTCTATATCGAGCAGCAGGTTTTCCAGGACTTCACGATAGTCGCCCGGCTCTTTCCACAGCCCTCGCTGTTGTGCTTCGAGCAGCCGTTCGGTCATGTCGCGCAAGGCGTGGGGATTATGCTCACGCACAAAGTCGCGGGTCGAAGGATCGAGCAGGTAAGCGTCGGCGAGCAAGGCGTATTGGTGATCGTCGATCAACTGCGTAGTCGCGTCGAAAGCAAACAGGTTGTCGACCGTCGCCGCCATTTCAAACGCGCCTTTGTAGCCGTGGCGTTTGACCCCATCGAGCCACTTCGGATTGGCCGCGCGCGAGCGGATCACCCGGTTCAGTTCTTCTTTCAGGGTGCGGATCTTCGGCAGGTCCGGCTGGCTATGATCGCCGTGGTAACTGGCCGCCGCCGCGCCGCTGAGGGTTTCCACGGCGGCGAGCATGCCGCCCTGGAATTGGTAATAGTCGTTGGAGTCGAGCAGATCGTGTTCGCGGTTGTCCTGGTTTTGCAGTACCGCTTGCACCTGGCTCAAGCGCTGGGCGAACTGTTCGCGGGCGGCGGTGCCTTCATCGCTGCCGCCGTAGGCGTAGCCGCCCCAATTCAGGTAGACCTCGGCCAAATCCGCGCGGCTTTGCCACAGCCGACCGTCGATGGCCCCTTGCACGCCGGCCCCGTAGGCACCGGGTTTGGCGCCGAAAATCCGCCAACCGGCCTGACGCTTCGCCGCGTCTTCATCCAGCCCCGATTGCAGCAAGGCTTCACGCTCGGCGCGCACCTTGGCCGCCAGCGGATTGAGGTCGTCGGGTTCATCCAGAGCCGCGACGGCTTGCACCGCCGCGTCGAACAGGCGGATCAGGTTGGCGAAGGCGTCGCGGAAAAATCCGGAGACCCGCAGCGTGACGTCGACCCGTGGCCGGTCGAGCAGGCTCAGCGGCAGAATCTCGAAGTCATCCACCCGTTGGCTGCCGGTTGCCCACACCGGGCGCACGCCCATCAGCGCCATGGCCTGGGCGATGTCATCGCCGCCAGTGCGCATGGTCGCGGTGCCCCACACCGAGAGGCCGAGCTGGCGCAGGTGATCGCCGTGGTCTTGCAGGTGCCGCTCGAGAATCAGGTTGGCCGACTGGAAACCGATGCGCCACGCGGTGGTGGTCGGCAGGTTACGCACGTCCACCGAATAAAAGTTACGTCCGGTAGGCAGCACGTCGAGACGCCCACGGCTGGGTGCACCGCTGGGGCCGGCGGGGACGAAACGGCCACTCAAGGCGTCGAGCAAGCCGCGCATTTCGGCAGGGCCGCAGGCGTCGAGGCGCGGGGCGACCACTGAAAGCAGGTTTTCGAGGATTGCGCTTACTTCAGCCCCGCAAGCGTCCTGTGGTAGCGGGTTTTGTGAAGCCTGAATTTCGCTTGCAGACGCGCCTTTGTGGTGAGGGGGCTTGCCCCCGTCGGGTCGCGAAGCGGCCCCAGAAATTGGGCCTGCTGCGCAGGCCAACGGGGGCAAGCCCCCTCGCCACAACACCTTGTCTGCCTGGGTTTCAGTGTTGGCTCGATCCAATGTCTGCGAGATCAGCTGCGCGGCGAAGAGCTCGAGGCGCTCACGGGTATCCCCCGCCGTGCGCCACACTTCATCGCTCACACCCAGCAATTCACTCGGTCGCGGGCCGGTCCAGGGTTCGGCCAGTGCGCAATCGAGCGGATCAAACCCCAGCTCAAACCCCTTGGCCAGCGCCCGCAGCAAGCTCGATTGCGCGCCACGCCCGTCGCCGCGAGGGATGCGTAGCAACGCCAGCAAGGTGTCGATACGCAGCCGCCCGCTCGGCGATTCGCCAAAAATGTGCAAGCCGTCACGGATCTGCGATTCCTTGAGGTCGCACAGGTACGTGTCGAGGCGCGGCAGCCAGATCGCCGCGTCGGCGTCGCTGTCGAGCTTTTCGTCCAGTTGCAATTCGCGGTCGATGTGGGTTTCGCGCACCAGGTTGAGGATGTCCCGTTGCAGCTCCCGGGCGCGGCGCGGGTCAAGCAATTGCGCTTCGTAATATTCGTCGGCCAGCAATTCCAGATTGCGCAGCGGCCCGTAGGTTTCGGCGCGGGTCAGCGGCGGCATCAGGTGGTCGATAATCACCGCTTGGGTGCGCCGCTTGGCCTGGGCGCCCTCGCCCGGATCGTTGACGATGAATGGATAGATATTCGGCAGCGGCCCCAACAACGCGTCCGGCCAGCATTCATCCGACAGACCGACACCCTTGCCCGGCAACCATTCGAGGTTACCGTGCTTGCCGACGTGGATCAGCGCGTCGGCGCCATAGGTGTGGCGCAGCCAGAAATAGAACGCCAGGTAGCCGTGGGGCGGCACCAGGTCCGGGTCGTGATAGACCGCGCTCGGATCAACCTGATAACCCCGCGCCGGTTGAATGCCAACGAAGGTCAGGCCAAAGCGCAGGCCGGCGATCATCATCCGCCCGTCGCGGTACATCGGGTCGTTGTGCGGCGCGCCCCAGCGTTCCAGTACGGCGGCGCGGTTGGCGGCGGGCAGCGCCTCAAACATCACGCGGTACTCATCCATCCCCAGGCTTTGCAGGCAGGGGCGCTGGTCGAGCGTATCGAGGTCGTTGCTGACGCCACCGAGCAGTTGCTGGATCAGTGCAGTGCCGCTGGCTGGCAACTCGACTGGCAACGGATACCCTTCGCCGGCCAGCGCACGCAGAATATTGAGCGCCGCCGCCGGGGTGTCGAGGCCGACGCCGTTGCCGATGCGCCCGTCGCGGGTCGGGTAGTTGGCAAGGATCAGCGCGATGCGTTTTTCCGCCGCTGGCTTGCGCGCCAGCTCCACCCAGCGCCGCGCCAGTTCGGCGACGAAGTCCATGCGTTCCGGCGCCGCGCGATAGCAGACCACATCCGACTGACTGCGCTCGCTGCGCCAGGCCAGGTCCTTGAAGCTGATCGGCCGGCTGATGATTCGTCCGTCGAGTTCCGGCAGCGCGATGTGCATCGCCAGGTCGCGCGGGCCGAGGCCCTGCTCGCTGGCGCGCCAGCCGGGTTCGTTGTCCTGGGCGCAAATCGCCTGGATTACCGGGATGTTGCGGCGGAACGGCCGCAGATGCGGCGCCTCCGGGCTGGACTGGGCGAAACCGGTGGTGTTGAGAATCACCGACGCCTGGACCTGATCCAGCCAGTCTTCGACCACGCTCAAACAGCCCGGCTCTTTGAGGCTGGCCACGGCGATTGGCAAGGGATTGAGCCCGGCGGCCTGCAAGCGTTGGCAGAACACATCGATGAACGCGGTGTTCGCCGCTTGCAGGTGCGAGCGATAAAACAGCACCGCCGCCACCGGTTGCCCGGCGCGCCATTCGGCCTGCCAGTCGCTGAGTTCGGCGGGGCTTTTGCGCGGATGGTAAATCGCCGTGCGCGGCAGCGTTTGCGGCTCAGCCCAGACATAATCCCGGGCCAGCCAGCGGTTGGCGAGGCAACGAAACAGGTCGAGCGCATTGCCCATGCCACCCTGGCGCAGGAAGTGCCAGAGCCGTTCGCGGTCCTCGGCCGGAACCGTGCTGAGGTCGCTGAGTTCCGGGTCCGGGCGGTCGTCGCCAGGCACCAGAATCAGCTGCACGCCACGCTCGGCCAGTTCCACCAGACGCTCGACGCCGTAGCGCCAATAGGCGATGCCGCCGTGCAGGGAAATCAGGATGACCTTGGCGTGACGCAGCACCTCGTCGACGTAGAGGTCGACCGAGGCGTGATTCTGCACTTGCATCGGGTTGGCCAGGCGCAGGCTCGGGTAGTCGTCGGGCAACTGCTGCGCGGCTTCGGCGAGCAGCGCCAGGCTGGAGTCGCCACTGCACAGGATCACCAGCTCGGCGGGGGTTTGGCCGAGGTCGGCGATGTTGTCATCCGAGACGAAACCGCCGGGCTGGGTCCTGAGCAGGTGCATGGGTTAAACGCTGAGCGCAGCGCGCAGTTGCGCTTCAAGTTGCGCCGCATCGAGCTCCTGGCCGATCAGCACCAAACGCGTGGTGCGCGCTTCATCGCCGCCCCACTGGCGGTCGAAGTGCTTGTCGAAACGTGTGCCCACGCCCTGGATCAGCAAGCGCATCGGTTTGTTCGGGATCGCCGCGAAGCCCTTGACCCGCAGAATGCCGTGCTTGACCACCAGTTGCGTAAGGGCGTCCATCAGCAGGCTTTCGTCGGCTTGCGGCAGTTCGATGGAAATCGAATCGAAGGCGTCATGGTCGTGATCGTCTTCACCTTCGTGGTGATGATCGTGATGGCTGTGGCGGCTGTCGATGTGTTCTTCGGAACCTGCGCCGAGGCCGATCAGCACGTCCAGCGGCACGCGACCGCTGCTGGCTTCGATGACCTTGACCGCCGGCGGCAGTTCTTCGGCGACTTCCAGGCGTACGCGGGCCAGGTCTTCCGGGCTGATCAGGTCAGCCTTGTTGAGGATCACCAGGTCGGCGCTGGCCAGTTGGTCGGCGAACAGCTCATGCAGCGGCGATTCATGGTCGAGGTTCGGGTCGAGTTTGCGCTGGGCATCGACCTGATCCGGGAACGCGGCGAAGGTGCCGGCAGCCACGGCCGGGCTGTCGACCACGGTGATCACTGCGTCGACGGTGCAGGCGCTGCGGATTTCCGGCCACTGAAAGGCTTGAACCAGAGGCTTGGGCAGCGCCAGGCCCGAGGTTTCGATGAGGATGTGGTCGAGGTCGCCGCGACGGGCCACCAGTTCGCGCATCACCGGGAAGAACTCTTCCTGGACGGTGCAGCACAGGCAGCCGTTGGCCAGTTCGTAGACGCGGCCGTTGGCTTCTTCTTCGGTGCAGCCGATCGAACATTGTTTGAGGATTTCACCGTCGATACCCAGCTCGCCGAACTCGTTGACGATCACCGCGATACGGCGACCCTGGGCGTTGTCGAGCATGTGCCGCAGCAAGGTGGTTTTGCCCGAGCCGAGGAAGCCGGTGACGATGGTGACGGGGAGTTTGGCCAGTGTTTTCATCGGATGCCCTTTGGCAAGGTGGCGGGCATACGGGACGACAACCGGCGGCGCAGGCGCGCGGGAAGAGATCGCCACCGGATCACCCCGCCCGGTTGTAGTGAGAATCTGTGCCGAGGCAGGTCTCCTGGCTGACGGCGCGCCGGCCCGGGGGCCTGGCATTCGCTGCGCCTTCCCGCCCGGTAGCGGTCAGCTACAAACAGGGCAGTGGCGTGGCAGCGAACATCACCGTTCACAGTTGCGGGGGCAGCCGCGGCATTGACCGCGTTCCCTTCTTAGCTCCGGCGCACGCGCCGAAGAACCTCGAAAGCGCAAGGCTACGCATGGTGTGGGAGCGGGTCAATGTCCGCGATCACCGGCGGTGGATGGACGGGCCCTGGGTTGATGGACTTACTTGTGGCGAGGGAGCTTGCTCCCGTTCGGCGGCGCAGCCGTCGTAAACCTGGACGCACGGTCGTTCGGCGGGAGAAAGCTGGGTTGCTTCGCAACCCATCGGGGGCAAGCCCCCTCGCCACAGGCTAGCTCCCTTACCACAATGAAGCTGTTGCACCAGACGAATCTGCAGCCAATTTGACGCCCGTCCCCCGCCCATGCTCTCCTACGCATCTTGTTACGGGTGCCCCTCACAGGGTGAAACGGGAAACCGGTGAATCATGTGCTTTACTCAAGGCCATGTCAGTCCGGTGCTGCCCCCGCAACGGTAAGCGAGCGAAGAATCAGAGCCACTGTGCCTCGGCATGGGAAGGCGATTCTTTCAGGTGAGGCTGCGCGCCCCGCCCCTCGTGAGCCCGGAGACCGGCCCGCAACACATCGTGGCTTGACCACGCCATAACAAACCCGCGGTGGGCGGGCGCTGTTCGAGTCTCCGCGCGCCTGCCGTGCCGAGGCCTGCCATGCGCTCGATTCACCCGCTGACAGCACAGAGGGAAGCGCCATGTCGATCATCAGCAGCACCGGTAGCAGCACCGATAACAGCTCCGCCAGCACCACGACCCTCAGCCAACGTCTGACTGCCGCCGTCTGTGCGTCGATCCTCGGCGTGTGCCTGGTGTACTTCGCCGGTTTCTCGCACATCGAAGCCGTCCATAACGCCGCGCACGATACCCGTCACAGTTCCGCGTTCCCCTGCCACTGAGACCTGCCCCGATGATCAAGCGTATTGCGCAAACCGCAGGCTTCACCGGTCTGGCGGCCGCCCTGCTGCTGACCCTGCTGCAAAGCTTCTGGGTTGCCCCGTTGATTCTCCAGGCCGAGACCTACGAGAAATCCGAGCCCGCCGCGGTTGAAGTCCACGAACATGCCGAAGGTGCGACGGCCGCCCACAGCCACGACGGCGAAGCCTGGGAGCCGGAAGACGGCTGGCAGCGCGTGCTGTCCACGACCGGCGGCAACTTGGTGGTCGCGGTCGGTTTTGCGCTCATGCTGGCCGGCCTGTACACCTTGCGTGCACCGACTCGAACCGCTCAAGGCCTGCTCTGGGGGTTGGCCGGTTACGCGACGTTCGTGCTGGCGCCGACGCTGGGCCTGCCGCCGGAACTGCCGGGCACCGCTGCCGCCGATCTGGCGCAGCGGCAAATCTGGTGGGTCGGCACCGCAGCCTCCACCGCCGCCGGCATCGCGTTGATCGTGTTCGGCCGTCACTGGGCGCTGAAAATCCTTGGCGTGGCGATCCTCGCCGTGCCGCATGTGATTGGCGCGCCGCAACCGCAAGTGCATTCGATGCTGGCGCCAGAAGCACTGGAAGCGCAGTTCAAAATTGCTTCGCAATTGACTAACGTCGCGTTCTGGCTGGCCCTCGGTTTGATCAGCGCGTGGTTGTTCCGCCGTAAACAGGCAGGCCACTACCACGCATGACGAACACCTGCGCAACGTCGACCCTGGTGGTCGGACTGGGCTGCCAGCGTGGCTGCCCGGCCAGTACGTTGCGGGCGTTACTCGATCAAGCGTTGCAAGCGCACCGCATCGAACTGCAGGCGATCAAGGCCCTGGCGAGCATCGACATCAAGTGCGATGAGCCAGGGTTACGGGAATTGGCCAGCCAATTGGGCCTGCCGTTGATTTGCTTCAGCAGCGCCGAATTGGCCGCTTATCAAGCGCAATTGAGCCATCGCTCACAGATTGCGTTCGAGCGCACCGGCTGCTACGGCGTGGCCGAAAGTGCCGCGCTGGCCCTGGCGGAACAATTGGCCCGGGCACCAGCGAAACTGCTGGTCTCGCGACAAAAGTACGCTCAGGCGACCCTGGCCCTGGCGATCGCGGCGTAAACCTTCAATAATCCATCGCTCTCCATCATGAGCAATCTTCATCTGAAGGTGCGTTCTGAGCTTTTTTCAAGGAGCCGGCCATGACCGTCTACTTCATCGGCGCCGGCCCCGGCGACCCGGAATTGATCACGGTCAAAGGCCAGCGACTGATCCGCCAATGCCCGGTGATTATCTACGCCGGCTCCCTGGTGCCCGCCGCCGTGCTGGACGGCCATTGCGCCGAGCAGGTGGTCAACAGCGCCGAGCTGCACCTGGAACAGATCATCGACCTGATCAAAGCCGCCCATGCCAAGGGCCAAGACGTGGCGCGGGTGCATTCCGGCGATCCGAGTCTGTACGGAGCGATTGGCGAGCAAATCCGCTGGTTGCGCGAGCTGGATATCCCGTTTGAAATCATCCCCGGCGTCACCGCCACCTCCGCCTGCGCCGCGTTGCTCGGCGCGGAATTGACCCTGCCGGACGTCTCGCAAAGCGTGATTTTGACCCGCTACGCCGACAAGACTGCCATGCCGCCCGGCGAGACGTTCGCCAGTCTGGCCGAGCATGGCGCGACCATGGCGATCCACTTAGGGGTCAACCACCTGGAGAAAATTGTCGCCGAGTTGCTGCCGCATTACGGCGCCGACTGCCCGATCGCCGTGGTGCATCGCGCCAGTTGGCCAGATCAGGATTGGGTGCTGGGGACGCTGGATGACATTGCCGGGAAGGTCGCGGCCAAGGGGTTCAGGCGCACGGCGTTGATTCTGGTGGGACGGGTGTTGGGGAGTGAGGTGTTCAGCGAGTCATCGCTCTATCGCGCGGCGCATGCGCATTTGTATCGGCCCTGAATCTCACATCACTAACCGTAGTGAGGGAGCTTGCTCCCGCTGGACTGCTGCGCAGTCCCAGTCCCGGCCAACGCATCCATCACGAAGAATGCGTCAACCAGTGTGCGACTGCCTTGCAGTCGAGCGGGAGCAAGCTCCCTCGCCACAGCCGTTCTTAAGTCCGCAGCGAACGCCTTAGTAGTAGGCGTTTTCTTTCTGCGTGTGGTCGGTCACGTCGCGGACGCCCTTGAGCTCCGGGATGCGCTCGAGCAAGGTGCGCTCGATGCCTTCCTTCAAGGTGACGTCGGCCTGGCCGCAGCCCTGGCAACCGCCGCCGAACTGCAACACGGCGATGCCGTCTTCGACCACATCGATCAGGCTGACCTGACCGCCGTGGCTGGCCAGCCCCGGGTTGATCTCGGTTTGCAGGTAATAGTTGATGCGCTCGTTGACCGGGCTGTCCGCGTTGACCATCGGCACTTTGGCGTTTGGCGCCTTGATGGTCAGCTGACCGCCCATGCGATCGGTGGCGTAATCGACCACGGCATCGTCAAGGAAAGCTTCACTGAAATGGTCGATATACGCGGTGAAGCTTTTCAGCCCCAGGGCGGTATCTTCGGGTTTTTCTTCGCCCGGCTTGCAGTAGGCAATGCAGGTTTCGGCGTACTGGGTGCCAGGCTGGGTGATGAAGACGCGGATGCCGATGCCCGGGGTGTTCTGCTTGGAGAGCAGATCGGCCAGGTAATCGTGGGCGGCGTCAGTGATGGTAATAGCGGTCATGGAAACTCCTCGCAGGCTTGTGGCCGAGTTTACGCCAATCGGCGCGCCGTACAAAGTCCTAGTATTTTTGTCGGATAAGCGCTCACAGATTTTCGTAGCGATTCATGTCCAGCACGCCCTCCTCCACCGGCTCGGTTTCGCGGAGATAGGCGCTCAGATCATGAAAATAACGCCAGAACTGCGGATGGCTGCGACGAATGCCCCAACGCTCGATGATTGTCTCGAAACGCGCGGCGTCCTTGGCATTTTCCATCGCATCGACGAAGGCCGGCACTTGCTCGACCGGGACGTTGAACATGAAATTGGGGTAACTGCTGAGCACGCCCGGGTAGATCGTCAAGGTGTCCAGGCCCGGCTGGTAGCGCAGGGATTCACCGAGCAGAAACGCCACGTTGCTGTGCGCGCGGTTGCGCAGCAGGCTGTAAATCTCGCGTTTACCGCTAGGGGTCTCAACCCGCAGCATCGTCGCTTCCGGCAACTGGTCGATCACGCTCAAGCCCGCAGCCGGGCGCGAGGTCAGACGGCTTAGGGCCTGCTCGGCATTTTGCAGCGCCGGATCAATGTTCGGCCGCGAGCAATAGGCGCCGTCGCAGCGGTTGATCGGGTCGGGCTTGGCGTTGAGTTCGCCGTAACGCGCCAGCAATTGGCGGGCGAAATCGCGCTTTGGGTCTTTCTCGTCGAGTGTCAGCGCGGTGGCTTTGTCGTCGTCAATCGATTCGTAATCCATCCACATCTTGAATTTGCCGCCACTCTGGTACCAATCGTCGAGGTAACCCTCGCGTGAATCGGCGGGCATGAGCCGCAGGAAGTTCTGCTCAGCACCATTGCGGATCAGATCGAAGTACAAGCGGGTCTGGGCCTGGTGCGAGACGTTGCCGAACACATCGAAATTCACCGCTAACTGGTAATACGTGCGCTCCAGCAATGGATAGTCGAACAGCCACATCGTCTGCGGCACCTCGCCGATCAGGCCCTTGGTCACGGCGGCGCTGTCAAAGTGACGAAAGATGCTCAGCAAGGCGTTGTCATTGCCGGCCCACAGGGTCGACCAGCTCGGCGCCGGTGCATCGGCGTAACTGTCGCGGCGCAGAGCTTCGTATTCATTGCGCTTGTCGCGGTAGTCGTGCCACAGGCTCAGCACGCTGCCGACGTCATCGTTTTGCCCCGGCATCGCCAACAGCGGTGTGGCCTGGCCGCGATAGTTCGGATCGGTGATGTACAGGTCGTGCTCCGGCGCCTGGAAGAGCGCCCAGAAGTTATCGCGGATCACGTCAGTAGCGATCTGCCCCCGGCACACCGGACCACGGATAAAGGTACGCACGAAGTATTCGGCGTTATCGAGCATGAACTGATAACGCGCCTGCGCCGGGATCGCTTCAAACGTGGTGAACGGATTGGCCCGGCGCTCCGGTCCGTAGCCCGGCAATGCGTTGACCTGCCAGTTGCCGCTGTAGAACAGGCTTTTGACCCGGGCCATTTTCGCCGCACTCAGCGGGTAGGTGATGTGGGTTTTATGAACGATCACTCCTTGTACCGGCCACAAGCGGTAATACACCTGGGTACCAGGGTCATCGTTGGGCCGCCGCGTGTTGATCAGGTCGATCGGCTGACCGGTTGGCGTGCGCGAGCGTACCCACTGAAAGAAATGCCCCGGCTCGCCATCCTTGAAGTAGATGTGCGCCAGAAACCAATGCTCAAACAGCCAACGCCCCACCAGGCTCTGGCGCGCGCCCGGGGCATTGAGCAGGTTTTCCCACTGCACCACTTGCAGCGCCTCTTGCGCGCTCGGCACCAGGCCTTGTTCTTCAATCGGCGCGCCGGAGGCCAGCCAGCGTTGCAAGGTCTGGTATTGCTGATCGGTCAGCCCCGTGACCGCCAGAGGCATGCCCTGGTTCGGATGGTTGCCGGCGTAGGCCGCGAATTCGCCGGGCATCGGGCAAGTGTTTTCGCGGTTCAGCCCCAACACGATGTCTGCCGGCAGCTTGGCATTGGGCTGCAACGGTGTGTTGTGGCCGAGTTCGAGCATGCGTGCCATCAAGGACGCCTGGCTGCCTTGGGCGTCGAGCACCGAGTAGAAATCCTTGTGCTGCCAGGCGCGTTTGCCGAACGCATCGTAGAACAAACGGGTCGGCGCCGCGGCCTGGCTGCGTTCGCCGTCATAGACCGGCACTTTGCTCGCACCCCGCGTCGCGCCCTCGCTGCTGCCGAGGTTGAGCTGGCAGGCGGAGTCGTAGCAGGCGTGGCAGGCGACGCACTTCTCGGTGAAGATCGGCTGAATATCGCGGCTATAGGAAATACTTGGGGACATGCTCGGGGAGATGGCAGGTGACGCGGCCGGCTCCTGCGCAGCGGCGCCCCAGCTTAGAAGCAGCACAAACAAGCTGCTGACGACGCGATACGACATGTCCCTGGTCCCAAATCATAAAAAAACGTCGAGATTCTACCGGTCCGGCGTCGCCACTAACATGAGCGATATTCATGCAATTTCCACACATACCCCAATTACGCACAGGTTTGTTATGATCCCGGCCCTTCGTAATGGTCTTTCCGAGTACTCCACATGTCCGATCGCAGCGCTCGCCTTCATGCTCTCCAGCACGCCCTCAAAGAACGCATCCTGATTCTCGACGGCGGCATGGGCACCATGATCCAGAGCTACAAGCTCGAGGAGCAGGACTACCGCGGCAAACGCTTCGCCGACTGGCCGAGCGACGTTAAAGGCAACAACGACCTGCTGGTGCTGACCCGACCGGACGTGATCGGCGGCATTGAAAAAGCCTACCTGGACGCCGGCGCCGACATACTCGAGACCAACACCTTTAACGCCACCCAGATTTCCCTCGCCGACTACGGCATGCAGGGCCTGGCCTACGAGTTAAACGTAGAAGGCGCGCGCCTGGCCCGCAAGGTCGCCGACGCCAAGACCCTGGAAACCCCGGACAAGCCGCGCTTCGTCGCCGGTGTGCTCGGTCCGACCAGCCGCACCTGCTCGCTGTCGCCCGACGTAAACAACCCCGGCTACCGCAACGTGACCTTCGATGAACTGGTGGAGAACTACACCGAGTCCACCAAAGGCCTGATCGAAGGCGGCGCCGACCTGATTCTGATCGAAACCATTTTCGACACCTTGAACGCCAAAGCGGCGATCTTCGCCGTGCAAGGGGTGTTCGAAGAACTGGGCATCGAATTGCCGATCATGATTTCCGGGACCATCACCGACGCCTCCGGTCGCACCCTGTCCGGGCAAACCACCGAAGCGTTCTGGAACTCCGTGGCCCACGCCAAGCCGATTTCCGTCGGCCTCAACTGCGCCCTCGGCGCCAGCGAACTGCGGCCGTACCTGGAAGAGTTGTCGAACAAGGCCAGCACCCACGTCTCCGCGCACCCGAACGCTGGCCTGCCGAACGAATTCGGTGAGTACGACGAACTGCCGGTGGACACCGCCAAGGTCATCGAAGAATTCGCCCAGAGCGGTTTCCTCAACATTGTCGGCGGCTGCTGCGGCACCACGCCGGGGCATATCGAAGCCATCGCCAAAGCCGTGGCCGGCTACGCGCCGCGGCAGATTCCGGATATTCCCAAGGCCTGCCGCCTGTCGGGTCTGGAGCCGTTCACCATCGATCGCAGCTCGCTGTTCGTCAACGTCGGCGAGCGCACCAACATCACCGGTTCCGCCAAGTTCGCCCGGTTGATCCGCGAGGACAACTACACCGAAGCCCTGGAAGTCGCCCTGCAGCAGGTCGAGGCCGGTGCCCAGGTGATCGACATCAACATGGACGAAGGGATGCTCGATTCGAAGAAGGCCATGGTGACCTTCCTCAACTTGATTGCCGGCGAGCCGGACATCTCCCGCGTACCGATCATGATCGACTCCTCCAAGTGGGAAGTGATCGAAGCCGGCCTCAAGTGCATCCAGGGCAAGGGCATCGTCAACTCGATCAGCATGAAGGAAGGCGTCGAGCAGTTCATTCATCACGCCAAACTGTGCAAGCGCTACGGCGCGGCCGTGGTGGTGATGGCGTTCGACGAAGCCGGCCAGGCCGACACCGAAGCGCGCAAGAAAGAAATCTGCAAACGCTCCTACGACATTCTGGTCAACGAAGTCGGCTTTCCGCCGGAAGACATCATCTTCGACCCGAACATCTTCGCCGTGGCCACCGGCATCGAGGAACACAACAACTACGCCGTGGACTTCATCAACGCCTGCGCCTACATCCGCGATGAGCTGCCATATGCGCTGACGTCGGGCGGGGTGTCCAACGTGTCGTTCTCGTTCCGTGGCAACAACCCGGTGCGCGAGGCGATCCACTCGGTGTTCCTGCTGTACGCGATCCGCAACGGCCTGACCATGGGCATCGTCAACGCCGGCCAACTGGAGATCTACGACCAGATCCCGGCGGAGCTGCGTGACGCCGTGGAAGACGTGATCCTCAACCGCACCCCGGAGGGCACCGACGCCCTCCTCGCCATCGCCGACAAGTACAAGGGCGACGGCAGTGTCAAGGAAGCCGAGACCGAAGAATGGCGTGGCTGGGACGTTAACAAGCGGCTGGAACATGCGCTGGTCAAGGGCATCACTACGCACATCGTGGAAGACACCGAAGAATCCCGTCAGTCGTTCGCCCGCCCGATCGAAGTGATCGAAGGGCCGCTGATGTCCGGCATGAACATCGTCGGCGACCTGTTCGGCGCCGGCAAAATGTTCCTGCCGCAGGTGGTGAAGTCCGCCCGCGTCATGAAGCAGGCGGTGGCGCACTTGATTCCGTTCATCGAACTGGAAAAAGGCGACAAACCGGAAGCCAAGGGCAAGATCCTGATGGCCACGGTCAAGGGCGATGTGCACGACATCGGCAAGAACATCGTCGGCGTGGTGTTGGGTTGCAACGGCTACGACATCGTCGACCTCGGCGTGATGGTGCCGGCGGAGAAAATCCTGCAGGTGGCCAAGGAGCAGAAGTGCGACATTATCGGCCTGTCCGGGCTGATCACGCCGTCGCTGGATGAGATGGTCCACGTTGCTCGCGAAATGCAGCGCCAGGACTTTCACCTGCCGCTGATGATCGGTGGCGCGACCACCTCCAAGGCGCACACGGCGGTGAAGATCGAGCCCAAGTACAGCAACGACGCGGTGATCTATGTCACCGACGCCTCCCGCGCCGTGGGCGTGGCGACGCAGTTGCTGTCCAAGGAACTGAAGCCGGGTTTCGTCGAGAAAACCCGCCTCGATTACATAGACGTGCGCGAACGCACGGCCAACCGCAGCGCCCGCACCGAACGCCTGAGCTACCCGGCCGCCGTGGCCAAGAAGCCGCAGTTCGACTGGGACAGTTACGCGCCGGTCAAACCGACGTTCACTGGCACCCGAGTGCTGGATAACATTGATCTGAAAGTGCTGGCCGAATACATCGACTGGACCCCGTTCTTTATCTCCTGGGACCTGGCCGGCAAGTTCCCGCGCATCCTCGAAGACGAAGTGGTCGGTGAAGCGGCGACGTCGCTGTATGCCGATGCCCGGGAAATGCTCGACAAGCTGATCAACGAAAAACTCATCAGCGCCCGCGCGGTGTTCGGCTTCTGGCCGGCCAACCAAGTGCACGACGACGACATCGAACTGTACGGCGAAGACGGCAAACCCATGGCCAAGCTGCATCACTTGCGCCAGCAGATCATCAAGACCGACGGCAAGCCGAACTTCTCGCTGGCCGACTTTGTCGCGCCGAAAAGCAGCGGCGTGACTGACTACGTGGGCGGCTTCATCACCACCGCTGGTATTGGTGCCGAAGAAGTGGCGAAGGCCTATCAGGACGCCGGCGACGATTACAACTCGATCATGGTCAAGGCCCTGGCCGACCGCCTGGCCGAAGCCTGCGCCGAATGGCTGCACCAGCAAGTGCGAAAAGAACACTGGGGTTACGCCAAGGACGAAGTGCTGGACAACGACGCGCTGATCAAAGAGCAATACACCGGCATCCGCCCCGCCCCCGGCTACCCGGCGTGCCCGGACCACACCGAGAAAGGCACCCTGTTCAACCTGCTCGACCCCCAAGCACGGGAAATGCAGGCCGGCCGCAGCGGCGTGTTCCTCACCGAACACTACGCCATGTTCCCGGCGGCTGCGGTCAGCGGCTGGTACTTCGCCCATCCACAGGCGCAATACTTCGCCGTGGGCAAGATCGACAAAGACCAGGTCGCCAGCTACACCGCGCGCAAGTCGCAAGACCTGAGCGTCACTGAGCGCTGGCTGGCGCCGAACCTGGGGTATGACAACTGAGTTGAGTTGACTCGCCACACCGCTCCCACTTTGTTTTTGCGGTGGACCCTGGTTCCGTTGACTATGCTTGCCCTCACACGCTAACGCGAGGGGGATGTATGGACGATCCAATCGACAACAAGCCACCCACTCTGTGGCAGATGCTGCACAGTGTGATGGCGGCGGCGTTCGGGGTGCAGAGTGGCAAGAACCGCGCCCGCGACTTCACCCACGGCAAGCCCAGTCATTTCGTGATTCTGGGCATTCTGTTTACCGCGGTATTTGCTTTGTCGCTGTACGGGATTGTGCAACTGGTGCTGTACCTGGCCGGCGTCTGAATGGCGGTCAGCGCATCAGCAATTGACGGTCGAAAGGATAACGGTAGGACACCGGGCGACCCTTGGTTGAGAGGCGCCGGAAATCGACACCGTAGTCGGGCATGGCGCCCACGGCCAACAGACGCCTGGCCTGTTCGCGGTCGATCAGTTGCAGCAGCGGCACGCGCTGGTCGCGGCCACCGTACTGGCTGAGGTCCACGCCTTGTTCGTGATCATGCAGTTGCACCAGTGCCCAGCCGCCTAAAGTGAAGTGCCCGCCCACCAGCACGCTCATGCGCCCATCCACCATCGCCTGCAACGCCTGGATTGAATTGTTCAGCGCCCCAAACAGCGCGCCCTTGCCCGGCGTGCCACCGGCTTCGGTATAGGCGCGCATGGCGCCAAACGCCATTTCGTCGTTGGCGGCCCACACCAGCGAAGTGTTCGGATAGCGGCGCAACAGTAGCTTGGCTTGCTCATAAGCCCGCCCCTCGGTCCAGCCGCCATACACCACTTGGCGCAAGCGCACTTCAGGGTGTTCGCCAAGGGCACGCATCATGCCCTTCTCCCGCAATTGCGACGCCGGTGTGATCTTCAACCCGGAGAACGCCAGCAATTCAAGGAACTGGCCCGGGGCCACGGGCGGGTGTTGGCGGATCAGTTGCTTGAGCAGCAGGTAGCCACCCTCTTCATCATTGACCACCAGGCTGCCGACGCGATCGGGACGCTCGCCCACCAGGCTCAATTGATCAGCAGTCAGGGCGTTGTTGACCATGAACAGCTTCACCCCGCTGCCTTGGGCCATGCGCAGGATCTGCGGCGCCACCGATTGCTCATTGGCGAACACCAGGTAGTCAGGCCGGGTCGGGCCCTGCAGGGCTTCGCGCGCCTGGGCCAGGACCAGCGCCGGGCTGCGATCGGAATAAATAATGCGCAGGTCCATGCCCAGATCGTCGGCCGCAGCCTGCATGAAGGTCGAATAACTGGCCCAGAACGCTTCTCGCTGGGTACCTGGATTGAGGAACAGTACCGACTCTGCGTGCGCAACAGGACCATAGAGCGCGCACAGCGTCAGCACTGAAGAAAGCAAGTGTTTGAACATGAAGGATCCGGGCCCCGGAAAATGCCGGCGCATTATAGCCGCGCATGTCTACGGCCATCTGCACTGATTGGCGCTTTGCCCCGACCGATGTCGGAACGGGACCCGGACAGGTCGTTTATTGGTGACTGACCCAGAATACCGCTGTACCTACCACCAGGATAATCAGGAACAGGATCGCCCAGGCATCGACACTGCTGTCGCTTTTCCTTGCTTTGGTTGGGTTGCTCATTGCATCGCCTCTTGTCGGTTTTATCGGTGATTGCATAAAGACTCGACCACAGTTAAGACGAGGATTGCCCGTACGACAAATGTGGATTAGTGATTAACCCGTCTTCATAGGCGATTTGGTTCTTTGCATATACTCAAACATCACTTTTGCGCATAACTGCAAACTGGTATCTTGCCCCGGCTCCGTGGGGAGTGCGCGGCCGTGCGCGCAGAATTTGCAGATTTGCAGCGGTGGTGGCAACACATCGCGAGCGGAGGCAGGACGCCGTCCTGAACCAACGCAGTGCCGTTGACGCCATCGATAAGCCTGAGAACAGGATCAATATGTACGTATATGACGAGTACGATCAGCGGATCATTGAGGACCGCGTCAAGCAGTTCCGTGATCAGACCCGACGCTACCTGGCAGGTGAGCTGAGCGAAGAAGAATTCCGCCCTCTGCGCCTGCAAAATGGTCTTTATATCCAGCGGTTCGCCCCGATGCTGCGGGTCGCCGTGCCCTATGGCCAACTGACGTCGCGCCAGACGCGGATGATGGCCAAGATCGCTCGCGACTACGACAAGGGCTACGCCCACATCAGCACCCGGCAGAACGTGCAGTTCAACTGGCCTGCCGTGGAAGACATCCCGGACATCCTTGCCGAACTGGCCACCGTGCAGATGCATGCGATTCAGACCAGCGGTAACTGCCTGCGCAATGTCACCACCGACCAGTTCGCCGGTGTCGCCGCCGACGAATTGATCGACCCGCGCCCCTGGTGCGAAATCGTTCGCCAGTGGACCACGTTCCACCCGGAATTCGCTTACCTGCCGCGTAAGTTCAAGATCGCCATCAACGGTTCGACGTCTGATCGCGCGGCCATCGAAGTGCACGACATCGGCCTCGAACCGGTGCATAACGCCGCCGGCGAACTGGGCTTCCGCGTGCTGGTCGGTGGCGGGCTCGGCCGTACCCCGGTGGTCGGCGCGTTCATCAATGAGTTCTTGCCGTGGCAAGACCTGTTGAGCTATCTCGATGCCATCCTGCGTGTGTACAACCGCTATGGCCGTCGCGACAACAAGTACAAAGCGCGGATCAAGATCCTCGTCAAAGCCCTGACCCCTGAAGTGTTTGCCGAGAAAGTCGACGCGGAAATGGAGCACCTGCGCGGTGGCCAGACCACGTTGACCGAGGCGGAAGTTCAGCGTGTTGCCAAGCACTTCGTCGATCCTGAATACAAGGCCCTGGACAACCAGGCTGCCGAACTGGCCGAACTCGACAAGCAGCATCCGGGTTTTGCCCGCTGGCGCACCCGCAACACCCTGGCGCACAAGAAGCCGGGCTACGTCGCCGTGACCCTGTCGCTCAAGCCGACGGGCGTGGCGCCGGGTGACATCACCGACAAGCAACTGGATGCGGTCGCCGACCTCGCCGACCGCTACAGCTTCGGCCAGCTGCGTACCTCCCACGAGCAGAACATCATCCTCGCTGACGTCGAGCAGAGCCGTCTGTTCGAAATGTGGGGCGAGTTGCGCGAGCAAGGTTTCGCCACGCCGAACATCGGCTTGCTGACCGACATCATCTGCTGCCCGGGCGGTGATTTCTGCTCCCTGGCCAATGCCAAGTCGATCCCGATCGCCGAGTCGATCCAGCGCCGCTTCGACGATCTGGACTACCTGTTCGACATCGGCGAACTGGACCTCAACATCTCCGGTTGCATGAATGCCTGTGGTCACCACCACGTCGGCCACATCGGCATCCTCGGGGTGGACAAGAAAGGCGAAGAGTTCTACCAGGTGTCCCTCGGTGGCAGCGCCAGTCGCGACGCCAGCCTGGGCAAGATCCTCGGCCCGTCCTTCGCCCAGGAAGCCATGCCCGACGTGATCTCGAAGCTGATCGACGTGTACGTGGAACAACGTACCGAAGACGAGCGCTTCATCGACACTTACCAACGTATTGGCATCGACCTCTTCAAGGAACGCGTCTATGCAGCGAATCATTAAGAACAACGAGGTCGTCGACGAAACCTGGCACTTGCTGCCCAAGGACGCGACCCTCGATGGCATCTCCAACTGCGACGACCTGATCGTGCCGCTGGCCCTGTGGCGCGACCACGGTCACGCTCTCAAGGCCCGCGATGGCGGCCTGGGTGTGTGGCTGGACGCCGAAGAAGAAGCCGAAGAAATTGGTGACGACGTTGCGCATTTCCAGGTGATCGCCCTGAATTTCCCGGCGTTCACCGACGGCCGCAACTACTCCAATGCCCGGCTGTTGCGTGACCGCTATGGCTTCAAAGGCGAACTGCGGGCAATCGGCGATGTGTTGCGCGACCAATTGTTCTACCTGCGTCGCTGCGGTTTCGATGCCTTCGCCCTACGGGCGGACAAGGACCCGTATGAAGCCCTTGAAAGCCTCAAGGACTTCTCGGTGACCTATCAGGCCGCGACCGACGAGCCGTTGCCGCTGTTCCGGCGCCGCTAAGCGACGCCACGCCGCACCCTGTGGGAGCGAGCCTGCTCGCGAATGCAATCCGTCCATCGCTGCAAAGTGACTGGACTGAAGCCTTCGCGAGCAAGCTCGCTCCCACCGTCGTTTCAGGGTGAATGAAAGGCCGCGACCCGTGCCTCCAGCCGCCGAAAACCGGCAAACGGATCGTCGCTATCCAGTGCCGACCATTGCACGTCTTCGAACACATGACTGCGCAACGCCGGCGAGCCGTCTAGCGCTTCGATCAGTTGCCACACCCGCTGCTGCCACAATCCGTAGTCGGTGCGGAACTCTGCGGTCCGTCGGATCACCGCCAGGGTGCTGAACAACCGTTCACTCCTCGCCACTGCTGCCAGCCGTTGCCAGCGCTGCACTCGCCCGGCGGCCAGTTCCATCGAGAACCCGGTCAACCAGGCATCCGGCTGGGCAAAATCGGCGTTGGGCGGTCCCATCCAGACGTTGAATCCCGTTTGCTGCCGATGACGACCGATCCACTGCAAACTGTCCAGATCGGTGATCGGATTTCCGCTGAGCAACACCGCATCACGGGCCACGGACTGCAGGCGCACGGCAGGTGCAATTCGCGTGAGCTGGTTGTCCCGCAGATCCAGACGCTCAAAGTATGGGCGATCAAGCATCCCGACCGGCCCTGAGTGCAGGCCAGCGCCGCGCAGGTTAAGTCGACGCAATGCCGTCAGGCTCAGCACCACGGGCGGCGTGCCCAAGGGATTGAAGCTCAGATCGAGGTCGACCAAGCGCGTCAGTCCGTCCAGCGCGCCTGCCGTGGCCTCCGTCAGGGTCAGTCCGGTATGCCGAAGGTTCAGGCGGGTCAACTGGTGCATTTTCAGAATCGCCGGCGGCAAGCCCGCACGCCATTGTCCCGTCGGCGTCGGCAGACGCAAATCCATCGCGCTCAGGTCCAGGGTGCGCAACTGCGGGAACGCTTCAAGGAACGCTGGCAACTGGCGGCGCTCGGTCAGGCTCATGTCGGCCATCGTCAGTTGCGTGACCTCAGGGAACTGAATGCTCAAGGACGGCAAACGGTGGAAACGCTCATAGTCCAGGTCCAGGCTATAACCGACCAACTCCCCGTCCGCGTATGCTCGATGATCTACCCGGCCTCGCATTTGCCAGAGCGCGAGGAGCTGATTGGCCAACCCGCTGCGTGATTGGCGTTCGGTGTCCATCGCTTCGGTGATTCGCGCGGCGTTTTCTTCTTCGATTTGCTCTTCGGTAAGACCTTCGGCCTCGTCATCGCCGTCCAGTATCAAGTCCACTTCCATGTCGGCGATATCCACTTCAACCGCGTCGACCCAATCCCGCAGATCGCCATGCAACTGCAACCATTGCAGGTTCAGTTCAACCAGTCGGTTCTGCGCATTAACGCCCCATTCCAGCAGCAGGGCATCGAGCTCACTGTCGACCAGGCGCGGATAAAGCTCGCGCACTTGCAGTTTGAGGATCGTCAGCGAGAACACCTCGGACTGTGGCGTAGAAGGAAAGCCGCCACCACGCAAACCCGAGCGGTCAAAGGGCAGGCCCGCGTCCATTCGCTGCAAGCCTGGCTCCAGCTCGGCACGTGGCCGCGCATGTTCATGCAACGCTGACTGCAAATCCTCCAGTGCGTAATCGGCGCGCAGTCCCATGACCGTTCGCTGTTCCGGCGACAAGCCGTTGAGCAGCGCCTGCCATAGACTCACCCGCTGCGCGGGGGTGGCGCCCTGATAAGCCGTGCCGTGCTTAATCAATTGCCGCGAGGGCGACGTGCCGGGCGCGCCAATGCTGTCCAACAGGCGGCCAGTGACGCTGCCTTCACGGACCTCGATACGGACGCTGGCCGGCCATCCCGGCAGGCGTTCAAGGGAATGCAGGATCAGCACGTCGCTGTCGGCGTTTGCCACCGACCGCAGATAAAGGCCCTCATAGGCACGTGCCAGGCGCACCTGAAACTCATACTGCCGAGCCTTGCCGTCGAGTTTGCCCAGCATGCGCTTGGCGTCGGCCAGGCTGTGCGGTGCGGCGATATCCACCCCGGAACGCTCAAGCATCTGCTCGATGACCGCTTTCGGCAGCCCGGGATATTGCGACTGAAACAACCGCACCCATTCATGAGCGGATTGCTGCAACCGCGCATAGCGCGTTTCGAATTGGCCGGTACGCTCACCCAGCGCTCGCTCGGCGTCGGCGGAACCGGCGGGCAGCACCGCGATCTCTTGATCCAAGGCTTGGTCGATGCGAAAGCGATCAAGGGTATCGGCCAAGATCGGCACCAGTGGACGTCGCCCCGCCTGCGTCGTGGCGAGCATCTCGTCGCTGAGGTCGCAGATGCGCCCGATCTGGCGCAGCACCTCGTCACTGAAGCCTCGGGTTGGCGCACCGAGGCCACGCAGCAGGTACAAACGTTGCGCAGCGGCGTCGAATGGTGCGGCCACGGCGCTCGCTGGGCGGGCGGTTATCGCAGATTCAAGCCCAGGCGCTTCATTGCCGACCGTGGCCGCTTCAGCCAGGCCGCCCTCTTCACCCCGAATCACCGCCCCTGCCTCGACCATCGGCAAAGCATTCAGCAAACCGAACAACGTGCGCGTCATGCCGGCGGAGCGCTGCTCCACGGTCTGGCCCTGCGTGGCTTGCTCCAGGCCAAACCCGGCGTCAATCAACCCGGCAAGTGCCAACCACCCCTCACCGCCCGGCACAAATAACGCCAATGGCCCGAATCGGTTGACCCATTGCACGAGCGGCTCGACCACCGCACCCAGGTTATCGCGGTTGACCTGGGCGTCATCACGGATCGTCTCGACACTGGCGATGGCCGCCGCTTTCATGACCCGTACCCACTGAGCGAACGGATCCTCGCTGGCGGACACCGCGTCCAGCGCTATGTAGTCCTCGGGACGCCAGTAGCCATCGTCGTTGAAAAACCCATGGCCTTTCTTCAACTGATACTGGCGAGGAAACGTGGCCATGCCGGCCAGAGCGGTCTCGACACCGGCATGGAAAGTGCCGTCGAGGCGATCATCGGCGGCAAAATGAGCGGCCAGTGCCGAGGCTCGGGCGGAATCGGCCGCGACCCCGACCACCCAGCGGCATAACGCCGCGTTATCGGCCAATTCGTGAAAGGGTGACGCGTTGCCCGGAACGTACAACAGCAACCGGCCGCTGAGCGCATCGCGTAAACAGACGATATCGCTTGAGACGTAGCGGTAAATCCGCAAACGCAGGACATGCACCGAAGCCGGGATTACCGCGCGTGCCTGTAAGGGTGGCAAACTCAGCTGCGGCCAAGCTTGATCGGCGGGCAGCCCGGCGGCACGCAAGGCCAGGTTCAGGCCCTCAGCGCTCAAACTGCGCTCCTGACGTTGCAAGTAGGCAGCCATGACAAAGGCTAGCTTCACCGCTGTGCACAACGCACAGGGTGATTCGGCCAGCAGGGCCTGGTCGCTTGGCCAGGCCTCACGCACATAGGCCGCATAACGTTCCTTGAAATCGAGATTCCAGACCCACGCCTTGAACGCCGCCGGTTGCAGCACCAGTTGCGTGTCCGGCCCGTAGGTCTGCGGCTGAGTCGGGCGGTAGATACCTTCGTAGTCACGATATCCGCCACCCGGATTGGTCGACGTATCGATCTCGACGATCCGTACCGCCGGTCCGACTGTGGGCGGCGTGTACAGGCCAAATGCGCTTTCGCCCAAACGCCCGGCACCCACGGTCTGGTCGTTCTCAAGCAGGGCCTGGACCAGCGTTTGCGAGGTGCGCACTCGGCCTCGATGCACGTTGTCCTGCGCTGGATATCCGTAAAAATCGTAGTTCAGGTCCGCGAGCCAGGCGTGTGCATAGTTCGCGCCCCAGCGCTGCTCAATGAGCCTGCCGGCGTACTGCGCCGGGGTCATCGGCAGGACGCGTTCCAGCGCCAGTGCGCTGAGCGCCGGATGGAGAACCGACCGCGCTCCGGCCACTACCGGGCGCAGGGTTTCAATCGTATTCATGGCATTCCTTTGCATGATCAAGAGGTGATGTCGCCCGACGCTAGGCGCGTGGAAAATCGCGAAGAGGTTCGCGGCGGCTCTTCATTCGTCACCGGCAATGGCAACCCCGGGTTGCGTTCCAACGCCTCGGCAGTCAGGCGCCGGAACAACGCTACCCGTTCGTTGGCGAAGTTACTGACGATGGCGTCCATCTGGCGGTTGAACTGTTCACGGGTGAAATGCTGACGGCCATCCAGTTGCCCGAAAGACGCCGTCGCGCGCAAGACGATGTCATCGAAGGCAGCGCGGTGCAGGCCCTCGAGGTATTCGGTCCAGGACTGCTGCTGAGTGATCCAGTGCGCGAGCGCCTGGGTATGCTCCAGCTTGACCACCTCGGCGTAGACCCAATCGAGGGTCTGTGGCAGCACCTCCACGCCTAACTGAAAATTCACGTCCCGCGGCTGCGCGGGCAGATTCAGCCGTTCCGCCAGCCCGACTCGGTAGGCCAGGCTGATTTCCATCGCCTGTTCCAGGGTGACGGGGCCCGTCCGCGCGCGGGTGATGATGTTGGCCAGGGCCAGGCGCTCCACTTCCTGCAACCGGAATAGGCCTCGCAACAATTGCGTCAACTCGCCCTCTTGGCTCACCGTCGCGGCCCTGGCCACCGTCATCGCCCGATAACAAAGCACCCGGACATGCAGATCGCTGAACAACAGCGATGAACCGTCGGCGCTGACCTGGCCTATATTGGCCATGCGGAACAGGGTGGCGCGCAACGCGCTGTTTTCCGCTGCCGCTTCGATCACGTCCCACACGCGCCGACTGAGCGAGCGGTACACCAGGCGAAAATCCGCGGTGTAGCGCAGACGGGCGAGCAACAGAAAAAACGGCCGCGAGTCGGGGTACGCGTACAACGCGCTCCACAGCGTTCGCTTGACCATCATGTCGATATCGCTGGCACCGGTCAGCCAGGTCGAACTCATGGCCGTGTCCATTAGCACGTCCTGCACGACGTCTATTCGCCCCAGCACGCTCAACCCCAGGCTGATATCACTGAGTTGCTGGTAATCGGCAACCCGACGCTGGGCGTTGGCGGACAGCGGATTGCCGAACAGGTCCGTGCCTTTGTTCAACAGGAGGGCGGCGGAGAAAACGTCCTCCGGAATGTCGGTGATGCGGTTATCGCGCAAATCCAGCACGCGCAAGCGAGGCAGACCACTTGCGCCTTTGGGCCACTCACTGATTGCAGTGCCCCGCAGTTCCAGGCGTTCCAATAGCTGCATCTGCGCTACATCGGGCGTGCGGCCCAAGGATGGATTGGCACTTAAATTGATCTGTTTCAATCGAGTCAGCCCCGCCAGCTCGACAACGGCTGCCGCGCTCAGTTGAATCTGGTTTTCGCTCAGGTCCAGTACTTCCAGACGCGACATCGCACCGATGGCATGTTGCAGGCGGGTCAGCCGGTTGCCCACCAGGGACAGGCGGCGCAGAAACTTGAAGTTGTGCAGGAAGGTATTCAGACCGGCGCTGGCGCCCACCCGGTCCATGACCAGCGTTCCGACGTGGCTGAAATCACCGGTGATCATCGGCAAATCGCCAAGTTGTAGCGGCGGCAACGCCAGCTCGTACAAGCGGCCATCGAGGGTCAGGGTGCTGGCCGTTTCACGACGCCAGCAGCGAATGATTTCCTGTGCCGCACGGGTCTTCGCCAGTACGGAGACTTTGAGCCGTGGTCCGTCCTCCGTTTGCGTCCAGGTGTCGCGGTTGATCCAGTTCTGCAGCACTTGCCTGATCGTCAGGAATTCAAGGCGCATGGCTTCGAGCTTACGCAGGGCCAGCACGTCCACCGGGTCGAGACTGGCCAGAAACAGGTCGATCTGTTGCAGCGAATGGGTGGGAAACAACTCCTGGGCGCGCCGGACCAGCGCCGCAGGCCGGACCACGGGTGTCGACGGCTGTGAGGGCATATTGCCGGAAGCGGTGCCCAACAGCACATCCGCCAGGCGCATGGGTGACACGTAGCCGGGGTGAACGCTGTGCATGCCGAGGATCTGTTCCGCGTGCGGCCGACGCGCCAGGGCCAACGCGGTGATCTTCTCTCGCAGGGCCGCCCCTTGATCCTCGACCGCCACCTCGAGCGCCTCGCGACGGGCAAGCGACAGGCCTTCCCACAGCGCCTGGAAATAATGAGCGCGAGTGCGCCCCGGCAAATAGCTCAATAAATTGGACTCGGCGTCGCGGGCTTCATAGCGGTCAGGATGGGCGCTGACGCGCAAATGTTGCGAGTAGCTTTCCAGGCCGATACTCGCCAGTTCGTCGCTGTAAAACGCGAATTCGAGCATTTGCACATAGAGGTCGCCTTTCCAGCCCGGCAGGTGTTTGAGGGCGCTGAACACCAGGCGATCGGTGTCGATCCCGCCCACTGCGTCCAGGTAGAGGCCTTCATAGGCTCTGCTGACCTGAACCACTTGCTCGAAGCGCCGCGCTTCTTCCGCGAGGCGCAACGGCACATTGCCCGCATCCAGTTCCGCCAGCTCGCTGCCGTCGGCGTAGTGGATCAGTTCGTCGATGACGCTGATCGGCAGTTGCGCGAAGCGGTCGCGCAAAGGCGTCGCCCTCGCTTCGTCGAGCGGGGTGTTACGCTGGTAGATCCACTGGAATAACTTACCCCGTTGGCGATCGGCCTGCTCCGCCAGTTTCGCGACCAGGGCGCTGGCCTGCTCGCTGGCGACCTTGCTGGTTATATCCAGCAAGCGTTCACGCTCCCGGTCGTCCAGGCCAGACAGTGCATCCGCGTACCACTGCCCGCTCAGCAACCGATCTTGCGTCAGCTTTAGAGTTTTCGCGGACCCAGGGTCGGCATCCTCCGCCAGGTAACGATTGATTTGCCCGCCAACGGGGTCGGTGACCTGAATCGCCGTTTGCGGCGGCCAGGCAGTCAGGCTCGTCAGCAAGCGCAGTTGCAGATCAGCGTCAGCTGTCGCGGCGGATGACGGCGCCTGCAACTGCGCGATGAAGTCAGTCACGCTCTGGTCGGTGTCGAACCGGCGCACGGTATCGAGCAGCAGAGCAGGCGGGGCCGTGCGATCGATCAGCACGCGGCGCATCAGATCCTCGTTGATGCCGGTTACGGAGAGAATCTGCATAGCCCTGGCATCCGGGATGTCCCGCTCGGCGTAGCCCAACCGCCGGAACAGCTGCAGCCGAGTCCATTCGCCGGGCAACTCGGAATCATGCCGCCAGGCGCCGAGGTTGTTGGTTTCAAGTCGCGGCGAATAGCTATCGGTGAGCTTCGAACCTTCGATCTCCCACACACCGGTATCCGCTACCGGCCGCACCGCGTAGAGGTCTTTATCCAGAGCCAGGTAAGCCTGATCTTCAAACCAGTGCAGGCCCTTCTCGTCTGCCTTGAGCCAAGTAGGTAGCGTCACGCTCTGCCGATACGGCGCCAGATCGGGTTTCCACAAACGCTGCGTGTCGCTCGACCATTGGACCTGGCGCAGGCTTTCGACGAATGTACTGGTGCGGACGGTCTTGAACGCCGCCCTGGCGGCGCTTACACCAGCGGACAACGCTGCCATGGTGATGAGGTTTTCCACGGTATCGAAGAAATAATCCGTCGCTTGCTCCTGCTCACCCGCCGACCAACTCTCCAGGCCGTGGTAGACGCCCAGCAACAATTCGCCGGCGGCCACCGCCATCAGCACCTCCCCCACCACCGGAATGAAGGACACGCCGAACAGCACCAGATCCAGGCCCATGGTTTTGTAGGTTTCCATCCGGGCCAAGCGGCTTTTCTCGTCCTCGTCGTCGGTGGGCACCACCAGCAGACGCGCATCCGCCATGACCTGCGCGACACGTTGCCGGTACAGTTCGACAAAGGGATCGCCCGCCACCGCGCGCGCAGTGACGGGCAACAGCGTCGCTTGCGATGGCAGCAACCAGCCGGTGGGCGGCCGGACCCCGCGGGTCGCGAGCGCCGAGTGAAATCCGGCGCGATTGCTTAGCAAAACAAAGCGCAGCAAAAAGATCTCGAAGGTTTTGTCATCCAGGCGCGTGTACAAATCGAACTGCAATGCCGTCAGGTTTGGATAGGCCTTGAGGGGCTGCTCCGGCGCTCCGGGCAGGTAAAGCACGCAAGGGTTATCGGTGAATTCATCGTTACTTACCGCGACGATCAGCAGCGCACCGTGCAAGCTGTGACCGAACACATCGATCTGTTTGCAGGCGATCGGTTTGTTGTCGAGTTTGATCGACGACCCATTGCCGACCAGCTCGCCGAGCATGCGAAATACATCCGCATTAATGTCGTTCTTCATCAGTGCCAAATGCCGGTCGACGTCCAGGCAACTGCGCGTATGCGCGGTAGTCTTCAAAAGCAATTGCCCGGTGGGAACGTTCGGCTCGAAGACGCTGTTGAGATGAGTCTGATAGTGCTTGCCCAAATCCAGCGTGCGGCACAAGTGCGCAAACTCGTGGGGTTGAATGGCCAAGATTTTATTGGCCTTGCCATTCATTCGTTCAGGCTGATAGATGATCGATTGTTCATGATAATTACCGGGCAGCGTTTCACTGGCTTCGAAGTTATCGCAGGCCGCAATCAATAAGTCCCGATCAATCGGCAATACCAGTTTTTTGCGCAAACCGAACAGGCTGGACGTAGAACGAATATGCTGAAACACCACGCCGCGGATATCCAAGGACTCGCCGAGTTTTTTCGCCAGCGCTTCGGACAATAACGGAGTGCAGAATTGCTGTGGGCTTTTGAGTGCGGACAGCGCCTTCGACGCGGCCACGCGGGTGACCTGACTGGCGACAATGCGTGCATGCAGCGCGGTGCGCAGGCTGGTACTGGCTTGGCTGAGCCAGGCTGGTAGGAGCCTGGCCTTGAAGAATTCAAAGAACACACCCTGTTGTTCCGGGGTCATGCTGATGGTGGCTTGATCCGACGCAGTGACTGATGAAGTTGCAGTTGACCTTATTGTTAAATCTGCAGACATAAGTGAATTAACTCTATTAACGATTCGAACTTAAAGCCTAGCGTCGCCCCTTAAAAATTAAAGTCCGAAAACTGAATGGGTATTCCGGACAAATGATTAATTATTCAAACTTAAGATATACATATATACCGCACAGCGCACTCAGCAATCGGGTAAGCGGAGTTTCCAACAAACAGTTGCCCACAAAAAAAGCCCGGTCACTTAACGTGGCCGGGCCTTGATGCAAAGAGGAAAATTTTTACCAGAAGCGTTGCTGGGTCAACCGGCTCCACCAACTCAGCAGCACGCGATCCACCGAGCCACTGGCGGCCATGCCGATACGTTCTTGCAAGCTTTTGCGTTCGGCGTAGTGCAAGTGATACAGCTCAGCGCCCTTGGCGCGTTCGGCGAGGTATTCATCACTGGTCTTGAGTTCGTCCACCAGTTGCTTGTCCAGCGCCGCCAGGCCCAGCCAGATCTCACCGGTGGCTACTTCGTCGATGGCCAGTTGCGGCCGGTAGCGGGCGACGAAGTTCTTGAACAGCTCGTGGGTGATGTCCAGGTCTTCCTGGAATTTCTCCCGGCCCTTCTCGGTGTTTTCGCCAAACACCGTCAAGGTGCGTTTGTACTCGCCTGCGGTCAGCACTTCGAAGTCGATGTCGTGCTTTTTCAGCAGGCGATTGACGTTCGGCAGTTGAGCCACAACGCCGATTGAGCCGAGGATGGCGAACGGCGCGCTGATAATCTTTTCACCGATGCACGCCATCATGTAGCCGCCACTGGCCGCCACTTTATCGATGCACACGGTCAACGGCACGCCAGCCTGGCGAATCCGCGCCAATTGCGACGAGGCCAGGCCATAGCTGTGAACCATGCCGCCGCCACTTTCGAGGCGCAGCACCACTTCGTCCTTGGGCGTGGCCAGGGTCAGCAGCGCGGTGATTTCGTGGCGCAGGCTCTCAGTGGCCGAGGCTTTGATATCACCGTCGAAATCCAGCACGAACACCCGGGATTTGCTCGGCGGCTGCTTCTTCTGTTTTTTCTCGGCCTTGGCCGTGGATTTGCGCAAGGCCTTGAGCTGATCCTTGTCGAGCAAGGTTTGTTCGAGGCGCTCGCGCAGGCCTTTGTAGAAATCATTGAGTTTGCTGACTTGCAGTTGACCGGCCGACTTGCGCCGACCTTTGCTGCGCAGCGCCGCGAAACTGGCGAGCACCACCAGGATGGCGACCACCAGCGTGACGGTCTTGGCCAGGAAGCTGGCATATTCGGACAGAAACTCCACAGGGACTCCTTACGTGCAGTGCGCCCGTTATAGCCCGGGCGCGGAATGCCTCCAGCATACCCATGCGCCCGCCTCGGGGCCAGCCGTGAAACCTGCGGCAACGACTGCGTATCGGACGGTTCAAACAAGCGTATGTTTTTTCATTGACAGCTAACCGGCATCCTCATAACCTCGCCGAACCTTCAACGTACCGGGATGACGCGGACGTGGGCAGCATTTATCTGATTCGACATGGCCAGGCCTCCTTCGGTGCAGACGACTATGACGTCCTGTCGACCACCGGCGTGCGTCAGGCGCAAGTGCTCGGCCAGCACCTTGCCGAGCTGGGTCTGAGTTTCGATCGCTGCCTCTCCGGGGACCTGCGCCGTCAGCAGGACACCGCGAGCAACGCGCTGGCGCAGTTCGCCCGCGTGGGCTTGCCGAGCCCTGTTGTTGAAACCGACGCAGCCTTCAACGAATTCGATGCCGACGCGGTGATCCGCGCGCTGTTGCCCGACCTGCTGCCGGAAGAACCCCAAGCGCTGCACATCCTGCGCAATGCGGCGCAGAATCGCGGCGAGTTCCAGCGCATTTTCGTGCTGATCATCGACCGCTGGCTGAGCGGCCACTACGATCCGCCGGGCCTGGAAAGCTGGCTGGGTTTTGTCGAGCGCGTCCAGGGTGGCTTGCAGCGCATCCTCGAACAGGCTGATAACACTCAGAAAATCGCCGTGTTCACCTCCGGCGGCACCATCACCGCCCTGCTCCACCTGATTACCCAGATGCCTGCGCGACAGGCCTTTGAACTGAACTGGCAAATCGTCAACACCTCGCTCAACCAATTCAAGTTCCGTGGTCGCGAGGTGGCCCTGGCTTCCTTCAACAGTCATGCACACCTGCAACTGCTGAAAGACCCGGACCTCATCACTTTCCGCTGAGTCCGGTCGCTGTGACCCTTGTTGTATCAACCCCGAAAAGGATCGAACCATGACCTCCGTAGCCGACGCCGTACAAGCAATGAAAGCCAAGTTCAACCCAGCCGCCGCTGCCGGCCTGGACCTGGTTTTCGGTTTCCGCATCGACGAGACCAAGAATTTCTCGCTGATCGTCAAGGACAGCACCTGCGAGCTGCAAGAAGGCGAGAACCCGGACGCCCAGGTGACCCTGGTGATGGACGGCGAAACCCTGGAAGGCATCGTCAGCGGCGAGACCGACGGCATGCAGGCGTTCATGGGAGGCAAACTGCGCGCTGAAGGCGACATGATGCTGGCGATGAAACTGTCCGAGCTGTTCCCGAGCTGATAGGCGGCTCCCAAGCCGGGAGCTTGTTCAGCCCTTAGCGAAACCCGCCCTCGTGGCGGGTTTTGTGTTTTAGCCTGCTGGCTAGGCCACGCCAATCACGCCCTGGCCATGCAACTGCTGCAACAGCGCCAGGCCGTTGTCGATAAAATCGCCGACATCCGCCATCCCCGCCTCTACCGCCAATGCCTGCAATTGTTGCAGACCTGTCAGCTGTGGCGCCTCTTCGAGACGCTGCAGCAGGCGCCAGGCCAGCGGGCTGAGTTCCGAGAAGCGCACCTCGAAATCCGCCGAGCGCCGCACCAGCAACAGGGTTGGCTGCGCCGGTGGTGTGTCGGCCTGGTAATCCGGGCCAACGTGTTGCACCGGCCAGCTGTACGCCAACGGCCAGGCCAGGGGCGAAACCCGCAAGGGACGGTCAGGCAGCAGCGTGGCATCGCTGTGGGGCAGCGGTTCGGCGCTGGATTGCTGCAAGGCCATCTCCACCCACTCGTAGTGCGCCAGTTCGACCATGAACGCCGGCCACTGGCCCTCGCTCAAGGCTGCGGGCTCGCTGGCAAGGAAGCCGACAAACTCTTCGGCAATCTCCCCAAACTTGGGCGTCTGCGCCCGATGGTCACGCAGAAATATCCGTAGCAGGGTGCGCCAGCGCTGATCGCCCAAGGTTCGTACCAACACCGGAAACGTGCCACTGAGCAAGGTCAGCAAGTTGTTGAACACCAGGTCGCGGTAGACCTTGACCCGCGCCGCGTTCATCGACTCGGGCGGTGCGCAGTGTTCGGGGTCACGCAGATAGCGGGTCAGTTCGTGCTGCTGTTGTTGCAGGCTCAGTTCGGGCTTAGCCATGGGCCACCGCCTCGCGCACGATCGACGCCTCGTGTTGCAGACGACGGATGGTGTTGAGCTCCGCCACCAGTTCCGAGAACGCCGGGAAATTGAAGTCGCGTTCCAGCAGGGTCGGCTGCGCGCCAAAGCGGTCGTAAGCGTCCGCCAGCAGCGCCCACACCGCCGGTTTGACCGAGGCACCGTGGGTGTCGATTTTCAGGTTGTCGGATTCGTCGAAGTGCCCGGCAATGTGCATCTGCACCACCCGCCCCGGCACAATGCCAGCGAGGAAACGGTGCGGATCGAAGCCATGGTTGATCGAGTTGACGTACACATTGTTGACGTCCAGCAGCAAGTCGCAATCGGCCTCGGCGAGCACCGCGTTGGTGAAGGCCAACTCGTCCATGTCCTGGCGCGGGGCGGCGTAATAAGAGACGTTTTCCACCGCCATGCGCCGGCCGAGGATGTCCTGGGCCTGGCGAATCCGTGCGGCAACGTGATGCACCGCTTCTTCGGTGAATGGCAACGGCAGCAAGTCGTAGAGGTGGCCGTCGTCGCTGCAATAGCTCAAGTGCTCGCTGTACAGCGGCACCTGGTGGTGATCGAGAAACCCTCGCACTTCCTGCAGGAACGCCGTGTCCAGCGGCGCCGAACCACCGAGCGACAGTGACAGGCCGTGGCACGACAAGGGATAGCGCTCGGCCAGTTCAGCCAGGGCCGCGCCATGGGCGCCGCCGATGTTGATCCAGTTTTCCGGGGCAACTTCAAGGAAATCGAACTGGCCCGGCGGCGCGGCGCGCAGGGCGGCGAGCAGGCCGCGACGCAGGCCAATCCCGGCGGCCATGGCAACTGAAACGTGGGAAGTGTTCATCATCGGTGTCCTCATCCAGGGTTTGCGCGGGTTCATATCGATGAGCCCAGTTAACCGGACGGCTGTATCGCGGATGTGTGCGGTATTGCGCTGAATGACAGCGGGTTGTATCGCCAACGGGCCTGTACACATTCCGGTACAAACCCGCCGTCCCAAGGCTTACAAGTCGTATTGCTCTCGCACCAGTTGGCCGATGCCCATGCGGTCGAGCACGTCCATCGGGCACAGGAAAGTCACGCGAATGGTGCCCGGCAAGCGGCTGATGTCGATCGAGCCGTTGATGGTCGCGCGGTTCAGCACCTCGTCGTAGGGCAAACCGGTGACTGCAGCGGCGCGTTGCAAGCCGTTCTCCACCGCGACGTTGAGGTTTTCACCGCTGCCGATGAAAGTAATCGGCCCGGTCTCCTCGACCTCATGCTGGCCCCAGCGTGCTCCCAGCGCCTTTACCTGCTGGCGTTGCTCGGCGTTCATCGGCCGCGCCATCGGTGGCAGGTCGTCGAGATTTTGCAGGAGGATCGGGCCTTCGATGGTCAGGTGTTTGATCACCTGCACCGTGACTTCGGTTTCCCCGGAACAATCGGTGGCATGCCCGGCGATTTCACCGTTGCCCTGCTGAGCGTGCATGTCGCCCATGTAGACCCCGGCGCCCGGTACTTTGACCGGACAGATCAACACGCAGCCCTCGCGGATAGAATTGGTGTCCATGTGGCCGTCGGTCTTGGCGGCGTGCAGTTCTTCACGGCTCATGCCGAAACGGTGCGGCGCGTCGATCAGGTATTGGCCGAAGTCGGCGCAGTTGTGCGAGTCCGGCAAGTCGCGGGACGGCGTGGTGCCGATGTTGCCGAGGAACGGTCGCATATGCGCGGCGACGCCCGGTATGTCGGCGCGGGCCAGGGACAGGATCGAGTGTTGAGCGGCGAATTCTGGCAACGCGGACATTTCCGGAGCCTGGCCGGCCAAGCGATTGGCGACATCCTGATTGACGGTGAGGCTGACCTGATTTTCGGCGTCGAACACGATCACGTAGCCGTGGCTGAAGCGAAACGCGCTGACTTCGGCGCCGCAGTGGTTGCAGCGGATAGCGTCTTCGCCGATGCCTTCGACGTGACTGGCAGGGTGTTCAGTGCCGCATTTGCCGCAGAACTTGGCGACAAACGGATCGCCGTGATAACGCCCTTCAACGAAGCTCATCACCCCCGACGACGTGGCCTGGGACGTCACACGCATGCGCTGGATCTTGATCGCCACGGCGTCGCCAACCTCCGCCCCGGCAATCGCCACCGGTTGCGTTACTTCATGGCCGCCCTCGAACGCCGGCGTAATCATCGGCCCCCAGCAGCCCGGCGGCGTGCCGGTGATCAGGGTGCCGCCGTCGGCCAGCGGGCCAAGCATCGCCTGGCTCGGGCCGATCAGGCCGTTGGTGTATTGGTTGACGCGCAGGCGTTCGACGGGCGTGGTCTCGAGGTTCGATTCAGGCAGAAGCGTGCTCATGGTGTCCCCTTTGTCCGCATCAGGTACGGACCGTTGTCAGGCGTGAACCAGCCGCCTGGTGCGACGGCCGAAAAATGGGCCGCCGGTACGGCGTTTGGTTGGCAGTCCGGCGGTGCTCACAGTGGAGCGCAGCTTTGTATCTGCTCTGTGTACGGCGATGCCCGGAATGCGAGGCACTGTATCGGCGGGAGGGCTTGATACATTGCGATACACGGCAGGACTTCCCTGCTACACCGGCCCAGCGTTAAACGCACTGCGACAAGTGCTAACCTGCGTCACTCCTGATCCGTGAGGCGGTGCCCTATGCTCGACAGCCTGATAGCCGAACACCTCGACCGTCTCGTGCAGACCATGGCCGAACGCAACTTCGCCGTATTGACCGGTGCCGGCATCAGTACACCGTCGGGCATTCCGGATTACCGCGACAATGAGGGCGTGCGTCGAGGTCGGCAGCCGATGATGTATCAGGAGTTCCTCGCCGCGCCCGAAGCCCGGCGCCGTTACTGGGCGCGGGCGATGCTCGGCTGGCCGCGAGTGCGCCAGGCGCGGCCGAATGTGGCGCATGAGGCCTTGGCGCACTTGCAGGGCCAACAGCGGATCAGCGCGCTGCTGACCCAGAACGTCGACACCTTGCACGACCAGGCCGGCAGCCACGGGGTGATCGAATTGCACGGCAGCCTGCACCGCGTACTGTGCCTGGACTGCGGCCGCAACAGCGAGCGCGACCGGATTCAGCAGTTGATGGAGGCGCAGAATCCCGACTTGGCGGGTGTGGATGCGGTGCAGGCGCCGGACGGCGATACCCTGCTCGATCCGGCGTTCGAAGCGCGTTTCCAGGTGCCGCACTGCCCGTATTGCGACGGTGAGCGGCTGAAACCGGACGTGGTGTTCTTCGGCGAAAACGTTGCACCGGCTACCGCCGTCCAGGCCATGACCGCGGTTGAACAGGCGGATGGCTTGCTGGTGGTGGGATCGTCGCTGATGGCCTACTCGGCGTTTCGTCTGTGCCGGGCGACCGTGGATCAGGGCAAACCGCTGATCGCCATCAACCTCGGCAAGACCCGGGCGGATGAGATTCTGGATCTGAAGATCGAGGGGTCGTGCGAGCAGTTACTGCCGCTGCTGGCGCGGCGATTGATGAACTAAGGCACAACCCCACCCCACTGTGGCGAGCGAGCTTGCTCGCGCAGCGCTGCGAAGCAGCCCCAATCCCGGCCAACCCGGTTCGACTGACAGAGCGCAAGGGGGGGTGTTAAGGCTGACGGATGGGTCGGACGAGTTCAGGACAACCGTGCGCCGTAGTTTTCAGCCTTGAGAATATCGAACAACGCCTGCGCCGCCGCCGACAGTTCGTGGCCGGGTTTGGTCAACACGCCGATGGCCCGCTCCACCACCGGTTCGTTCAAGGTCAGGCAGCGGGCGCCGAGTTCGCGCATTTGCCCGGCGCACAGGGCCGGCACCGCGCTAACGCCCAGGCCGCTGGCGACCATGCGTCCCACCGTGGCCAACTGATGGCTTTCGAAGGCCACCGGCAGTTCCATCTGCCGTGCCTGCAAATGTTCTTCGAGCATCACCCGCACGGTCGAGGGCCGTTGCAGGGTGATAAACGGCTCGGCCAGCAGGGTTTTCCAGTCGATCGACGGCCGATCGATCCACGGCGAATCCATCGGCACCACCGCAACGAATCGGTCCTTATAAAGCGGGGCAAAGTGCAGCGATGAACTTTGCATCGGCTCGAACGCCACCCCCAGCTCCACTTGATTGTCGCGGACCATTTCCAGCACCTGTTCGTTGATCACGTCGTTCACCGTGACGTTGACTTTGGGGTAACGAGCGCGGAAAGTTTTCAGGATCGGCGGCAGCAGATTGCCGGCAAACGAGGGCATCGCGGCCAGGGTCACGCGACCGCGCTGCAGGGTGAATCGCTGGCGCATCTCATCTTCGGCGTTGTCCCAGTCGGCAATCAGCCGCCGGGCCAGGGGCAGCAGCGTTTCGCCTTCCGGGGTCAGCGCGACGTTGCGAGTATTGCGGCTGAACAAGCGCCCGCCCAGGCCTTCTTCCAGGGCCTTGATGGTCAGGCTCAGGGCCGATTGCGACAGATGCAAACGCTCGCACGCCACGGCAAAACTCAGGCTCTGTGCCACGGCGAGAAAAGCGCGGATCTGTTTGATCGTCATGTCGCTAGGCTCCAGGGATGGCCGGTAAACGTACGTGGCACACTGCAAAGCGCAATGCATTGGTGAGTTTTATCAATTAATACTGAGCAAAAATCAACTTAACAAATCAATCTTGCGGCGAGACACTCCAGACATACGGCTAGCCAGCCGCCCACAAAGAATAAAAGAGGTGCACATGGCAGGTTTCGATAAGCGCGTGAGCTCCTACGAGGAAGCTCTCGCAGGTCTGACAGACGGCATGACGGTCATCGCAGGCGGTTTCGGCCTGTGCGGCATTCCCGAGAACCTGATCGCCGAGATCAAGCGCAAGGGCACCCGTGACCTGACCGTGGTCTCGAACAATTGCGGCGTCGACGGTTTCGGCCTCGGCGTGTTGCTGGTCGATCGGCAGATCAGCAAAGTGGTGGCGTCCTACGTCGGCGAGAACAAGCTGTTCGAAGAGCAACTGCTCAAAGGTGAAATCGAAGTCGTCCTCACGCCGCAAGGCACCCTGGCCGAGAAAATGCGTGCCGGCGGCGCGGGCATCCCGGCATTCTTCACCGCGACCGGTGTCGGCACCCCGGTTGCCGACGGCAAGGAAGTGCGTGAATTCAATGGTCGCAAGTACCTGATGGAAGAGTCCATCACCGGTGACTTCGCCATCGTCAAAGGCTGGAAAGCCGATCATTTCGGCAACGTCATCTACCGCCACACCGCCCAGAACTTCAATCCGCTGGCCGCCACCGCTGGCAAGATCACCGTGGTCGAAGTCGAAGAAATTGTCGAACCCGGCGAGCTGGACCCGGCGCAGATCCACACCCCTGGCATCTACGTCGACCGGATCATCTGCGGCACGTTCGAGAAGCGCATCGAACAGCGCACCGTGCGTAAGTGATCCCCTGCCCTCGGCCCGAATAAAAAGGAACAACGACAATGGCACTTTCCCGCGAACAAATGGCTCAGCGCGTCGCCCGCGAAATGCAAGACGGCTTTTATGTGAACCTGGGCATCGGCATTCCGACCCTGGTCGCCAACTACATCCCCGAAGGCATGGAAGTCATGCTGCAGTCGGAAAACGGCTTGCTCGGCATGGGGCCGTTCCCCACGGAAGAAACCATCGACGCCGACATGATCAACGCCGGCAAGCAAACCGTCACCGCGCGCATCGGCGCCTCGATCTTTCACTCCGCTGAATCCTTCGCCATGATCCGTGGCGGCCATGTTGACCTGACTGTGCTCGGCGCCTTCGAGGTGGACGTGCAAGGCAACATCGCCTCGTGGATGATCCCCGGCAAACTGGTCAAGGGCATGGGCGGCGCGATGGACCTGGTGGCCGGCGCGGACAACATCATCGTGATCATGACCCATGCGTCCAAGGACGGTGAGTCCAAGTTGCTGTCGCAGTGCAGCCTGCCGCTGACCGGCGCGGGTTGCATCAAGCGGGTGCTGACAGACCTCGCCTACCTGGAAATCGAAAACGGCGCCTTCGTCCTCAAAGAACGCGCGCCGGGCGTGAGCGTCGAGGAAATCGTCGCCAAGACCGCCGGCAAACTGATCGTGCCCGAGCACGTCCCTGAAATGCAGTTCGCTGCTCAGTGAGGAATCATTCCATGCAAGAAGTCGTCATTGTTGCCGCCACCCGCACCGCCATCGGCAGTTTCCAGGGTGCGCTGGCCAGTGTGTCCGCCGTCGACCTGGGCGCTGCGGTGATCCGCCAGTTGCTGGCGCAAACCGGTCTCGACCCGGCCGAAGTCGATGAAGTGATCATGGGCCAGGTGCTGACCGCCGGCGCCGGCCAGAACCCGGCGCGCCAGGCCTCGATCAAGGCTGGCCTGCCGTTCGCCGTACCGGCCATGACCCTGAACAAGGTCTGCGGCTCGGGCCTCAAGGCTTTGCACCTGGGCGCCCAGGCGATCCGCTGCGGCGATGCCGAAGTGATCATCGCCGGCGGCCAGGAAAACATGAGCCTGGCCAACTACGTCATGCCCGGTGCGCGTACCGGCCTGCGCATGGGGCACGCACAAATCGTCGACACCATGATCAGCGATGGCCTGTGGGATGCGTTCAACGATTACCACATGGGCATCACCGCAGAAAACCTGGCAGAGAAGTACAGCATCAGCCGTGAACAGCAAGACGCGTTCGCCGCCGCTTCGCAACAGAAAGCCAGCGCCGCCATCGAAGCCGGACGGTTTGTCGACGAAATCACGCCGATCCTTATTCCGCAACGCAAGGGCGACCCGCTGTCCTTCGCCACCGACGAGCAACCACGGGCCGGCACCACCGCCGAATCTCTGGGCAAGCTCAAACCGGCCTTCAAGAAGGACGGTTCGGTGACCGCCGGTAACGCGTCTTCGCTGAACGACGGTGCCGCCGCTGTGATCCTGATGAGCGCCGACAAAGCCAAGGCGCTCGGCCTGCCGGTGCTGGCGAAAATCGCTGCCTACTCCAACGCGGGCGTTGACCCGGCGATCATGGGCATTGGCCCGGTATCGGCCACTCGTCGCTGCCTGAGCAAGGCCGGTTGGACCATCGACCAACTCGACCTGATCGAAGCCAACGAAGCCTTCGCCGCGCAATCCCTGGCGGTGGCCAAGGACCTGGAATGGGACTTGGACAAGGTCAACGTCAACGGCGGTGCCATCGCCTTGGGCCACCCGATCGGTGCATCGGGCTGCCGGGTGCTGGTGACCTTGCTGCACGAGATGATCAAGCGCGATGCCAAAAAAGGCCTGGCGACGCTGTGCATCGGCGGCGGCCAGGGCGTCGCACTGGCGCTGGAACGGGCCTGAGGTTAGACGTCTCCCACAGGTTTGATTTGTAGTGGACACAGGATCTGTTTACGCCGCAGTTCCAATGTGCGAGCGAGCCTGCTCGCGAATGCGGTTGTTCATGCGCCATTGATGGTGAATGTACTGGCCCCTTCGCGAGCAGGCTCGCTCCCACAGGGCTTGGGGGCGGATGCAATCACCATCAACACCGTAAATCCCTGTGGGAGCTGGCTCGCCAGCGATGGCGTCCTGTCGGGCGCCAGCGCTTTACCGCGCCAGGCTGACGATCGGCGCGGCCTGGCCGTGGCGTCGTAGCCAGTGCTCCAGCGCGGCGCGGTACGGACAGCCCGGGGGCCACATCAACACCACGTAGTGCTGAACCTCGGCCAGCAAGGGGTGAGTGCCGGGGTGTCCAGTGTGCTGGCCCAGACCACGCCGTTGTTCACTGCGGTGCTAGCGCGGTGTCTGTTCAAGGATCAGATCAGTGCCTGGCGCTGGGGCTGCATTGTGGTTGGCTTGCTCGGCGTGGCGATTGTGGTGGTCGGCGCGACGGTGGTGCTGGTCAGCGTACTGGCGCTGAACCTGGAGCGCCGGCGCGTGCTGAATGCGCCGCCCCTTCGGATGTGATGAGCAGTAGCGCCGGGCCACAGGATGGAATAAAACAGCCCCGTCACGTGTTGTATCGATTCTGACCCTGATGTTTGCCCGGAGCCGTCGCGCATGTCTGCCGTCCCCCATCTGTTTTCCCTGGTCGCCTCCACCGTCGGGCAACCGGCCGCCGAATGGTTGCAACGCCATGTTGACGTGCCGCGAGGCCTCGATGATTTTGCCTGGAGCGACACCGCGATCCACCGCGCCTGGCTCGCCGAAGCCTTGGGCCTGTGCCTGTTCCACAGCCTGGTGCGAGCAGTGCCGGATGGCCGGCGTTATGTCGAGGAGCAAGCTGCCGCAGGTCGTAAGGTGGTGTTCGATCACGGCGCGTTTCGCACCGTCGACTGGCACGAAACCGGCGAGTTGCCGCGCGGCCGCCAGGCCTTCACGCGAATCCTGGAACCCTTGGGTTTCAGCGACGTGCGCACCTATGCGCTGACCAAATTGCACGTCACCGGCTGGGCGTTCCGCCAGATGGATCTACCGGAGGACATCGCGCAATTCTTCGTCGCCGAATTTCATCCGGGGCGGCTCAGCGAAACCTTTCAAGTCACCGTCAGCCGCGTACTGGCGTCGAGTCGCGATCCGCTGGACAGCACGCATTTGAGCATCCTCAGACGCCTGCGCAGCACCCGCCATTGCAGCCTCGAAGAAGCCACTCAGTTGCTGCCCGTTCTATGCCGCGCCTTCGCCCGCCAGCATGGCGTCGTCAGCGAGGCTGACTACCGACAGTTGTTGAGTGAAAGTGAATCGATGGCGTGGATCGCCACGGAAGGCAACAGCTTCAATCACCTCACCGATCGGGTGGATGATTTGCAGGCGGTGGTCGAGGAACAGATCCGCCTGGAGCGGCCGATCAAGGACAGCATCGAAGTGTCGACTTCGGGCCGGGTCATGCAGACAGCCTACCGTTCCTGCACCGTTACTCGGGATCTGCTCGATGATCAGGGCAAACTGCGACCGCACCAAGTGCCCGGTTCATTCGTTGAGTTCATTACCCGTAAGGTCGATCCGGAAACAGGCACGCTGGACCTGAATTTCGACAGCAATAATGCCCAGGGGATTATCAGGATGACGGAGACCAAGGGCTGAGTTTTCTGAGCCCGAAGTCTTTCGGTGGATGAGCCATTGTTTTCGCGAGCAGGCTCGCTGCCACGAGGATTCGCAAATACTGAGTACTCCTTCGAAACCTGTGGGAGCGAGCAGTGAGGGCCTGACAGTCGACACCTTCGTCAACTGCCAAGCCCTCATCAGAAACAAACCGCCCCACATTTTTTAACGCATATCATCAGACAGGGGCGTTTCCTCATCCGCCGTCGGCACGTCCTCGTCCGCCGCCGGATCCTTCCAGTCTTCCGGACGATCATCATCAGCCTCGGCATTCGCCGGGTCGCGCGACGGATCCATGCCCGGTGGTGCATCGTGGTTCAGGCTGGGTTCGTCCGTGCCAGGCATCGGCCGGGTTGGATCGAGTTGTTCGTTTCCGCCCTGGAATTGTGTGTCATTAGCCATGATGCACCTCGGTGGGTAAGGTCCAGATTATCTGGTCCGTATACCTTGGAAGCTGGGGTGCGGTGGGCGTGCTGTCGATTGGACGGACGGTCGCGCTTAGTGATCAGCGGCGAGAAAGCGGTCGCGGCTGTTGGTCAGGTGCAGCCACATGGCGGCGCGAGCGGCGTCCGGGTCCTGACGCTTGATGGCGTTGAGGATCGCTTCATGTTCCAGATTGGCCAGTTGCCCGAGCTTGCTCAAATCGGCTGCTCCGCGCTCGGCAGCGTTAAGACGAGTGCGCGGAATCATGGCATTGCCCAAGTGCTGCATGATCTCGGTGAAGCAGACATTGCCGGTGGCTTCGGCAATTAACAGATGGAAGCGCCGATCGGCCTCGACGCAACTGTCGTTGTTAGCCAGCAGCCGTTGGTAGTCATCCAGTGCTTCGCGCATCTGCGTCACTTGCTCTTCGCTGCGACGGCTGGCGGCGAGCGCGGCGGCCTGGGTTTCCAGGCCCAGGCGCAACTCCAGAATACTGCGCACCCCCAGCGCGGTATCGACATTCAACCGCAGGCCGTTCTCCGGGCCGCGCTCCAATACGAAAGTGCCGATGCCATGCCGGGTTTCTACCAGGCCGGACGCTTGCAACTTCGACAGTGCCTCCCGCACCACGGTGCGACTGACCCCGTGCTCCTGAACGATGGCGTTCTCGGACGGCAGTTTTTCTCCCGGCATCATCTGCCCGAGCAGGATGCTCTGGGTCAGCTTCTCCACCAGATCATGGGCCAGGCTGTGGGTGCGCTTGCGAGCGGGGGCGTCGAGGTCGTCTTGCATGGTGTCTTCCGTCACGGGGGCTTGCGGATCGTAGCACTGCGCTGGCGCAACACGTGATCAGAAATGAGACGTCTGTTCCGCTTAGCTTGTATTACAACCTTTCAACTTTAACGTCTGAACCCACATCTACAAACGCTCAGCATGCAGCTTCATTCGCATTTTTTACCGGGTCATCACTCACACTGAAAAACAAGAAATCCCTGTTTTTACTGGATTTTTATTCTGATACGGCCTTGTGAACTCAGAGCAAAATCAAATCCCATCAAATCAAACCACTTGTACGACGAAAAAATCTAGTTGTATGATGTCTATCAACATCGGAATACAAAGTTACACCCCGCATAAAAATAACGAGTGGGAGAAAACCAAGTGAAGACGTCCGTATCCGGAATAACCGAGGGTGCCGATCCGGCACTGCAATCGGCGATATCCAAAGTAAAACGCCATGTCCTGCCGCTGTTCGTCATCATGTTCATCGTCAATTACATTGACCGGGTCAACATCGGCTTCGTGCGTTCGCACATGGAGCACGACCTGGGCATCGGTGCCGCCGCCTACGGCCTCGGGGCCGGGCTGTTTTTCATCGGTTATGCGCTGTTCGAAGTCCCGTCCAACATCCTTCTGCAAAAAGTCGGCGCACGCATCTGGCTGACCCGCATCATGCTGACCTGGGGCCTGGTTGCTGCCGGCATGGCCTTCATCCAGAACGAAACCCACTTCTACATCCTGCGTTTTCTGCTGGGCGTGGCGGAGGCCGGATTCTTCCCTGGGGTGATTTATTACTTCACCCGTTGGCTGCCGGGCGTCGAGCGCGGCAAGGCGATCGCGATTTTCCTCAGCGGTTCAGCGATCGCTTCGCTGATCTCCGGTCCGTTGTCCGGCCTGCTCCTGCAAATCGAAGGCTTGGGCATGCACGGCTGGCAGTGGATGTACTTTATCGAAGGGATGTTTTCCGTCGGGCTGTGTGCGTTCGTTTGGTTCTGGCTGGACTCCAAACCTCACGACGCCAAATGGCTGAGCCGCGCCGAGCAAGATGCGTTGGTCAACGCCATCGACGACGAACAGCGGGCCCGCGAAGCGGCGACGCCGATCAAGCCGTCGCTGGGCAAACTGCTCAAGGACCGGCAGATCATTCTGTTCTGCCTGATCTATTTCTTCATTCAGCTGACCATCTACGCCGCGACCTTCTGGCTGCCGAGCATCATCAAGAAGATGGGCGACCTCAGCGACGTTCAGGTCGGTCTGTTCAATTCGATTCCGTGGTTGCTGTCGATCGTGGGCATGTACGCCTTCGCTTCGTTGTCGGCCAAGTGGAAGCACCAACAAGCCTGGGTTGCGACGGCGTTGCTGATTGCCGCGGCCGGGATGTTCATGTCCACCACTGGCGGGCCGATCTTCGCCTTCGTCGCGATCTGCTTTGCGGCGTTGGGATTCAAATCGGCGTCCTCGCTGTTCTGGCCGATTCCGCAGGCTTACCTGGACGCGCGGATCGCCGCCGGCGTGATTGCCCTGATCAACTCGGTCGGCAACCTCGGCGGCTTCGTGGCGCCAACCACGTTCGGTTTGCTGGAGCAAAACACCGGCTCGATCCAGGGCGGCCTGTATGGCCTGGCCGCGACATCGATCATTGCCGCAATCATTGTCTTTGCCGCCCGCAACACGCCGAAACCCGCCGCCGTCGCCGAACTCGGCAAACCGGTTTCCAGCCCTGTTTGAACATCGCTCTGAAAGGATAAGCACATGCACTCACAAGACACTGCCAAAGCCCCGATCATCACCAGCATGCAGGTCGTTCCCGTGGCGGGCCACGACGGTATGCTGCTCAACCTGAGCGGCGCCCACGGGCCGTTTTTCACCCGCAATATCGTGATTCTCAAAGACAACGCCGGCCACACCGGAGTGGGTGAAGTACCGGGCGGCGAACGCATCCGCCAGACCCTCGAAGATGCCCGCTCTCTGGTGGTCGGCAGCCCGATTGGCAGTTACCAGAAGATCCTCAACCAGGTACGAAAGACCTTCGCCGACCGCGACGCCGGTGGCCGTGGCCTGCAGACGTTTGATCTGCGGATCACCATTCACGCGGTCACCGGGCTGGAGGCGGCACTGCTTGATTTGCTCGGCCAGCACCTCGACGTGCCGGTTGCGGCGTTACTCGGCGAAGGCCAGCAGCGCGACGAAGTGAAGATGCTCGGCTATCTGTTTTACCTTGGCGACCGCCAAAAGACCGACCTCGCCTACCGCAGCGAACCGGACGCCGACAATGACTGGTTCCGCGTGCGCCACGAGCCGGCCCTGGATGCTGACGCGGTGGTGCGCCTGGCCGAAGCGGCACAGGCGCGCTATGGCTTCCAGGACTTCAAACTCAAGGGCGGCGTGCTCAGCGGCGACGCCGAAATCGAAGCCGTCACCGCCCTCGCCGAACGCTTTCCGGACGCGCGCATCACCCTTGATCCGAACGGTGCCTGGTCACTCAAAGAAGCTGTGCGTCTGTGCCGCGATCAGCATGATGTGCTGGCCTACGCGGAAGACCCATGCGGCGCCGAGAATGGTTATTCGGGACGCGAGGTGATGGCTGAGTTCCGCCGCGCCACCGGGCTGAAAACCGCCACCAATATGATCGCCACCGACTGGCGGGAAATGGGCCACGCGATCCAGTTGCAATCGGTCGACATTCCCCTCGCCGATCCGCATTTCTGGACCATGCAGGGTTCGGTACGCGTGGCGCAGATGTGCCACGAATGGGGCCTGACCTGGGGCTCGCATTCCAACAACCACTTCGACATTTCCCTGGCCATGTTCACCCACGTCGCCGCCGCTGCGCCGGGCGACATCACCGCCATCGACACCCACTGGATCTGGCAGGACGGCCAGCGCCTGACCAAAGCCCCGCTGCAAATCGTCGGCGGCTGCGTGCAGGTCCCGAACAAACCGGGCCTGGGGGTAGAACTGGACGAAGATCAACTGGCCAAGGCTCACGAACTCTACAAAGGCATGGGCCTCGGGGCACGGGACGATAGCGTGGCGATGCAGTTTCTGATTCCGGGCTGGACGTTCGATAACAAGCGGCCGTGTCTGGTGCGGTGAGTTTGCTGATCTTCGTTGCCTGCGCCGGCCTCATCGCTGGCAAAGTCGAATCGTCGCACCGCAGTTCCCACAGGTCATGCGAACACTCGCAAAAAATTCGTCAGCAGGCACACCGCTTTCGCGAGCGGGCTCGCTCCCACGGGTATTGCGGGTGTATGCAGGTCATCAGGAACGCTGAAGATCCCTGTGGGAGCTTGGCTTGCCAGCGATGAGGGCCTTGCAGGCAATAGAAATCTATCGCCAGATACATGCCTTCGCGAGCAGGCTCGCTCCCACGGTTTCAGGTTGCGATGAAATCGGTTGCAGCCGCCCCACGCCGGGGCGGCGGCGATCAATCGTCGGGCATTTGCGCGGGTTTAGCCGGTTTCGCCGGTTTGCTTGGATGGGAGCCCTTGGCGTCTTTGCCCCCCTTGGCCGGTGCGGCTTCGGGGGTGGGCTCTGGCGCTGCCGCTGCGGCGGCTTCTTTCTCGGCCATTGGCATGGCGTCGATGGTGCTAAAGACTTCCTGAAGTTCCACCGCGCCGATTTTCTCGAGTTTTTTCTCGCCATCCTTGCCCACCAGAATGACTTTGGCCTCTTCGCTGACCGCCGGTTTAAGCTGGCGAATCATCGCCATAGTGGCCTGTGTGTCCATGTCCTTACCGTCGCGCTGCCCGGTCAGGCCCACGACAGTGTAAAGGACCATGTTGCGCTGCTTGAAGCCGTCGCGGTTGGCCGGTTCGTCGAGGTCTTTTTTCAGTTTGATCAGGGTCGGGTCGACCGGGGTGCGGGCAATGACGATCAGGGGCCGGGTCTTGCCCACTTCCGCCACCAGCGGGGAGTCGCCGTCGGCAGCGAACAGAGGGCTGGCCACGGCCAGCAGAGTTGTCAGGGTCAGTGACCGGATGAGCATGCGCATCTCCTTTTAATCGTTACGCTACTGATTGCGCATCACGGCGATTGTTCCGGACAGCGGCCGGTAAATGTTCTCGCCTTGTCTCCAAGCTTAGGACAGGCCGCCCATTGCGCAACCGCCCGGCGTGGCATCCCGCGATGCCGATGGCGCAACGCCTGTCAGCTCGCTACTGGTAGCGAAAGGGGAATTTACTGCGCGCCCGCGTCACCTCAAGCGGCTGCTCGTCGAAGCGAATCATTGCAGCACGCCGCAGGTGTCTAGCCATTCTTCGAAGGCGCTGAAGGTGGTTTTGGCAGCCAGCACCGAGCTCGCCCGTTGCGCTGGGTCGCGCACTTCGTACAAACAGCTGAGGAAGCCCCGCCACATCACCTGCGTCGAGGTGCCGTACACCGAAAAAAACCGGCAGCCACTGTACTCATCGATGCCCAGCCGCGCATGCAGGCCATTGCGCAGCGATTGCCCGCCGAGCGTGGCCCCTTCGAGCACATACAACACGCCCAATACTTGGGCAGCGGTGCCGGTGGCCAGGGGCGCGCGGCACATCGGGATGGCTTCGATCATCGCCGCGTCGAGTCCCAGGGCATACAGGTCGGCCTCGAGCGACGGGATCTTGCCGCGAACCAGCCAGTCCAGTTTGGGAATGGTCATGGCCACGGGAGCGAGCTGGCTCTCCAGCTGTCGATAAAAGCCGTAATACGCCTGGATCAATCGGCTGTAGAGCAAGCGGTCAGTGGTAAAAAACGGAATCCGTTTCTCCAGCGCCTGGTGCTGCCCCGTGGTGGCATGGCGCAGCTCGCTGAGGATCAGCGGCAGACTCTTGGGCGGGGCGCTCACGACAAAGCGTCGAGGCGATACCCGGTGGGTCGGTTCAGGTTCTTGGGCAGGTCAAGGGGCACATGTCACCTCTGGCAGATCGAGCGGGAAATGCCGACGGCTCACTCGCGGGCGAATGAAAGGTGGCTTTCCACCGTAGCACCTAACGCATGACAGCAGTGGTTTGTTTCTGATTTCAGCGGCCGGCTGTCCTTATTGCACCGGCAAAAAATTCAGGAACAACAGACTCTGCGCATAGTTGAGGCCGATGCGCCGGTAGCGCTCGTCGAGCATCTGGGTCAGCAGGTCGAGCCGGGCGACGATCTTGCCAAACTCAGTGGCGAAACTCAGGTTGCTGCCCTCCTCCGAGATTTCGTTGGAAAACAGCAGCGGTTCACCGTTCTTGTTTTGCCGTTGGCTGAGGATCCAGGTGGCTTTCTCGATGTTGCGCGCGGCATTGCTGACGAAGGTCGGGTTGATCGCGTCGGTCATGTAGAACTCCAGGCGATTGCCGTGCGCGGTCACCAGCATGCTGCCAATCGCGTAGATGAACGCGCCAACCCGGTCGCCGAGGAACTCCGGGCTCATGGCGAAGCGCAGCGCGGCCAGGTCCTTCTTGTTGCCCAACGCCGGCAACGGCTGTTGCTGTTCGATGGCCAGGCGTACCTGCTTTTCCGCGGTGCCGATGTCGAGGAAGCCGGATTTACGCAGTTCTTCCGGGTTGCGCAGGTACAGCTTGTTCATCAGCAAGTACAGGCTTTCAAGGTTGTCGCGCATCGCCAGGGTGGCCATGCGATCGACGCTGGTCTGCAAGAACTCCTGTGGTTTGCCTTTGCGAAACTGGCTGAGCAGATCGTTGCCGTCCTGATGGCTGCAACCGCTGGCCACCAACAGAGACACGCCCACCAGCAACATCGACAGGCGGCGCAAACAGAGTGAGACAAGCAGTGACGCTAAAACCATAGGTGTGGACTTGGACATGGGCCGACGGTGGGGATCGCCATCGGCTGGCCAAAGATAGAGCCGGTATTCGCGAAAAAGTGCAGTGCAGCGGGCGGCGAGCGATCTGTGGTCTCGACAGTTTCATCATTTAGTCGGACTTTTTTAATTGCAAAACCGATTCACTGCGCTATAAATCCTCTGGATAGTCCTATTTAGTAGGACTATATCCCACTATGTGGGCACCTCGAAAAACAACAACAAAATGGAAGGTTAACCATGCTTCAATCCCGTTTCCTGCTCTCCGGCCTCGGACTGTCCCTGATGATCGCCACCCTTTCCGCTCAAGCCGCTGGACTGACCAGCGAACACAAGGCCTTCGGCAAGACCAATGACGGTACACCCGTCGAGCAATACATCCTGCGCAATAGCCACGGCGTGCAAGCCACGGTCATCACCTACGGCGCCACCCTGCAATCGCTGCAAATCCCGGATAAAAACGGCAAGGTCGCCGACGTGGTTCTGGGTTTCGACGACGTGCAGGGCTATCAAAGCGGCACCGCGTATTTCGGCGCGACCATCGGCCGCTTCGGCAACCGCTTGGCCAATGGCGCTTTCGAACTCGACGGCAAGCGTTACCAGGTGCCGCAGAACGACAAGACCAACTCGCTGCATGGCGGCACCCAAGGCTTCGACAAACGCGTCTGGAGCGCCGAACCAACCAAGGCCAAGGATTCGGTCGGCGTAACCCTGACGTACCTGTCGGCGGACGGCGAAATGGGTTTCCCCGGCAATCTGAAAACCGAGGTCACTTACAGCCTCAATGAAAACAATGAGCTGCGCATCGAATACAAGGCCAGCACCGACAAACCGACCGTGCTCAACCTGACCAACCACAGCTACTTCAACCTCGCGGGCGCCGGCAATGGCGATGTGCTGAAACAGGTCGCGACCCTGCACGCCAGCCACTACACACCGGTCGACGTCAAATTGATCCCCACCGGCGAACTGCCCGCCGTCGCCGGGACGCCGATGGATTTCACTAAACCGACCGCCATCGGCAAGAACATCAAGGCTGATCACCAGCAGTTGAAGTACGCCGAAGAGAAACAGGGCGGGTTTGACTTCAACTGGGTGCTCGACGCCAAGGGTGACGTGAGCAAACTGGCCGCCGATGTCAGCGATCCGCAGTCGGGCCGCCGCTTGCAGCTCTACACCAGCGAACCGGGCGTGCAGTTCTATACCGGTAACTTCCTCGATGGCACAGTCAAGGGCAAGGGTGGCAAGGTCTACCCGCACTGGGGCGCGTTCACCCTGGAAACCCAGCACTATCCGGACTCGCCGAACCAGAAGAACTTCCCGTCGACGCGCCTGGACCCGGGCCAGACCTATACCCAGACCGCGCTGTTCAAGTTCTCGGCCAAATGACCCGCTGACCCGCCGCCGCCTTCTGGAGCTCGACGGAACCCTTGGGCTATTCTGCTGCCCACCGTGGTATCGATCGAGTTTCAGAATGGAGGTTTGGATGCGCACCCTCGAAATGGCCGGCGTCAACGTTCCGGTGATTGGCCAAGGCACCTGGCGCATGGGCGAAGACCGCTCGGCGCACAAACGGGAAGTCGCCGCCCTTCGCCAAGGCATTGACCTGGGCATGACCCTGATCGACACCGCTGAAATGTACGCCGAAGGTGGCGCCGAGAGCGTGGTCGGCGAAGCCATCCAAGGGCAGCGCGACAGCGTATTCCTGGTCAGCAAGGTCTACCCGCACAACGCCAGCCGCAAAGGCATCCCGCAAGCCTGCGAGCGCAGCCTGCGCCGGCTCGACACCGATCACATTGACCTCTACTTACTGCATTGGCGCGGCCAGTATCCTCTGGCAGAAACCGTCGAAGCCTTCGAACGCCTGCGCGAAGAAGGCAAGATCGGCCGCTGGGGCGTGTCCAATTTCGACGTCGACGATTTGCAGGAACTGGCGGCACCGGCCTGCGCCACCAACCAGGTGCTCTACAATCTGGAAGAGCGCGGCATCGAGTTCGATCTGCTGCCCTGGTGCCAGTCGCAACAGCTGCCGGTCATGGCCTACTGCCCGATTGGCCAGGGCGCCGGGATGCTGGTGGAGCCGGCGCTCAAGCAAGTCGCTGCGCGCCACGGGGTCACGCCCGCGCAAGTGGCACTGGCCTGGTTGCTGCGTCAGGACGGGGTGATCGCCATTCCCAAAGCCGTGCGCCCCGAGCACGTGCGGCTCAATGCCGAAGCGGCGCAATTGCGCCTCGATCCGGCTGATCTGGAGGCGCTGGACCAAGGGTTTCGCGCGCCACAACGCAAGCAGCGGCTGGCCATGGTCTGAGGTCGCGGCAGTCTTTGAGGAGCATCGGCATGCGAAGTACCGATCCGCTCGACTCGTTCAATTTGCAGCGCTTCGTCCTGGCTCAGGACCCAGTATTTGACGCCGTGCAAGAGGAATTGCAGGCCGGACAAAAGCGCCGGCACTGGATGTGGTTTATCTTCCCGCAGATCGCCGGGCTGGGTAGCAGCAAGATGTCCCGCCACTTTGCCATCGGCTCTGCGCAGGAGGCTGCGGCCTATCTTGAGCACAACCTGCTGGGCCCGCGTTTACGCGCCTGCACGCAACTGGTGCTGAACGTGAGCGAGCGTTCGATCGCACAGATTTTCGGCCATCCAGACGACCTGAAATTCCACTCATCGATGACCCTGTTCAAGCAAGTTACCCCGCCGGACAGCCTGTTCAGCGAAGCGCTGCAACAGTATTTCCACGGCATCGAAGACGAATGGACCCTGCAGTTGCTGGACTCAAAACAGCCCTAACTGGCCGCCGATCAGCGTCGCGAAGTCGTCATCGACAAACGGCAGGATCGCGTCGGCCACCGGCTGAAGTTGCTTGGTCACGTAGTGGTCGTAATCGATCGGCGCACTGCGGATCTCCAGCGGTTCCGGTCCGGCAACGGTGATCACGTAGCTGATCCAGCCGCCATTCTGGTATTGCCGTGGCCGGCCTTGCTGGTCGTTGTAGTCATCGGCCAACCGCGCCGCGCGCACGTGCGGCGGGACGTTGCGCTGGTAATCGTCGAGGGTGCGGCGCAGGCGCTTGCGATAGATCAGGCGTTCGTCGAACGCGCCAGCCAGGGTCTGGCTGACGTACTCGCGCACGTAATGCTGATACGGCTGGCGGTGGAAAATCCGCCCGTACAGTTCCTGCTGAAACTGCCGGGCCAGCGGCGACCAGTCGGTGCGCACGCTTTCCAGGCCTTTGTAGACGATTTCGTCACTGCCGTCGGCGCGCGTCACCAGGCCGGCGTAGCGTTTTTTGCTGCCCTCCTCTGCACCGCGAATGGTTGGCATCAGAAACCGCGTGAAATGAGTCTCGAATTGCAACTCCAGAGCGCTGTCGAGGCCGTATTCTTCGCGGATGTGCTCACGCCACCAGTCATTGACCGACGCCACCAGCGCCCGGCCAATCTGCGCGGCTTCTTCCTGGCCGTGGGCGCGGCGCAGCCAGACGAACGTGGAGTCGGTGTCGCCATAGATCACCGCGTGGCCCTGAGCTTCGATCAGTTGCCGGGTGCGCAGCATGATCTCGTGACCACGCAAGGTGATCGACGACGCCAGCCGTGTGTCGAAGAACCGGCAACCGCTGGAACCGAGCACCCCGTAGAACGAGTTCATGATGATCTTCAAGGCCTGGGACAGCGGCGCGTTGTGCTCACGCTTGGCCAACTCCCGACCTTCGGCAATCCGCCCGACAATCGCCGGCAAGCTGTGCCGCGTGCGGGAAAACCGCGCGCCGCGAAAGCCAGGCACCGAGTGCTGGTCGTCGGGGTGCTTGAGGCCTTCGATCAGGCCCACCGGGTCGACCAGAAAGGTGCGAATAATCGACGGGTACAGGCTTTTGTAATCCAGCACCAGCACCGACTCGTAAAGCCCTGGTTGCGAGTCCATGACAAAACCGCCCGGGCTGGCCTGCGCTGGCTGATCGCCGAGGTTCGGTGCAACGAAGCCCTGGCGGTGCATCAGCGGCATGTACAAATGGGTGAACGCCGCCACCGAACCGCCGCTGCGATCCGCCGGCAGGCCAGTGACGCTGGCGCGTTCGAGCAGGAAGGTCAGCAGCTCAGTCTTGGCGAAAATCCGCGTGACCAGTTCACAGTCCTTGAGGTTGTAGGTGGCGAGGGCCGGTTTGTCCTCGGCGAACATCCGGTTGATCTCGTCCATGCGCTGGTACGGCGTGCTGATCGCCTTGCCCTCGCCGAGCAACGTTTGCGCGACGTTTTCCAGGCTGAACGACGGAAAGCTCCAGGTCGCCGAGCGCAGTGACTCGATGCCATCAATGATCAAACGCCCCGCCGCCGACGCGAAGTAATGGGTACGGCTGCCGTGCTCGCGCCACTGCATCTCCTCGCCATCGCGGCCCAGGCGCAGCGGCACCGCGAGTTTGCGCGCGTGCTGGTGCAGCACCCGCAGGTCGAATTGCACCAGGTTCCAGCCGATGATCGCGTCCGGGTCAAACCGCGCGAACCACTCGTTGAGCCGCTTGAGCAATGTCGCCCGCGAGTCGCAATATTCGAGCTGGAAATCCACCTGGCTGTCATCGCCATTGGGCGGGCCGAGCATGTACACCTGGCGCTGGCCGCAGCCTTCCAGGGCAATCGAGTACAACTCGCCCTGCTCGGTGGTTTCGATGTCCAGCGACACCAGTTTCAACGCTGGCCGATACCCCGGCGCCGGCTTCATCTGCGCCTCGGCCAGCGTGCCGTCGGCCTGCAAGGTGCCGCCAAACCAGACCGGCGCGGTGATGAAACGCTCCATCAGGTAACGTTCCGGCGGCCGCACATCCGCCTCATACACCTCGACCCCGGCGCGGCGCAGCGCGGTCTCTAGCCGCATCAACTGGTTGTGTTGCTGGCAATACAGGCCGAGCACCGGGCGATGCTGGAAATCCTGCAGGTCGAGGGGCCGCAGTTCGACATCTTTCTCCCCCTGCAGCAACGCCTCGGCCGCCCCGCGCTGGATCGCCGGAATAAATGCCACCGATGGCTGATGCGGTAACCGCACCTTGCGCGGCCCGGCGTCAGTCGCCAGCCAAAACTCGACAAAGGTCCCGCTCGGGGTATCGCGCCAATGCCGGGTCAGGACAAAGCCCTGCTGTAAATCCACCGCTGCAACCTCAAGTACCGATCGAGGGGTGATTCTACGCGTCACATAGATTCTGTGGTGGGCTTGTCTCTGAGAGGTATCGCGGCCAGGGTATTTCTTCAGTGAGCCCATCGACGCCTAAGCCACCGACTTCGCGAGCAGGCTCGCTCCCACTGATTTCTGATTCGGGCTGAACATAATCGTCGGCCCCACCATGAATCCCTGTGTGCGAGCCTGCTCGCGAAGACGACGGGCTGCACGGCAGTCCCATTCGTCGCACACCGCCGATCCCGTAGTTGACACGCCCTCCCTTTCCCCTCACTCTTATTTGCATCGTATGCGACCTAATCGCATACGAGCACGAAACGCACGACCAAAACCCAACCCTTTAAAGGGCTATTTAAAAAGGAATCACCATGATCCACCTAACCCGAGCCACCCGCGAATTCCAAGACACCGACATCCCCGGCGTGCGTTTTTCCAGCGCCTGGGGCGAGAACGGGGATGGTTCTGACTTTGTCGCGTTCACCGCCGGCGCGCGTTTTCCATTGCATGACCATGAAGGTCGCGAAGAGATTTTGATGATGTCCGGGCGCATTCGCTTTGGCGATCTGGAGCTGTCGGCCGGTGATTACTTGAAGATCGGGCCGGGTGAAGAGCACGACGCGGTGGCGCTGGAAGACTCGACGTTTTTCCTGTCGCACATCGGCGGTTCCGTGATCAAGGAATGATGTCCCGAGGACGAGCAGCCCGTCCGACTTGTCGGGCTTTTTTTTAGGCGTTATATATCGCATGCGATACAAGCGCACACGTACAGCTGAATGATTGTATGCGGGCCGGCTCGGTTGATCGAGCCGGTTCACGCCGGGGCTTCTTCGCGAGCAGGCTCGCACATAGGAGCACCGCCCTTCCGATTGCATCGCACACGCCGTATAGTTTCCGCCATGCGCTTTATCAGCTGTTCGACGCGAAAGGATGCCCCATGAAGCCGACCGAAACCCCCACCGACACCGCGCAAAAGCTCGCCGACTTCCTGTGTTTCGCCGTGTATTCCAGCAACCTGGCGTTCGGCAAGGCGTATAAGCCGATCCTCGAAAAGCTCGGTCTGACGTACACGCAATACATCACCATCGTCGCGCTCTGGGAGGAAGACAACCAGACCGTCGGTAGCCTCGGTGAGAAGCTGTTTCTCGAATCCAACACCCTGACGCCGATCCTGAAAAAGCTCGAGGCGATGGGCTATTTGCACCGCCAGCGCGACCCGGCGGACGAACGTCAAGTGCGCATCAGCCTGAGCAAAACCGGGCGCGACTTGCGTGAAGGTCGGCCGGAGCTCTGCCTGACCGACGCCACTGGCCTGACGCCGGACGAATTCAAGCAAATGCAGCAGGCAATCGTTAAATTGCGCGGCAATCTGATTCGCGCCACCAAGGACAGCGAATAAGCCTAATCCCGCGCATCCGTTACCCAAAACGCCCTCGATCGCCGACTTTCCGGAACACCGCCCATGCTTAAACACACACTGTTATCCGTCCTGCTCAGCGCCTCTGCCCTGCTCGCCACGAACACCACGTGGGCCGCCAGTTTCGACTGCGAACGCGCCAGCAGCGCCGACGAAAAAACCGTGTGCGCCAACCGGAATCTGAATGACATGGACGTGTCGATGGCGTTGCTGTTCAGCCTCGACAAACGCTTCCTGCCCATGGGCGGTCGCGATGCCTTGATCGGCCAGCAACAGGCCTGGATCAAAACCCGTGCGGCCTGCGGCACCAACGTCAGTTGCTTGAAGGATGTGTATCAGCGGCGGATCGACACGTTGCGGCAGATTATCGATACCCGCGTGGTCACTCAGGGCCCGTTTTAGCTGTACTCAGAACGGGCCGTGATGGATCAGTTAGCCGATGGTTTGAACTGTTTGTCGAGGAAGCCCGACACCAGCGCGGCGATCTGCGCCGGCTGCTCATCGAGGGCGAAGTGCCCGGCTTCCAGCACATGAATCTCGGCATTTGGCAGATCCTGGCGATAAGCCGCGACCTCGGCTACGTCGAAGGACGGATCAAACTGGCCCCACACCACCAGCGTCGGCGGCTGATGCGCCCTTAGCCAGGCTTGCCACTTCGGATAACTGGCAACGTTGTTGCGATAATCGTAGAACAGATCGCTCTGGATATCGGCTTGCCCCGGCTGGTTGAGGAAGTTGAACTCATCGGTCCACAGGTCCGGGTTAAACAACTCGACATTCGGGTTCTTGCCGACGTGCCGTTGCCGAGTGGTCGCCAGTGAGAAGAAACTCGCACGCAGGCTGGCCTCGTTTGTCGCGCGATCAGCCCAGAATTCACGACGTTTTTGCCACAAAGGTCCAAGCCCGGCTTCGTGGGACACCGCGTTCTGGACGATCAACGCCTGCAAGCGCTCCGGGTGCGCCAGGGCCATGCGCATGCCCACCGGGCCACCGTAATCCTGCACGTACAGGGCGTACCGGGTCAGGCCCAGAGTTTCGGTGAAATGCTCCATCACACTGGCCAGGTGATCGAACGTATAGGCAAATGTCTTGGGTTCCGGCGCGTCGCTGTGGCCGAAGCCGGGATAGTCCGGCGCGACCAAATGATAGCGCTGCGCCAGGCGCGCCAGCAGGGGGTCGAACATCCGCGAAGAGCTGGGAAAACCATGTAAGAGTAACAAGGTCGGTGCCTCGGGCCGCCCCGCTTCGCGGTAGAAAATCGTCAGGTCATCGACCTTGACGCTGCGGTAGGCCACCGCCGAGGGTTGGCTGGACGGGTCTGCAGGCACAGCGGCCTGGGCCGTATTGGCCAAGGTCAGCCCCAAGGCGCAGCCAAGGGCCAAAGTAGACAGCAGTTTGAACATCGAAGCACTCCGCTCGAAAGGTGATAAAAACAGTCGCGGTCAACGGCCTGCCGCGCTGGCAGGCCGGGCTTCGGTCATTCTTCGATCTTCAGCAGCGGCTCGCCCTTCTGCACGATGTAGGTCGCCAGTTCCGAGGCTTTTTCTGAGCCGACGTTCTTGGCGATGTGCGCCACGCCCGGCGGAATGTACAGCGAGTCGCCCGCTTTGAGCGTGATCGGTGCGCGCCCCTGCAGTTGATATTCGAAAGTGCCGCTGATCACGTAAGCCACTTCAGCGCCCGGATGCGAGTGCCGTGGCGAGGCCACGCCGGCATCAAAATCAACCCGCGCCTGGATCACTTCAGGATGGGAAATATCCAGTGTCTCGCGCTGCAGGTCGGTGCGTTGCAAACCCTTCTGCCAGTTCTTCGCCGGTTGCGCTTGCTCGGTGGCAGCAGCGGCTGGCTTGACCTCCGCGGCTTGAGCAAAACCGCTCAGGGTGGCGAGTACTGCTGCGGTGGCCAGGAACAGATTGCGTTTCATCGTGGTGCCCTCTTAACCAGTAGTGGAGTGGCTACTGTGGGCGTCGGGTGTACTGGCGATGTGTCGGGAATTCGCCGTTTGTTGTGTGCGTGTGTCTGCGGCGGCCGCTGATACACGGCCATACAAAGGCACCGGCCAAACCTAAGTATAAAAACCGCACACCTTGATCTGAGGGTTCAGCGAAAAAGCTTCAACGATAATCGGCCGCTGCTGTCCGCGCTCAGGCCTTGCACTGAAGCCACTCTCGTTAGAACAAAAGGCAACCGCATGTTTTCGAACCCTCTGTTGCAGCGCTTTTTCGAGTCCGACCGGATTGCACTTTCAGCGTCCATCGTCGCGGCCATCGTGATTTCCACCATCAACTTCATGATCGACCGCGACTTCGCCCATACCGCGATGTACGTGACGTTGCTGTTGATGTCAGCGAGCGTGGTGTCGATCAGGGTGGTGGCGCTCGCCAGCCTGAGTTCGTTCGTGATCATCTCCGGTAACTTCCTCGTGATTGCCGGCTACGACCACCCGCATGAGATTGCCGCGTATATCCGCTGCATCATTTCGCTGGTCACGGTCACGCTCCTGACGATTCGCAGCAAGCGCCTGGCCAACAACCTGCGGCGCAATGAAGTGTTTCTCAAAGGCGCGCAACGTTTGAGCCGCACCGGCAGCATTGGGTTGCGGTTCAACAAGGCCCGCTGCGAGAAGGTCGATTGGTCGGAGGAAACCCACCGGATTTATGACTACGCCGTGGGCATCCCGCCCTCCTGGGAGTCGATGACCGCGCGGGTGCACGCCGACGACGCGCCCCTGATCGAACGGCTCTTCGCCCAACTGGCCAGCGGCGCCGATCGGGCGGACCTGGAGCATCGCCTGGTGATGGCGGACGGCGCGATCAAACATGTGCACATGGTGGTCAATGCCCTGCACCGCGGTTGCGATCAGTTTGAATACGTGGCGGCGTTGATGGACGTCAGCAGCGCGAAACAAGCCGAGGAGACGCTGTTCCAGACCCAGGCGCAACTGGCCCATGTCACCCGCGTCACCGCCCTCGGCGAACTGGCCTCCTCGATCGCCCACGAGGTCAACCAACCGTTGGCGGCAATCATTGCCAGCGGCGAATCGTGCAAGCGCTGGATCAAGTGCGACCAGCCGGATTTGCATGAGGCGCTGCAATCCCTGGACCGCATCATCCTCTGCTCGCTGCGGGCCAACGACGTGATCAAGGGTATCCGCGCGCTGTCGCGCAAATGCGATCCGCAGCGGCAATGCCAGCGCTTCGATGAAGTGGTCAGCGACGCGCTGATGTTGGTCCAGCACGAAATGAGCCATCGCAAGATTCGCTACCAGCTGGCACTCGAAGCCGCGGGTGTCGCCGTCAGCGCTGACCGGATCCAGCTGCAACAAGTGATCATTAACCTGATCATCAATGCCTGCCAGGCCATGGCCCAAGTCGCCGAAGATGCACGGATGCTGCAGGTGCGGACTTGGGTCCAGGGTCAGGAAGTGGTGCTGGAAGTCCGCGATTCGGGAACGGGTATCGAGGAAACGCTGCTGAGTTCGCTGTTCAACCCGTTCTTCACCACCAAGGACGAAGGCCTGGGCATGGGCCTGTCGATTTGCCGCTCGATCATCGAGTTCCACGGCGGGCGGATCTGGGCCACGCGCAACGCCTGCCAAGGCGCCGCGTTCCTGTTTGCGATCCCGATGCTGGAGCAGCAGCAAGTGGCGTGAAGCCGAGACACACCACAAAACCCTGTGGGAGCGAGCCTGCTCGCGAAGGTGGAGTGTCAGCCAGATCATCTCTGGATGGACCGCCGTTTTCGCGAGCAGGCTCGCTCCCACAAGGGTTTTACCGATCGTTCATCAGCCATAAAAAAACCCACTGACCGTCGCCGGTGCAGTGGGTTTTTCATCCAGCGAGCTTTAATTACAAAGCCATGTCCGTCGCGCCGTTGCTTGCTTTCGGCGTTTCAGCCTTGGCGGGCGTGGGTGCCGGCGCAGCCATGTCACCGATCACCGGAGGGGTGGTCAGTTGCAGCACTTTGGCGGTGTAGTCCCATTCCTGCTGGACGCGGGCCGGGTCGTCGTTCAGCTTGGTGCCGTAGCTCGGCACGATCTGATGCAGCTTGGCCTGCCAGGCCGGGCTGGCGACTTTGTCCTTGAAGACCTTTTCCAGCACGCTGAGCATGATCGGCGCGGCGGTCGACGCGCCCGGCGATGCACCCAGCAGGCCGGCGATGCTGCCGTCTTGCGACGCAACAATCTCGGTACCCAGTTTCAGCACGCCACCGGCGGCCTCATCACGCTTGATGATCTGCACACGCTGGCCGGCCTGCCACAGACGCCAGTCTTCAGCCTTGGCGTTGGGGAAGTATTCTTTCAGCGCGTTCAAACGGTCTTCGTCCGACAACATCAGTTGACCGGCCAGGTACTCGACCAGCGGGTATTCCTTGATGCCCACTTTGGTCATCGGCCAGATGTTGTGAGTGGTGGTGCTGGTCAGCAGGTCGAAGTACGAACCTTCCTTGAGGAACTTGGTGCTGAAAGTCGCGAACGGGCCAAACAGGATCACGCGCTTGCCGTCTAGCACGCGGGTGTCCAGGTGTGGCACCGACATCGGCGGTGCGCCGACCGACGCTTTACCGTAGGCCTTGGCCAGGTGCTGTTGGGCAATGGTCGGGTTTTCGGTGACGAGGAACGAACCACCCACCGGGAAACCGGCGTACTCTTTCGCTTCCGGAATACCGGACTTCTGCAGCAAGTGCAGGGCACCGCCACCAGCACCGATGAACACGAACTTGGCGTCGGTTTCGGTTTTAGTGCCGTCTTTCAGGTTCTTGTAGCTGACGCGCCAGGTGCCATCGTCATTCTTGGTGATGTCCTGCACTTCGCTCGACAACTTCAGGCTGAAGTTAGGCTTGGTTTGCAGGTAACCGGCGAACTGACGGGTGATCTCACCGAAGTTGACGTCGGTGCCGATCGGCGTCCAGGTGGCGGCGATCTTCTGTTTCGGATCACGGCCTTCCATCATCAGCGGGACCCACTTGGCGATTTGCGCCGGGTCTTCGGAATACTGCATGCCGGCGAACAGCGGGCTCGCCTTCAGCGCTTCGTAGCGTTTTTTCAGGAACTGGATATTGTCGTCGCCCCACACAAAGCTCATGTGTGGCGTGGAATTGATGAACGAACGCGGGTCTTTCAACACGCCGTTCTGCACTTGCCATGACCAGAACTGACGGGAAATCTGGAACGCCTCGTTGATCTCGATGGCTTTCGGGATTTCGACTTTACCGTCTTTGTTTTCCGGGGTGTAGTTCAACTCGGCGAGTGCGGAGTGACCGGTGCCGGCGTTGTTCCAGCCATTGGAGCTTTCTTCGGCGACGCCATCGAGGCGCTCGACCATTTCCAGGGTCCAGTTCGGCTCGAGTTCATTGAGCCAGACGCCCAGGGTCGAACTCATGATGCCCCCGCCGATGAGCAATACATCGACTTTCTTGGCCTCGGCCGCGTGCGCCGAGGTCAGCCCCATGGACAACGCAAGGCCCAGTAATGCGGTGTTCACTTTCTTCAACATGCAGTTAATACCTAGGATAGAACGCCGTCCACCTGTCATTCCTCTGCCTGAAGCGCGACCCGCCATGGGCAACGTCGCTACCGCCGAACCGCACTCAGAAAGGACTGATGGTGGACATACAAGACCGATAAACATGATCGGCCTCACGTATATGCCCCTCCTGTGCTGACTTTTTATTAGTCATTGGCTCAGCTACTTGGGTGACACTGATTACATTTTTGTACCGCTCGATCGCGCGCGACCGGCACTTCCCCGCCCTAGCGTGACGTGAAGGTGCGGCATTCTACCTCAGGTCAGCAAAACGACGAAGAAGCAAGTGACTGGCATTTCCAGCGTGTTGTTTGGCAGAACTTCCATTGAGCACTTCGTCTGGCTGATAAACGCTCATGCCGTTCTATCATCGCTCGGCGCATCATTACTTCAGCGCTTGGGTCCAGCGCACGGAATGCGGTAACTTCGCGCTTCACTCGACGGCTGCGAATGTCAAAAGGACCTGTATGTCGACCTTGGAAAAAATCCATATTCATAACGACGAAGCACTATTGCATACGTTGTTGGCTGCCTGGATAAAAGCAATCGAGCGTTACTTGGTGATCTACGATAGGGACAACTGCTGGTGGTACAACGAGCGCGCCACCCTGAGTACATTGGCCGGCGCCGCCTGGAGCCTCAAAGACTGGGTTGCGATTGAAGAATTCAGTACCGCAAAACATGCCAAGGCAGAAGCTGGCGTGGAAGCAGGGGTGCTAAAAAACGGCCGTTGCGATCTCGTACTCTCAACCAAAGACGTGTCTTTCGCCATCGAGTCCAAGCAAGCCTGGCAACCCATTGGCAGCCGCGCTCGCACTAACTACATGCAGAAAGCCCAGGAAGCAGCGTGGGGTGATTGCTGGCACCTCACTAAGAACGAGGGTGATCGACGATTTGCGGTGACGTTCGTGGTGCCCACCCTGCCTATGAGCGAAGTTTCGACAAAAGGAGTCAGTGGGCTAGATAAAAATAAAATCCGAGAACGCCTTGATGCCTGGCTGGCGAAAAGTGATCACTTCCGAAGCGCCCCACGCCGGAAGACCTCATACGCTTATCTGTTTCCTGACATTGGCAACAAAAATTTCTGTAATGACACCCACCACTACCCTGGTGTAGTGGTCATCTTTGAAGAAATGCCTCCCGGCACCAAACGCCCAGCCGGGGCTTAGTTCTAGCTGGTTTCTCACGAGTCTGTGCCGACGCCGACCTGGCGGCCTGTGCATCACCGGTTATAGTTCAAGCAACGCCACTCACCCGGAGGTGTCATGCGACAAGTCCTCAGCAAAGAACCCTGGTGGGCCGCGCCGCCACGGCCTGGGCAGGATGAAAGCGAGCTGGAATGGGGCTGGCTGGTGACCTACAGCGAAGGCGAGCCGCGGTTTGAGTTTGTCAAAGAGCGGCCCTCGGACACCGAGATCCGCCAGCGCAAGAGTTGTCGCATCACCCCGGCGGCGGAGTGATATTCATACCTGCACGATGATGTTGAACCCGCCAAATACCATGCGCTGCCCGTCGAACGGCATTGGATTGACGTCCGGCTGCATGCGCGGGTCGTTCATCATCGTCTGCATGCCTGCATCGCGGGTGGCTTTGTCCGGCCAGACGATCCAGGAAAAAATCACTGTCTCATCGGGCTTGAGTTTGACGGCCATCGGGAACGAGGTGACCTTGCCGTCCGGCACGTCATCGCCCCAGCACTCGACGAGGCTCAGGGCCCCGCATTCCTTGAAGATTTTTGCGGTGATCTCGGCGTGTTTTCTGAATTGCTCACGGTTGGCGGTGGGCACCGCGGCGATCATGCCATCGACGTAAGACATGTTGATGCTCCTGCAAGGTTAGGGATGAAGCTGCTGAGTAGTCGCTCCGGACGGCGTCCACTCGACAGCGTCCAGGCCCACGCCGACCGGCGGTTCGACGCTGCTGGCCAGGTGGCTTTCGACCTGCCCGGCCAGGTACAGCGTGCCGGCCATGACGCCGGTGCTGGGGTTGTGCAGCAGTTTTTGCCAGTTCTTGTCGAACGAGCCACCGAGACTGCTGCGGATCAGCGCTTCGCTGTCGGGCCGGTCGTTGGCCTGAATAATCGCGCGGACCCCGGCAACCCCCAGTGAGATCAGGCCTCCGGCGAACTTGCCGGCCGCCGCGGCCACTGCACTGGCGGCACCGCGCGGGGCCATTTCCGCTTCCATGCGTCGGCTGGCGCGCGTGGCCACCGGGGTCATGCCGGCGTCGGTCGAGCCAATGCCCTTGGCGCCGCCGGCGGTGTGGATTTTGTCGATCAAAGCCGCGTAGGCCGGCAAGGTATTCAGCGGCGCGGCCTGCACCACTTGATACAGCGACGCATCCCGCGCCGGCGGAGGCCCGAGGGCAATGGCGGGGATTTTCTGAATGCGCCCGTAGAGTTGCGGCATCGGCACGCCGTGACGCTGGGCAATCACCTGCATCTGCTGATGCAACAGTTGCACGTAATACGCCGTGGTTTCGCCGAGGATCGCGTCCGGATCAATCTCCACCGCCACCGGCGCCAGCACTCGCTCCCGGTATTGTTCCAGCAAGTAATCCGCCAAGCGTCTGGCTGACGCGTCTTGCTCGCCGCCCGCGCTCATGGTGTACCAACTGACCTTCATCGATAGCCATTCCTGGGTCCAGTAACTGCTGAACCAAGGGATGAAATTTTCTTCTGTCTGCTGATACACCCGTGTGCGCCAATGTTCCATGGCGCCGCGGGCGTAGAGCTTGGCCTGCTCGGTGGCGTTCTGCGAGGCGGCGAACACTTCCTGATCGACCTGCCGCCAGGTCATCGGCGAAATCACCACCGCCATTTGCGCCACGGGCGCGCGGGACGGCGTGGCACAACCGGCCACGGCCAACACCAGCATTATGGCGACGATCAGCCCACGCAGGTTCAAGTTCGCAGTCCCTACCCAACAGTCGGCCCGGGGTTGCACGGCTGAATTGAGTATAGGTCTGCCGCGTTAATCCCGAGCCGCGAAAAACCAACGGCGCCGGGCCATTCCCTTAACCATCATCGCTGTCGATATTCACCATCGGCGCTTATGCCTTCCGCAAAAAAATCCACAGCGTAGGATCGGTCCCATGCCCCACACACACCCTGCATAGGAGGGTTGAACCATGTTGATCCACCTGCTGACTTGCCTGGCTGTGACCGCTGTGACCTTGACGCTTTTTTCACAGTACGTGCTGCACCTTCTGGACTCCGAGGAGACAAACTGATGAACCGCCCCGTTACCTTATCTGTAAGTTTTCCGGTGTTCGGCACCAACTACTACTCGCAGCGCTACGTATTCAAGAAGGCCGCGAACCTGGTGTTCAACGAACAATTCGATGAACTGCTGATGCCCGCCGCTGGCAACCATTTCAGCAACGGCGTGATCGGCTTCAACGATCAATTCCGCTTTCTGAACGACATCCTCGAAGCGCACTTGCTGGAAGCTGAAGCCGCGTATTCGTCCTCGCGCGAGCGTCAACGCCAATACGTGTAAATGCAGGATTCAAGCGAGCCGTACACCGGTCAACTGCTCGCTCAACGTCCAGAGCCGATCCGCCAGCGCGATATCGCAAGCCCAGGTCGCGACACCCGGCCGGTCGGGGGAGTCGATCCGCGCAATGTCGGCATCCAGGCAATACACCCCGCCCAAACCCTGTAACTGTGGACTGGTCGCGCACCAGAGTGCGGTTGCCGCGCCTTGCTCGGGGGTTTTGTAATCTCCGCCCTCACCCGCCGCCTGGCCTTCGGGAATGCTGCCGTGGGTGCTGTCCTTCGACACGCCAAAGCGCTGCAACTCTTCATCCGACAGATGCCGCGCCAGGTCCGTGAGTACCGTGCCGGGATGCACCGAGAACCCGCGAATATCCTGTGCCTTGCCGCGCTGATCCAGCCCCAAGGCGAATAACGCATTGGCGGATTTCGACTGACCGTACGCCGTCCACTTTTCATACGGCCTCTGCTGAAAATTCGGGTCCTCGAAATCCATCGCGGCGATCCGGTGCCCACCGGACGACACCGCCACCACCCGCGCCCCCTGCGCCCGTTGCAGCGCCGGCCAAAGCTGTACTGCCAGTTGGAAATGCCCTAAATGATTGGCGGACAACTGCGCTTCATACCCGCGTGCATCCCGCGCCAGCGGCGTGGCCATGATTCCGGCGCTGTTGATCAGCAAGTGCAAGGCCCGTTCGCTGCGCAGGAAGTGCGCGCTAAAACGTTCGATGGATGCGGGATCAAGCAAGTCCAAGGGCTCAACCTCGACATTGGCGACGCCACTCAGCGCCCGTCTTGCCTTGGCCACGTCCCGCGCCGGCACAATGACCGTCGCGCCCGCCTCGGCCAGCGCTTTGCAGGTGACCAAGCCCAAGCCCGACGCGCCGCCAGTGACTATCGCAATTTTCCCTGTCAGATCGATGCCACGCATCACGTCGCAGGCCTCGGTTTTCGGACCGAAGCCGCTGTTCATAGGGATTTGCAGAGGACTCATCAGGATTTCCTTCAATGGGCAAAACAAGCAATAGCCCATCTTCAGTGCAACGCGGCGTTCGACCAATGCTACATTCGGTCTTTTCATTGCTCGATCGTTCGGAAAACCCATGGATCTTCTGTCAGATGTTCTTTCGCTGGTCAAACCGCAGGGCGGCCATTGCGCACAACTGATCGCGGGCGGCGACTGGGCCATCGACTTTCCCGGTTACGACGGGATTAAATTCACCGCCATTCAACGGGGTGTTTGCTGGTTGCAAGTGGCGGGCGACCACACGACCTATCGCTTGCACCCCGGTGATGCCTATTGGCTGACCGACGGCAAACCCTATCGCCTGGCCAGCGACCTGACGCTGGAAGCGGTGGATGCGCGAGAGGTGTTCGCCACCGCCGTGCACGGCTGTGCGCGCTTCGGGGTTGTCGATACGCTGAGCGCCATCGGCGGGCGCTTCACCCTCGATGCGGCCCAGGCGGATTTGCTGCTTGATCACTTGCCCAGCGTCATTCATATCCCCGCGACCTCGCCCCACGCCGCCGCGTTCCCATGGCTGCTGGAACAACTGGCCAGCGAACTCAGCCACGCCGGCGCCGGTTCGCGATTGATGGCCGATCATCTGGCGCAGATGCTGTTGTTACACGCCTTGCGCCATCACCTCGACCACGCGGGCCCGGCGTTTCCCGGTTGGCTGAATGCGTTGACCGACCCGCGCATCGGCCGCGCCATCGCTCACCTGCACCGGCAGCCGGCGCATCCGTGGACGGTCGCTGAACTGGCCAGCGATGTGGGGATGTCGCGCACGGTGTTCAGCCAACGCTTCAAAGCCCTGGCCGGTCGTCCGCCGCTGGATTATTTGCTGCACTGGCGCATGCGCCTCGCCGCCCATGCGCTATGCACCGGCAGCGATTCGGTGGCGAGCATCGGTTATGCGCTGGGGTATGAGTCGGACAGTGCGTTTAATCACGCTTTCAAACGGGTGACGCAGCTCTCGCCACGAGGGTACCGCCTGCGGGCGCGAGGCGACTGAAGCATCGGCATGGGGCCGCTGCGCGCCCCAGCGGGAGCAAGCTCCCTCGCCACAGGGGATTTTTGCCAGCGCTCAGTTGTGGCGAGGAAGCTTGCTCCCGCCGGACTGCGCAGCAGTCCCGTCCGCACGAAGCTATCCCTGCCACTTCGCCTCCTGCGGTACATTTAACCGCAACATTTTTTCCGCAGCGGTCTACGATTTATCTGGGGGATGAACCTTATTCCCCGATAACCGGTCGATAGGTGCAGCCCAGCCAGGTTTGCCGGTGACCCCGTCGGTGGTAGCAACTGGCCCGTTTCACTTGCTGGAGAACACTCCTTTGATCTCGACTCAACGCATCGCCACGCTCAAAGCCTGGGGCGCCCATGGCTTCACCGCCACCGGCGTGGTGCTGGCTTTCCTGGCCACCCTGGCCCTGTTCGAAAACCAACCCACCGCGTGCCTGCTGTGGCTGGGCGTGGCGCTGATCGTCGATGGCGTCGACGGAGCCCTGGCGCGCAAGGTCAATGTGCAATCGGTGTTGCCGCACTTCGACGGCTCGGTGCTGGACCTGGTGATCGACTACCTGACCTACGTGTTCATCCCGGCACTGTTCATCTATCGCTACATCCCGCTTCCGGACTACACGCCGCTGCTGGTTACCACGGTGATCCTGGTGTCGTCACTGTTCTGCTTCTGCAACGTCGACATGAAAAGCAAAGACAACTACTTCCAGGGCTTCCCCGCCGCGTGGAACGTAGTCGCGCTGTGCCTGTTCATCATCGGCCCGCCGTCCTGGGTGACCTTGCTCACCGTGATTGGCCTGGCCCTGCTGACCGTCACCCGCATGAAATTTCTCCACCCGTTCCGCGTGAAGCGCTTCATGCCGATCAACATTGCCGTGACCTCGATCTGGTTGCTGTGCAGCCTCTCACTGGTACTCAACCATCCGACCCTCAATCACCTGGTGATGGGTTTGTGGCTGCTGGCCTCGGCGTATTTCCTGGGGATTTGCATCTGGCGCACAGCGATGGAGTGGTTTGACGTTAATCACGGCAAGCACTCCTGAACCATCGCCGTGCTGACTTACCGCGCGAGGTGAGTCAGCCCAGAGCGATGTTGGATGTGCTGACGTCATCGCGGGCAAGCCCGCTCCCACAGGGATGGGCGGTGTTTGCTCGGTACTCGGCACACCTCAGATCCAAAGTGGGAGCGAGCCTGCTCGCGATGGCGGTGGTGCATTCAGTAAGCAGCTGTCTGACACACCGCGATCAGCGCCGCGTCATCACCACTTCCAGGTATTCACTCGGCACCACCAGCGAGTCTGGCCCGGCGCGGTTGAGTTTTTCCAGCAGTGTGGTCAGGTCAGCCTCGAGCGCCTGAGCGGCGTCGGCCGAGAGTGTGCCGAACGCTTTGTGCACCGGGCCGTACCAGCGGCGGAAGGTGTCGATGAAGTGGGCGGCGGAGCGGTAGCGGAAGTTGAACGAGCGGCGGGTGACTTCCACCTGGCAGGTCTCGGCGAACTGCTCGTGCAGCCAGGTTTCGGTACCCCAGCGCGACGGCGGAAACGCACCGGGTGGTGGCGGCACGTGCTTGCCGAGGACCTTGAACATCTGCCCGACAAAACCGTCCGGCGTCCAGTTGGCCAGGCCGATCCGTCCACCGGGCCGGCACACCCGCACCAGCTCAGAGGCGGCTTTCGGCTGGTCCGGGGCGAACATCACGCCGAAAGTCGACAGCACCACGTCATAGCTGGCGTCGCCGAACGGCAAGTCCTCGGCATCTGCCACTTGAAACGTCACCGCCAAATGCTCGGCGCGGGCGCGGTCCTCGCCCCGTTCGAGCAGCGCCGCGACATAGTCGGTGGACGTGACTACGCCACCTCGACGGGCGGCGGCCAGGGTCGCGTTGCCATTGCCGGCGGCGACGTCCAGCACCTGTTCATCACAGCGCAAGTCGCAGGCTTCGACCAATAGCTCGCCGACCAACTGCAGCGTAGTGCCAACCACGGCGTAATCGCCGCTGGCCCACGCGGCCATTTGCCGACCTTTGAGGGCTTGGAGATCAATGGGAGTGCTCATGGGGCAACCTCTTTTATGGTTATCGAGGGTAAAAATGACGCCGCAGTACGGCTGCAGCCCCGCTCTAAAACTATCGCTCCCGGTACCGCCGGCGTCGCGCCCGGTCGTCGGCCAACGGGCCCGGTCGTCCGGTGGCGGCAGGCAAATCCGGCGAAGTGTTTCAGGCGCCTGACACTGGGCTGCACGCGCGGTGAAGTCAGGGCTTGGCCAACATCAGGCCGATCACAATCGCCCAGCACAGACTGCTGATGTACAGCACGATCAACGGCACCGAACCCAGGCGAAATTCAGCGATTTGCCGGTCGCCAGCGACGGCGGCCACCAGCAAACGCTTGCGGATCGGGTCCAGTACGACGGCGCCGAGGAACATCGAGAGCGCCATCAGCACATAGGAGCCCACCAGCCAGGTCGCGCCGTAGCCGAACTTGCCGGCCAGGTGCACGCCGGCCAGCAGCCCGATGATCACCAGAATCTTGCCGGCCAGTCCGGCCGGTGCGGTGCTGTTCAAAGCTTGCTGGATAAACTCGGCGCTTTTGGACTTCGCCGCCACGATCAGCACCGCGTCGTAGGCCACCAGGGCCGCAAAACCGAGCACCATCGAAACCACGTGCAACCAGACAATCGCCATCATGTTCTTCTCGTTTTTGGACTTCACGGTGTGGCGCCGATGGGCGCAATCAAGTGTTCCTAGAGGTGAACACTTAGCGCGGCGGAATATTCCCTCACCAGTAAAAACGACCAGAGCCCATCATGCGATGAGCCCTGGTCGTGCGGTATTGCGCGGCGGATCAGGCTGCCGGCGCAGTGGTCTTGGCGTCGGCCTTGGCCTCTTCCAGCAATTGCTGAATGACCTTTTCCTGCGCTTCGTAACGGCCTTCACCGAAGTGGGTGTAACGGATCTGGCCCTTGGCGTCGACCAGGTAATGCGCCGGCCAATATTGGTTATCGAAGGCACGCCAGATGGTGTAATCGTTGTCGATCGCCACCGGGTAGGTGATGCCCAGGTCTTTCACCTGCTTCTTCACATTGCCGATGATGCGCTCGAAACCGTACTCCGGCGTGTGCACGCCAATCACCACCAGGCCGTCCTTCTCGTACTTCTTCGCCCAATCCTTCACATGCGGCAAGGTGTTCAGGCAGTTGATGCAGTCGAAGGTCCAGAAGTCCACCAGCACCACTTTTCCGCGCAGCGACTGATTGCTCAGGGCCGGCGAGTTGAGCCATTCCACTGCGCCGTTGAGCGACGGCATCTCACCCTGGCTTTCGTCGGCGGAAGCAGTGGTGGCGGCGTTGACCTTGCTGACCAGGTAGTCGACGATTTTCGGCACGGTTTGCAGCACGCCCTGCTCGACACTCGCCACCCCTTCAGACGAAGCACCGGCCGACAACACCTTGCTGTTGCCCGTGCCGATCACGGCGGCGGCAGCCAGCACCGCGACCCCGGCGCCGCGACGCAACCAACCGGTGACCGGGATCGAAGGCTTCAAGCGGTTGACCAGGCCACGGCCGGCAAAGATCAGCGTGCCCAGCGACAAGGCACTGCCCAGACCGTAGGCCACCAGCAGCAGACTGGTCCCGGCATTGGCGCCTTGCAGCATGGCGCTGGTCAGGATCACCCCGAGGATCGGCCCGGCACACGGCGCCCACAACAGCCCGGTGGCGACGCCTACCAACACCGAACCCAGGGGGCCGGACATATTGCGGGTGGCCGGGTCAATGCGATTGCCCAGGGCCACGAACGGCCGGGTCAGCCACTCGCCAACGCGAGCGGAAATCAGCGACAGGGCAAACGCCACCATCACCACCAGGGCCACATGACGCCCGGTGTTGCTGGCCTGAATCACCCACTCACTGCTGACCACCGCCAGGCTGGAGACCACGGCGAAGGTCACGGCCATACCGCCGAGGGTCAGCACGATGGAACGGGTCGAGCGGTCGGCACGGGCAAACAGAAACGGCACCACCGGCAGGATACAAGGGCTGAGGACGGTCAAAATCCCGCCCAGAAAGGCAATGAGTAACATAAGGGTCACCTGATAATTGGCTGGGATATACAAATGTTGTGTTCAACGCAAAAACCTGTGGGAGCGGGCTTGCCCGCGATGGCGTCCGGTCAGTCACCATCACTGAACATGACACTCCGCCTTCGCGAGCAGGCTCGCTCCCCCAGGGGGTCGGCGGTGCTTCACGCGGTCTGGTTATCCACCTGCATCCCCTGCGGGGTGCGGCTGTAACCGTTCTCCGCTACAGCCGGGCTTTCACCCTCTTTCGCCAGCGGAGTCAACTGGAAGCAAACGCCACTACCGCAGTGTTCTTTTTCAGCGGCGGCATTGGCGTGCACGGCGCTGCCGGCCAGGGCGAAGGCAACGGCGGTCAGGTAGCTTTTCAACGGGATCATAAGGTTCACCTTTTAGTCAGAAGTGGCGGTTGGAAACACGCGATCAGTTGTTCTCGTTGCAGCCATCAGCGAATTTGCGGTAGTCCAGCACGTTGGTTTTGCCGTGGGAGTCGAGGTAGGTCATTTGCGCATCGACCGGGCCGCAGACGATGCGGTTGTCCTCTTTGATCGAGACCACTTTCTGGATATCCAGATGCGTGCCGTAGCTGTAAGTCTTGGGCGTGACATCGGCTTCGGCACGAGCCGAGAAGGTGCAGATATTCAGGGTGGCGAACAGGCAAGCGGCGAAAACGGACTGGCGATTCATGATGGTTTCCTCGGGTTGCAATGAATGAGTTCGTGGTGTCTGAGCAGCGGCATCTGGCCGTGCTTCGATGGGGCTCATTTAAAGCGCTTGAGGTATCCCGTATGTGTCGGGAAGCGGCGGGTATAAATCGGTAAGTATCAGAGCCGGGGCGGGATACACGGCGATACAAAAGCCGCGCAAACAGGCTTTTTTGCGTTGAAACGTATCCCTCTGCAAGCCAGATACACTGCAATACAAAGGGTGGCAGGCGCGCGCCGGAAGGCTCGGTAGACTGCGGACATTCCCCTTTACAGAGGCTTGGCCCGATGGAGCACGTCGATCACATTCTCGTCGTTGACGATGACCGCGAGATCCGCGAACTGGTGGGCAACTACCTCAAGAAAAACGGTCTGCGCACCACCGTGGTCGCCGACGGTCGGCAGATGCGCACCTTCCTCGAATCAACGCCCGTGGACTTGATCGTGCTCGACATCATGATGCCCGGTGACGATGGCCTGATGCTGTGCCGCGAGCTGCGGGCCGGCAAACACAAAACCACGCCGATCCTGATGCTCACCGCGCGCAATGACGAAACCGACCGCATCATCGGCCTGGAAATGGGCGCCGACGATTACCTGACCAAACCCTTCGCCGCCCGCGAATTGTTGGCACGCATCAACGCCGTGCTGCGCCGCACGCGCATGCTGCCGCCGAACCTGGCGGTCACTGAGAGCGGCCGTTTGATCGCCTTCGGCCGCTGGCGCCTGGACACTTCGGCCCGGCACCTGCTCGACAAGGACGGCACCATGGTCACCCTCAGCGGCGCCGAATACCGTTTGCTGCGGGTGTTCCTCGACCACCCGCAGCGGGTGCTCAACCGCGACCAGTTACTGAACCTGACTCAGGGCCGCGACGCCGATCTGTTCGACCGTTCCATCGACCTGTTGGTCAGCCGTTTGCGTCAGCGCTTGCTCGACGACGCCCGCGAACCGGCCTACATCAAAACCGTGCGCAGCGAGGGCTACGTGTTTTCGCTGCCGGTGGAAATCCTTGGGGCGCACGCATGAACCTGTCCTTTCGCTGGCCACGCACCCTCGCCTCGCGGCTGTCGCTGATTTTCCTGATCGGCCTGGTCCTGGCCCAGGCCCTGTCGTTCGGCGCGCAGTTCTACGAGCGCTACGAGTCGGCGAAAAACACCATGCTCGGCAACCTGGAAACGGACGTTTCGACCTCGATCGCCATTCTCGATCGCCTGCCCGCCGAGGAACGCGCCAGTTGGTTGCAGCGCCTGGAGCGCACCAACTACGGCTGGATCCTCGGCGAAGGCGAGCGCGGCACGCCGATGGACATGCAGGATCCACCGATGGCCGTGACCTCGATCAATGAAGCGATGAACCCGGCCTACAAGCTGACCTACACCGACGTGCCCGGGGAGAAAAAGCGCTTCCAGGGCCACTTGCGCCTGAGCGACGGCAACCCGTTGACCCTCGATGTACGCCCGACCATGCCAGCGGTCTCGCCGTGGTTACCGGCAGTGTTGCTCGCGCAACTGGCGCTGTTGATCGGCTGCACCTGGGCCGCGGTGCGCATCGCCATTCGCCCGTTGACCCGCCTGGCGCAAGCCGCGGAAACCCTCGATCCCAACGCCCATGCCGTGCATCTGGATGAGCAGGGGCCGACCGAAGTCGCCTACGCGGCCAAGGCGTTCAATGCCATGCAGGCGCGCATCAGTGCGTATCTGAAGGAACGCATGCAACTGCTGGCGGCGATCTCCCACGACTTGCAAACCCCGATCACCCGGATGAAGCTGCGGGCCGAGTTCATGGACGATTGCATCGAGAAAGAAAAACTGTGGAGCGACCTCAGCGAGATCGAGCACCTGGTACTGGAAGGCGTGGCCTACGCCCGCAGCGTGCACGGCGCCACCGAAGCCAGTTGCCGCACCGACCTGGATTCGTTCCTTGATAGCCTGATGTTCGACTATCAGGACATGGACAAGAATGTGCAGTTGCACGGCAAGAGCGGCATGGTCATCGAAACCCGCCCGCACGCCCTGCGCCGGGTGCTGGTGAACCTGACCGACAACGCCCTGAAATTCGCCGGCGCCGCCGAGTTGCAGGTGCAGGCACTGGCCAGCGGTAAGTTATCGATCAAGGTCATGGACCGCGGACCGGGTATCGCCGAAGAAGAACTGACGCACGTGATGGAGCCGTTCTACCGCGTGGAAAGTTCGCGCAACCGTAGCACCGGCGGCACCGGCCTGGGCCTGGCGATCGCCCAACAACTGGCGATGGCCATTGGCGGTTCGCTGGTGTTGAGTAACCGTGAAGGCGGCGGCCTGTGTGCGGAGTTGATCCTGCCCAAGGGGATTGCCACGCCCTGAGCCCCCAAGCAGCGGTCGCGCAAATAACTTCCTGACGCAGCCCCGGCCCTTCTACAATCGACGCTTCGTCACGCAACGGTTGCCCCATGGACATCGACCTCGCCCGCACTTTCCTGGAAATCGTCCGTCACGGCAGCCTGGTGGCGGCCGCCGACAAGTTGCACGTTACCCAGACCGCGATCACCGCGCGGGTACAGAAACTCGAAAGCCAACTCGACTGCACCTTGTTCGTGCGCAACCGCGCCGGCGCACGCCTGACACCCAACGGCGAAGCCTTCGTGGTGTACGCCAATCAACTGGTGCAAACCTGGGAAGCCGCGCGGCGAGACTTGCCGTTACCCGAGGGCTATCGCAACGTGCTGCACATCGGTGGCGAAGTCAGCCTGTGCAGCCCGCTGCTGTTGAGTTGGGCGAAGGCCTTGCGTACGCAAATCCCGGCCTACGCCCTGCGCATGGAAATCGGCAACGGCGCCGACCTGCTGCGACAACTGGAGATCGGCGTGCTCGACGCCACGCTGGTGTTTCAACCGGAATACTGGCCAGGGCTGCAAGTGGAACAGTTACTGGAAGAGAAGCTCATTCAGGTGCGCCTGCCCACCCAGCCGACGCCCTACGTCTACATCGATTGGGGCGCTGATTTCCGCCGCCAACACGACGCCGCCTTGCCGGACAAAGCCAAAGCGGCGGTCAGCTTCAACCTCGGCCCCGTGGCCCTGCAATACATCTTGGAAAACGGCGGAAGCGGCTATTTCCGTACCCGCGTCGTGCAGAGCTACCTCGACAGCGGTGTTCTCGAACGGGTGCCCAGAGCCCCGGAATTCAATTACCCGACCTACTTGGTCTACTCTCGCGACCGCGAAAGCAGCATCCTGCAACAGGCGTTCGACGTGCTGCGGCAAGTGGTCAAGGACGACGGGGACTGGTCGCAGCGCTGGGACCCGATGATCTAGGCCCCGAACCACCCTCGCCACACCCGGCGGTTATGCAGCGGATCCTGGCCAATGCGCCCTGTGTCAAGCTCAGGCAACCGCTCAAGGTTCGTCTACGCTGGTGATACTCAACTACCAGGGACTGCTCCGTGAGGCCAACCACCGCCGCCTTCCGCCTGCGCTACCGTGCCGCCATACATCCGCGCTACAACCCGTGGCTGCACGGCGGGTTTGTGTTGCTGTTCGGCGTGCTAGCGATGTTCGGCTTCTGGAGCACGGTGCATCAAGTACAACCCTGGCAATGGCTGACGCTGCCGCTGACCTTGCTGCTGGCGAACCTGGTGATTTATCTGGTGCATCGGCATCTGGGCCATCACAAACGGCGTCTGGCGCAGCTGTTTTACGCGCGGCATGCCGGGGATCACCACAGTTTTTTCACGCCCGGTTTCATGACCTTCGAGCGCGCCCAGGACTGGCAGGTGATTCTGTTTCCCGCCTGGCTGATTGTGGTGCACAGTGTCGCGTTGACACTGCCCGCCTGGTGGCTGCTCAAACAATGGGACGCAAACGTCGCCGGGCTGTTCGCCGGCTGCATGATCCTCGGTTACCTGCTGTACGAAGTGTTTCACGCCTGCGAGCATTTGCCGCCGAGCCATCCCTTGGCGCGGCTGCCGTGGATCCGCCAGATGCGCCGGCTGCATGAGGTTCATCACCGCCGGGAAATGATGCAGCAGCGCAACTTCAATATTGTCCTGCCGCTGATGGATTACCTGTTCGGCACCCTCCACTGGGAACCGGAAACCGATCAACACCTTGTGCCGAGAACCGCCATGACGCGCATGCAGCACCGCATCGAGATCCTGCGAGACCCGCTCGCCGTGCTGGCCTACGCCAGCAGCGTCAGCCGCTGGCCGGAATGGCATCCGTCGTCATTGCGGATTCAGGGGCCGGACGGGCCGCTGCATGCCGGGGCGCGGTTCGAAGAGGACATCCGCGCCGGTGGCCGCGACGGGCATCTGATCTGGCGCGTCGACGAATACTTGCCGGGCCGGCGCTGGAGCGCGCGGGCGCGGGGCGAGAACGGGCTGGAACTGACCGTGACCTATGAGTGCGAAGCCACGGCCAACGGCACGCAATTCGTGCGCACCCTGGACTACGCCTTCAGCGGCTGGGCGCTGCGCCTGGCCAATCAATTGCTACTCAAGCGGCGCATCGATCATGAGTCGGCAGCTTCGTTGCTGGCCCTGCGTGACAGAGTTCACGCCCTTCTCCCCGGCCAGTCCGGGGCCGCCGCTTGAGCCGCGTCCGGTGGTATCACGCGCTGTTGACCTTGTTGCTGTTGATCGTCGCCTTTCTCTTGCTGATGCCGACCAAAGTGCGGCCCGTGGCCTGGTCACCGCCCAGTGCTCCGTCGCTGCACAGCGGCCCGTTCGCGGCCAACCAGTTACTCAACGCCGTCCGCCCGGTCGGGGCGCTGGAGATCGACGGCCCCGAGGCGCTGCTGCTGGAAGAGGATGCACTGATCACCGGGCTGCACGACGGCCGCATCCTGCACAGCAGTCTCGACGGCAAAATCATCAAAGTGCTGGCCGATACGGGTGGCCGACCGTTGGGCCTGGCGCGCCATCCCAATGGTTTGCTGGTGATCGCTGACGGGGTCAAGGGTTTGCTGGCACTCGACGCCCTCGGCCAGTTGATTCCCTTGAGCACCTCGGCGGGAGGTGTGGATTACGGATTTACCGACGATGTGGCGATCGATCAGTCCGGGCATTACGCCTACTTCAGCGATGCCTCGAGCCGTTTCGGCTATGGCTCGGACGGCGATGCAATCATTGAGCATGGCGGCGACGGTCGCCTGCTGCGCTATGACTTCCAGACCGGCAAGACCGAACAACTGCTGGATAAACTGGAATTCGCCAATGGCGTGACGCTGGGCCCTGAGGACAGCTACGTGCTGGTCAACGAAACCGGCGCTTACCGCATCACTCGCTACTGGATCAGCGGACCGAAAGCCGGGACTTCGGACGTGTTCATCGACAACTTGCCTGGGCTGCCGGATAACCTTGCGTTCAATGGCGGCACGCGATTCTGGGTAGCGCTTTACGCCCCGCGAAATGCCCTGCTGGACGGTACGGCAGGCCATCCATTCGTGCGCAAGATGATCGCCCGTGCCTTGAAGGTCTTGCCGGCGCCGGTGGAAAAACGCGGGTTTGCCCTAGGCCTGGATCTAGAGGGCAAGGTCATTGCCAATCTGCAAGCCACCGGCAGCGAGAGCTACTCGCCGATCACGACCGTGCGCGAGTATGGCGAGTGGCTTTATTTTGGCTCGTTGAAAGCCAGGCATATGGTGCGGATGCCGTTGGAAGTGGCGTTGGGTAAGAACTGAGATTTGCGGGGGGTATGGAAAAATAATCTTCAGCGAATGGTCAGGCCTGATCGCTGGCAAGCCAGCTCCCACAGGGGTTTGCGCAGGGCTGCAATGACTCCGCGGCAGGTCGATTGCATTCGCGAGCAGGCTCCCTCCCACTGGTCTGAGTAGTGAATGCATTTGCCTGCACACCGAAGATTACTGTGGGAGCTGGCTTGCCAGCGATGGCGTGCGGATCCATCTCTCCATCGCGCAGTAATCGGTGGCGTGCAGGGTCAATGCGTGCACCACCCAACACTGTGGGAGCTGGCTTGCCAGCGATGGCGTCAGTTCAGTCATACCAGCAACCGAGGTTCAACGCGGATCCATCTCTCCATCGCGCACTGCATTATCAGTCTCTTCTCGCACTTTTTCCGGGTCGATATCAGTGCCATCGTCCTGGTCCATTGGCCGTGCACCTTCGTTATTAGGCAGTTCATCGATCCCCGGCTCATCCTCGGGATTGACCGTGGTGCGCCCGGGGCTGAGGGGTTCGGGATGGGTGGGGATCGGGTCGAAAGCGCCCTGTTCTTCGCTGGGAAATCGGGGAGTGTTCATACGGCACCTCGTTAAATGTCCAGACACTGGACTCTATTCATTCGAGGTGCCGTGGGTCAGGGCTGTTCCAAATTTCTACTGACCTTTGGTCGCGGCTTGCAACTGCTCGACGATTTTGTCCTTGTACCCCAGACGCTTCTCCTTGAGCTTTTTCAGGTCGTCGTCGCTGGGTGCGTCAGACGTCGCGGTTTCAGCTTTCACCACATCGGCGTCAGCCTCGGAATACTTGGCGAGCAGCGAACTGAGAAGAGGATCGTTGGCGCTGATTTTCTGAATCTCTTCCTTGGTGCGGCTCAAATCCTGGTACAGATCATGTTTCACCGGCATGGAACACCTCCGTTGGTTGATCGGCGGCAAACCCGTTTCTGTGGGGTTGCTGTCGATCAGCATGGCCTCGCTTGACGGGTTCTGTCGACCGCCAATCAGACCAGCGGTGCCCGTTCGTCGTCCTGTCGCAATTGCGATAAAACCTTTTTTCGCGCTGAAGCCTCCATTGATTAGCGACGACATGTTCGCCTCATCGAACCTTGTGTGGAGACTCATTTATGGACGGATTCAACTTGCGCCACCTCGCCCTCGCGATTGCCTTGAGCAGCAGCCTGGGCACCGCGTTTGCTGCCACTAACAGCGACTTCGTCGATAGTGCGGCTGCCGGTGGCATCGCCGAGATCGAGACCAGTCGCCTGGCCCTGGAAAAAAGTCAGTCTGCAGATATCAAAGCGTTTGCCAACATGATGATCACCGATCATGGCAAGGCTAACGACGAACTGGCGACCATCGCCAAAAAACACGACATTGAAGTGCCGGACACCACCACCCTGGTGAAACAGGCCAAAGAAAAAATTCTCGACCTGCGCGATGAATCCTTCGACGCCGCCTACGCCAATAACCAGGTGAAGGCCCACGAAGAAACCATCGCCCTGTTCAAGAAAGAAGCCGAGACCGTCACCGACGATAAAAAACCGGGCGCGGTGGAGCTCAAGGGCTTTGCGCAGAAGATGCTGCCGGGCCTGGAAAAACATCTGGACATGGCGAAAAAACTGCAAGCGGCTCACCCAAGCAAGTAAATCGCGTGTGCTGCAACAACAAACCGCCGCCACAAAAAGAGGCCGCATCCCAGGATGCGGCCTCTTTTTGTGTGCCGGAGAACCTAGCCGCCATCAGTATCAATGTCGGCATCGGTGTCTTCACCGGGTTGAGGCCGATCAGGCTTGGGCTCGAAGCCTGGGCTGAACTCGTTGTTGTTGTCATCATGCTTGGCTTTCTGGTCAACCTCGGCGTCGCCCGCCGATGGCGTCGAATCTGGTTGCTGCTGCGTCTGGCCGGGCACTTCCGGGTCGATGGCCGGGTCGTTGCGATCAATCGGCGCACCGCTTTGATCCTGCGCCTGCGTCCAAGTGGTTGAGTTGCTCATAAACACCTCGTTTCGATGGCCGCGAGCTGGAAATACGCCGCGGTATGCCAATTCGAAACGCCGGGAGCACGCGCGGTTCCATAAAGTGGATGAAGGGCAGCAAACATCGCTACTATCGCTGGCGCCGACTAAAGTCAGAACGTCATGCAAAAGAAGCACAAAACCTATGCAGCGCTAACAACTATTGCGCGGCACAATGGTCACTGCTTCGCACTTATCATTTTTGAAAACGGGCACAGACCCTTTCAGGAGCTTATGGACATGGCAACACTGCAAACCAGCACCCTCAGCGCGATCCGCTCGCAACAAAACCAATTGCTGAACGACTGGATCGACGGCCTCGAAGCCAGCGGTGCCACGCGTAACCTCAAGGAGCAAGACCTCAAACAACAGACCAGCGAATTCCTCAGCCTGATCGTCAACGGGCTGGAACGCGACAGCGGTCAGAACATCGCCGCCGCCGGTTGGGACGAGATTCGCCAGTTCCTGGAAAAGCTCTCGCACAGTCGCGCCCTGCTCGGCCAGGACTCGCACCAGACCGCCAATTTCATCTTTGCCCTCAAAGGCCCGCTGTTCAACTTGCTGCAGCGTGAATACAAAGACAATCCGGCGACCCTCGCCGAGCAACTGTGGGAAATCTCCGAGCTGCTCGACGCGCTGGGCATGCACACCATCCGCACCTTCCAGAAATCCCGCGAATCGGTGATCAAGCGTCAGCAGGAAGAACTGCTGGAACTGTCGACCCCAGTGGTCAAGTTGTGGGACGGCGTACTGGCCCTGCCGATGATCGGCACCCTCGATTCGCAACGCACCCAAGTGGTGATGGAGTCGTTGTTGCAGCGCATCGTCGACACCGGTTCGGAAATCGCCATCATCGACATCACCGGCGTGCCGACCGTCGATACCCTGGTCGCCCAGCACTTGCTGAAAACCGTGACCGCGATCCGCCTGATGGGCGCCGACTGCATCATCAGCGGTGTGCGTCCGCAAATCGCCCAGACCATTGTGCACCTGGGCCTCGACCTGCAAGGCGTGGTGACCAAAGCCAACCTGGCTGACGCGCTGAAACTGGCCCTGACCCGTCTGGGTTTGAACGTCACCAAGGCGGTATAAGCCGATGGACCGCATCCCTATTTTGCAGATGGGCGATCTTCTGCTCGTCACCATCCAGGTCGACATGTATGACCAGCTCGCGCTGACCTTGCAGGACGACCTGTCCGAACGCATCAGCCGCACTTCGGCCCGTGGCGTGCTGATCGATATCTCGGCGCTGGACATGGTCGACTCGTTCATCGGGCGGATGATCGACACCATTTCCGGCCTGTCGAAAATCATGGACGCACAAACCGTGCTGGTCGGCATGCAGCCGGCCGTGGCCATTACCCTGGTGGAACTGGGCCTGACCTTGCCTGGCGTGAGCACGGCGTTGAACGTCGAGCGTGGGATGAAACTGCTGCAGGACCGAGTACGTGAACAATGAACGTGCGCAGCAGCGGCAGCCAACCCATCGCGATTGAGCAGGACGTGGTCCTGGCGCGCCAGACCGCGCGCAAACTGGCCACCGAGTGCGGCATGCGCCTGATCGACCTGACGAAAATGGTCACCGCGGTCAGCGAGCTGGCGCGCAATACCATGGTCTATGGCGGTGGCGGCGACATGGACTGGCAGATCCTCGAAGACGGCGGCCGGGTCGGCCTGCGCCTGACCTTCCGCGACGAAGGCCCGGGCATTCCCGACCTGAAGCTGGCGTTGACCGACGGCTGGACCTCCGGCGGCGGGCTTGGCCTTGGCTTGACCGGCGCCCGGCGCCTGGTGGAAGAATTCGAACTCGACACCGCGCCCGGCGAGGGGACACGCGTGACGATCACTCGATGGACGTGAACCTTAGAGGGTCGATGACCCAGGTGCTGACCGTCGAAGACAGCAGCCAGATCGGCTACGCCCGCCGGGTCGCGCAGAAGCTGGCGCAAGACATCGGCTTCAACGACACCGACGCCGGCCGCGTGGCGCTGGTGGTCACCGAACTGGCGAGCAATATCCTCAAGCACGCCGAGCGCGGTGAGTTGCACCTGCGGGTGGTGCCGGGCGGCAGCGCCAATGGCATCGAAATCCTGGCGGTGGACCGCGCTCAGGGTTTCGACTTGCAGGACTGCCTGGCCGACGGTTACTCGACCCGCGGCACCCAAGGCATCGGCCTCGGCGCGATCGGTCGCCTGGCCGAGGTGTTCGACGTCTATGCCGATTCCCGCGGCGCGATTTTATTGGCGCGGCTGTACCCCAAGGGCAGCAAGGCCACGGACCTGCGCTTCGGCGTCAGCCAGCATTCGCTGCACAATGACCCGGCCTGCGGCGATGTCTGGCATCTATCGATCTCGGGCCCGAACTTGAGCCTGCTGGTGATTGACGGCCTCGGCCACGGCGAAGACGCCGAGCGCGGCGCTCGTGCTGGCGAAGTCGAATTCGCCCGAGCACCGTTCAATGACCCTCAGTTGTTGCTCGAAGACATCCATGTAGCGATGAACGGCAGCCGCGGCGGTGCCCTCGCCATGGCCCGCTTCAATAACCACAGCGGCGCGCTTAATTTCGTCGGCATCGGTAACATCGGTGCCTGCCTGATAACACCCGAAGGTTCGCGCGGCCTGGCGTCCCATCCGGGGATCGTCGGCGGCCAATATCGCCGGGCCCAGCCTTTTGACTATGCTCACGTGAACGGACAGCTATTGATCATGTACAGCGATGGCCTGCAATCGAGATGGAACCTCAAGGATTATCCCGGTCTGGTGCACCGTCACCCGGCCGTGATCGCGGCGCTGCTCAATCGCGACTTCGCGCGCGGCAGGGATGACATCACGGTGGCGGTGGTTGCGTTGGAGACTGTCGATGACTGATCAGAACGCCTTGATCGAACACTTGCAGGGCGAAGCCGACGCCTTGCGCGCCGAACTGGATGAAACCAATCAGGGCGTGCTGGCGCTGTATGCCGAGCTGGATATGCAGGCCGAGCAACTGCGCGAAGCGTCGGACCTGAAAAGCCGCTTTCTGTCGTACATGAGCCACGAATTCCGCACGCCGCTGGGCTCGATCCTGAGCATTGCCAGCCTGCTGGCCGATGAACTCGACGGCCCGTTGAGCCCCGAGCAGCACAAGCAAGTGGCGTTCGTGCGCGGCGCGGCGCGGGAGTTGAGCGACATGGTCGACGACCTGCTCGACCTGGCGAAGATCGAAGCCGGGCGCATCAGTATCTCGCCGGCCTGGTTCGACATGTTCGACCTGTTCGCCGCCCTGCGCGGGATGTTCCGGCCGATCGTCGACGCCTCGGCGGTGGACCTGATCTTCGAAGAACCGGTGGGTTTGCCGCGGTTGTTCACCGATGACAAGAAGCTCGCGCAGATCCTGCGCAACTTTATTTCCAACTCGCTGAAGTTCACCACCCGTGGCGAAGTGCGGGTTTCGGCCCGCCTGGAAGATAACGAATTTGTGCGGTTTGCAGTCACCGACACCGGAATCGGTATCGCTCCTGAGCTGCATGGCGCATTGTTTGAGGACTTTTCGCAAGTCGACTCGCCGTTACAGAAACGCTTGCGCGGCACGGGCCTGGGACTTTCGCTGTGCAAACGCTTCGCCGCACTGTTGGGTGGCGAGGTGGGCGTCGAGAGCACCCCGGGCGTTGGCTCGACCTTTTTCGTGATCATCCCGCTGGCGATCGCCGGGGAGCCCACCGATGAAACGTGAAATCCGTTTGTTGATCGTCGACGACAACGTCGCCACCCGGTACGCCCTGCGGCGGCGGTTGGAGAATCACGACTACGTCGTCCTCGAGGCGGGCACCGGCACCGATGGCCTGGCGCTGATCGACAGCGAAGTGCTGGACGCGCTGATCCTCGACGTCAATCTGCCGGACATGAGCGGCTTCGACATCGTGCGCAAATTGCGCTCCGACCCCGCCACGGCGTTGCTGCCGGTGATTCATGTGTCGGCGGCGTCGATCCAGACCGGCGACATCATTACGGGTCTCAACGCCGGGGCCGACGCCTACCTGATTCATCCGGTCGACCCGGACGTGCTGCTGGCGACCCTGCGCACCCTGCTGCGGGTGCGCGACACGGAAAACGCCCTGCGTGAGAGCGAGGCACGCTTTCGCGAGATCTTCAGCAACGTCTCGGCACCGATTGCGGTGATCGATGCGCAACTCAAGGTGCATGAATGCAACCACGCGTTTTCGCAACTGATCCAGGCCGACCTGCATTCGCAAACCCTCTCCAAGTGTTTTGCTGACGACCAGTGCGCGGTCGTCGACGAATTGCGCGTGCGCCTGGCCGCCGAGGAACGCTGGAAAGGCACGCTTAACTTGCGGGTCGCCGGCGAAATTCGCGAGACCGAATGGCAGATTTCGCCTTACCGCACGCCGGAGTTGAGCCTGGTGTTCGTCGAGGACGTGACGGAACACCGCCACCGCGAGCGCTCGCACCTGGCGCAACTGGATGACGCGACGAGCCAATTGGCACGGGAAATGGCCGAGCGTGCCCGCACCGAGGCACAACTGCTGCAAGTGCAAAAAATGGACGCTCTGGGCAAGCTCACCGGCGGCATCGCTCACGACTTCAACAACCTGCTGACCGGGATCATCACCAGCCTTGAACTGATCCAGAAACGCATTGCCGATTCACGCATCGACAAGGTCCAGTTCTACACCGAGTCGGCGCTGAATTCGGCCATGAGCGCGGCGTCCCTGACCCATCGCTTGTTGGCATTTGCCCGCCAACAACCGCTGGATACCCGGCCGGTGGACATCAACAACCACGTGCGTTCGCTGGAAGAATTGCTGCGCCGAACCATCGGCGAACGGATCGCGCTGAAGCTGGAACTGACCAGCAAATCGGCGATGGCGCTGGTCGACCCGATCCAGCTGGAAAGCGCAGTACTCAATCTGGTGATCAACGCCCGGGATGCGCTGCCCAAGGGCGGCAACATCTGGGTCAGCACCTACGCGGCCTATTCCCACGGCGACCCGAAGCTGGAAGACGGCGCCTATGTGGCGCTGGCGGTGCGCGACGACGGCACCGGCATCGAGCACAGTGTGATCGACAAGGTGTTCGACCCGTTCTTCACCACCAAACCCCTGGGCCAGGGCACCGGGCTAGGGCTGTCGACCATTTATGGATTTGCCCGCCAGTCCGGCGGCGATGCGCACATCCGCAGCGTCGCCAGCCGTGGCACCGAAGTGACCATCATGCTGCCGGCCACCACGGACCCGAGCCCGGCTGAACCGGATCCGGTCACGGTGGATCAGCAGGGCGCCGGTGAACATGTGCTCATCGTCGAGGACATGCCGTCGGTGCGGATGTTTGTCGCCGAGGTACTGGTGGATGCCGGCTACCGTTGCACTCAGGCCGAAGACATCGAAACCGCCATGGAGCGCTTGCAGAACGACCCGAGTATCGACCTGATGCTGACCGACGTCGGCCTGCCACGCATGAGCGGCCGCGAACTGGCCGATGTCGCCCGGGGCTGGCGCGAGGCCTTGCCGATCCTGTTCATGACTGGCTACGCGGAAAACGCCCTCAATCGCCAGGTGTTCCTCGGCGCGGGCATGGACATGCTGGTCAAGCCGTTCCAGATCAGCGAACTGCTCGATAAAGTGCGGCGGACCCTGGACGGCAGTTGATATCGCTCCGAACCTGCGCGAAACCCTGCGCAGCCACCCCACCCTTGAATGCCGCTTTACAGCCGCGCGTTCGGCCTGCCGCCGACGCAGGACGCCGCGCGCCTGCCGGCCCGAGACCCGCAACGGATCGCGGGTGCCCGTGCTATAGCGACGGCTGCAGGATTTCGATGCCCAACCGCTGGTAATCCTCGAGGCTGCCGGTGGTGACCTGACGTTCGGTAATCAGTGTATGCAGGCGCGAACAGGGCGCGACTACGAACGGCTCCACCGCGCCGAACTTGTCAGCGGTGGTCACCGCGATCACGTGAGACGCGCTGACGAGCATCGCCTGTTTCACCGGCACCTCGTCAAAATGCAGCGAACTGATGCCGACCTCGGGATGGATCGCGCAGACCCCGGTGAACAGCAAATCCGCCTTGATGCTTTCGATCAGCCGGACGGTCTCGTGGCCGCTGGAGGCCATGGTCGCCGGGTTCAGTTGCCCACCGGCGAGGATCACCCGCACGCCGGGATGCTCGGCCAGGGTCACGGCGATCATCGGCGACGCGGTGATCGCCGTCAGGTTGATGCCCGCCGGCAAGGCGCGGGCGATCTGCAACGTGGTGGTGCCGGAATCGAAGATCACAATCTGCCCATCCCGCACTTGGCGCGCGGCCAATTGCGCGAGTTGGGTCTTCACTTCGTCGGTTTCGCTGATCCGCTGGTAATAATCCTTGCCGGTGTCCCGGGGCCGTGGCAACGCGCCGCCATGCACCCGCTGCACCAGGCCGGCCGCCGCTAACTCGGCAAGATCGCGGCGAATGGTGTCTTCCGACACCGCGAAGTGCTGGCTCAAGTCCGACGCCATGACCTTGCCGTCGCGTTCAAGAATCAACAGGATTTTTTGCCGGCGCAGGGGCGGCAGTTCAGCCAAGGAGTGTTCGATTTGCATGTTTATGCCTGGGTATGCGGGTTTGTGCGTGTTGCGCAGATTACCGCAAGTCGAGGATATAGGTGTAGTAGCCGGCGCCAGACCCACCGCCATCGCGGGCAAGCCCGCTTGTGTCTGAGTTAGGGAATAAACTCTGGGGTGAGAGGGGTGGATGGCAAGCTGCGAGTCCGCGGTGCTTGAAGCACGAGTGGGAGCAAAGCTGCCATCCACCTTTCTACTCTGGCCCA
>NZ_JAVLSB010000044.1:0-6563 GCF_031583775.1 Pseudomonas rhizozeae
CGGCACCTTCAATAGTGACCAGTCCCCAAAGACGACACCTTCCAATGCTGGAGCAGGCTCCCCAGGCGACATAACTCAAGGTGGGAGCGAGCCTGCTCGCGAAAGGCGCAACTGGATCTCAGCCCTGAAACAGCAAATACAGCAGCACCACATTCATCAATAAAGCCCCCAACGCCAACGTGCGCCAGACTTTTAGCGGTTCGCGCTCCAACAACGGTCGCGGACGAATGTTCAGCGTCTGGCGCTCACCCTGTTCCAGCGCCAGCAGCCATTCCTCCGCCGTTTCATAGCGCAGCGCCGGGTTAGCGGCGGTCCCGCGTTCCAGGCTTTGTCCCAGCCATTCTGGCAAGTCGGGCCGATATCGGCTGGCGCTGACCGCCACGCCGAACCTTGGCCTCTGGAAAGCCTCGACCTCGCCGTAAGGAAAATGCCCGGTCAACAGGTGATACAAGGTCACACCGACCGCATACAAATCCTGCTGCGCGGTAGGACGATCACCATTGAACGCCTCCGGGGCAATGTAGCTCGGCGTGCCTGGCAAGCTGTTCGGCTGGTCTTCCGACAAACCAGGGCACCAGGCCAGGCCGAAATCCAGCAGCCGCAGTTCGCCGTCATCCGCCAGCAGCAGGTTCTCGGGTTTGATATCGCGATGGAAAATCTGCCGCCGGTGCAGCAGGCCCACGGCGCGCAGCAAGCGTTCCGCCAGGTCGCGCCATTGCGCCACGGGCAGCGGGCCCTTTTGGGTGAAAAGTTGCGCCAGGGTGATGCCCGAATATTCACGCATCACGTAGTACAAATGCTGACGCTGGGCCAAGGCGTGGACCTCGGGGAAATGCCGCCCGGCCACGCGCCGCAAAAACCACTCCTCAGACAACAGCGCCTGCCCGGCCTGCGGGTCATCGCGCAAGGCCTGAGTCAGGGTTTTCAGCAACCATGGCTGTTGCTGCGCATCGCGCACCCGGTACAGCAGCGATTGCTGGCTCTGGGCGAGAATGCTTTCCACCGTCCAGCCCTCGAAGTACTGGCCGGGCTTGAGCGGCGGCGGCAGTGGCCATTGTTGCAACTGCACCAAGGCATCGCCGATGGTCGCCTGGCCAAGGGCGTCGACCCGCACCAGCAGGGCGCTGGCGTTGTCCTGGCTGCCGGCCAGGTGCGCGGCGCTGACCAGGGTTTGCGCGGCGCTGTGTAAGTCCTGTTGATCACGCAGGATCGCCGCGATCGCGGTATCGCCGAGCACCGCCCAGATGCCGTCGCTGAGCAGTACAAAGCTCTCGCCCGGGCGCAACTCACCATCGAGAAAGTCCAGCACCAAGTGTTGATCGAGGCCGAGGGCGCGTTTCAGCACATGCTGCATGCCGGGTTGTTCCCAGACGTGGTCCTCGCTGACCCGCTGTAGCTCATCGGCATGCCAGCGGTAGACCCGGCAATCGCCGACGTGGGCCAGTGTGAAACGCCTGCCGCGCAGGACTAAAGCGCTGACGGTGGTGAGCAGGGGTTGCCCGCCACCGTTGGCCTGCAGCCAGCGGTTTTGCGCCAGCAGCAGGCGATCCAGCGCTTGCGCTACGCCCCAGGTTTCCGGGGTGGCGTAGTAGTCGAGCGCCAGGGCCTGCAAGGTCGAGCGGGCGGCCAGTCCGCCGTCGGCGCATTGGCTGACGCCGTCGGCGATGGCGAACAGGTAGCCCTTGCTCGCCGCCAGCGCCGGGGCCGGTGTCACCAGGCGCAAGGCATCCTGGTTTTCCTCCCGAGGCCCGGTGGCGCTAGCCTCGGCGAAGCTCAGTTGCAGACTCATTGAGCGCTCAGACTCGCGCCGCCGTTACGGCCGCCGAGCCCCACGTGGTGCGCCAGCGACGTTTAACACCGTGCAGGCCGAACCACGCCAGCACGCCGAGGCTGGCGAACAACCACAGCGCCAGTTGATAGCTGCCGGTGCTTTGCTTGATCGCGCCCATACCCGCCGCGAGGGCGAAGCCACCGATGCCGCCGGCCATGCCGATCAGGCCGGTCATCACGCCGATTTCCCGGCGGAAACGCTGCGGCACCAATTGGAACACCGCGCCATTGCCAGCACCGAGGCCGAGCATGGTGCAGACAAACAGCGCCAGTGCCGCATAGGAACTCGGCAGGTTGAAGCCCACTGCCGCAATGCAGATCGCCGCCACGCTGTACATGCCGAGCAGGGTGCGGATGCCGCCGAAACGGTCGGCCAGGGCGCCACCTAATGGACGCATCAGGCTGCCACCGAACACGCAGGCTGCGGTGTAGTAACCGGCGGTCACTGGGCTCAAGCCGTACTGATCGTTGAAATAGCCGGGCAGGGCGCTGGCCAGGCCGATGAAACCGCCGAAAGTCACGCTGTAGAAAAACATGAACCACCAACTGTCGCGGTCACCGAGCGCCTTGAAGTAGTCGGCGCGGGACTTGGCTTTCGGCCGCTCCGGGGCATTCTTTGCCAGCCAGGCGAACACCACAATGGTGATGATCAGCGGGATCAGGGCGAAGCCAAACACGTTGCTCCAGCCGAATGCCGCCGCCAATACCGGCGCCAGCAGCGCGGCGAACACCGTACCCGAGTTACCCGCACCGGCGATGCCCATGGCTTTGCCCTGGTGCTGCGGCGGATACCACTGCGACGCGAGCGGCAGGGCCACCGCGAACGAGGCGCCGGCCATGCCGAGGAAGACCCCGAGCAACAGCGCCTGTTCGTAGCTGTGGATGCCCAGTTGCCAGGCCACCAGCAAGGCGCCGATCACGATCACCTGGCCAATCAGCCCGGCGGTTTTCGGCGACAGGCGATCGGCAAGCAGGCCCATCAGGAAGCGCAGTACCGCACCGGCGAGGATCGGCGTGGCGACCATCAGGCCGCGCTGCTGGGTGGTCAGCTGCAGGTCGGTGGCAATCTGCACCGCCATCGGGCCGAGCAGGTACCAGACCATGAAGCTCAGGTCGAAATAGAGAAAGGCCGCGAACAGGGTCGGGGTATGGCCGGATTTCCAAAAACTTGCATTCATCGCGCACCTCAGCTGTGAAGAGTCTTGAACAAGAGTCATGAGCTTGCAGGTGGGGCGCCGCGCCGGCCGCACCACCGACCCCGTTCGCTGGGGCCAAAACGAAAAAACGCCGCTCCCGGATTCGCCGTTGGGCAATCGGGTGAGCGACGTCTTTGTCGTAGGTGGGGCAACCGCCGTTGGTTACCTGTGAAGATTGCTTAGCCAGATTTGTGCCAATAGCAGGATGTGGCTCGGGTTCGCGTTGTGATTTGTTATGGCGGCTTATGTGCTTTTGTGGCGAGGGAGCTTGCTCCCGCTGGTCTGTGCAGCAGACCCAAAAAGCCTAGGGGCGCTTCGCAACCCAGCGGGAGCAAGCTCCCTCGCCACAGGAACTCAATCCGCCACAGCATGTTCACTGGCCACAAAACTCTTTGTTCACAGAGTTTTCAGCCCAGCAACTCACTCATGGCAATGATCTGCTCCGCCACTTGGATCAGTTTCTGCTGACGGCTCATCGCCTGGCGGCGCATCAGGGTGTAAGCCTGTTCTTCGTTGCAGTCCTTCATCTTCATCAGCAGACCCTTGGCGGTCTCGATGCGTTTGCGCTCGGCCAGTTGCTGGTCGCGTGCGTGCAGTTGCGCACGCAGGGCCTGGTCGCTTTCGAAGCGTGCCATGGCCACGTCGAGGATCGGCTGCAAGCGTTGCGCATGGATGCCCTCGACGATGTAAGCACTGACGCCGCTCTTGATCGCCTGGCGCATCACGCTCGGATCGTGCTCATCGGTAAACATCACGATTGGCCGTGGCTGGTCGCGGCTGACCAGCACCACTTGTTCCATCACATCGCGGCTCGGTGACTCGGTATCGATCAGGATCACGTCCGGGCGCACTGTTTCGACGCGCGCGGGCAGGTCGATGGTCAGCCCTGATTCGTCGATCACCTCGAAGCCGGCCTCTGTCAGCGCCGCTTTCAGGCGCCCGACTTTTTTGGCGGTGTCGTTAATCAGCAGGATTCGCAGCATGGTCGCGGTCTCCTGTCAGCGGCGAGCGAGTTGGGGAGCGTTGTCGCTCAGGGCGTGCAGCTTGAAACTGCGGGCATAATCGGCCGGGTTGGAACCGTCCCAGACCTTGCCGTCGATCAATTGGCTGCGGCGCATTTCCTTGCCCAGGGCCGGCACGCCCACGGCGGCGGCGGCTTCACGATACAACTCCAATTGCTGCACGTCGCGGGCCACTTGCAGGTAGTCCGGGTCGTCGCGCAGCAGCCCCCAGCGGCGGAACTGGGTCATGAACCACATGCCGTCGGACAGGTAGGGCAAGTTGACCTCGCCGTCGCCATAAAACCGCAGCGCATGCGGGTCTTGCCAACGATTGCCGAGGCCATCGGCGTAGTCGCCAAGCAACCGCGGTTCGATGCAGTCGAGCGGCGCGTCGAGGTATTGCGGGGCGCTTAACAATTGCGCGGTGCTGCGGCGGTTTTCGGTGCTTTCCTCGATGAAACGGCTGGCTTCGAGCATCGCCATCACCAGGATGCGCGCGGTGTTGGGGTATTGCTCGACGAATTCGCGGGTGCAGCCAAGGACTTTTTCCGGGTGGTCTGGCCAGATCGCCTGGGTGGTGGCCATGGTGAAGCCGAGGTTTTGCTTCACCGCGCTGGCGCACCAGGGCTCGCCGACGCAGAACCCGTCGATACGCCCGGCTTGCAGGTGCGCGACCATTTGCGGCGGCGGTACCACCACGCTGTCGACATCGTGCAACGGATGAATGCCCTGGCTCGCCAGCCAGTAATACAGCCACATGGCGTGGGTACCGGTCGGGAATGTCTGGGCGAAGGTCAGTTTTGCGCGGCTTTGGTGCACGTGCCGGTCGAGCGCCTCAGGACTGGTCACGCCCAGCGCCTGTAAACCGTGGGACAGGTTCAGGCTCTGGCCGTTCTGGTTCAGGCCCATCAGCACCGCCATGTCGGTCGGCGCCACGCCGCCAATGCCCAGATGCACGGCGTAAATCAGCCCGTACAAGCTGTGCGCGGCGTCGAGTTCGCCGTTCACCAGGTTGTCCCGCAAGTTGGCCCAGGACGCCTGGCGCTTCAGGTTCAGCGTCAGGCCATAGGGCTGGGCGAACCCCTGGGTGGCCGCGACCACCACCGAGGCGCAGTCACTCAGCGCCATGAAGCCGAGATTGACCGAGGATTTTTCCGGGCCATCGCTGCCATTGACCCAGGCCAGGGGATTGGCTGGAACTTCATTCATCAGATCGCACCTTCCATAAAAAAACGTCGTGACTCGGACGCTTGCGCGAGCAAGGCCGGGTGACGACGCCATTGTCCTGCCACGCCCGCCGCCGTTGGTGGGCCTGTTGATAAAAGCTGTGGTGCAAGGCATATGCCAGCGACGGCGGATTTCGCCGCGCGCCTCGCAAGGGGAGGTCGGGCCCGGCTATAATCGCCGCCTCTTTTCGCCGCCCGAGTCCAAGCCGCCCATGTACACCCTGGCCCGTCAGTTGTTGTTCAAACTCTCCCCGGAAGCCTCCCACGATCTGTCCCTGGACTTGATCGGCGCGGGGGGGCGCCTGGGTCTCAACGGTCTGCTGTGCAAGGCCCCGGCAAAGTTGCCGGTGAAGGTCATGGGCCTCGACTTCCCGAACCCGGTGGGATTGGCCGCAGGCCTGGACAAGAACGGCGCGGCCATCGATGGCTTTGCGCAACTGGGGTTCGGCTTTGTCGAAATCGGCACCATCACCCCGTTGCCGCAGCCGGGCAATCCAAAGCCACGGATTTTCCGCTTGCCCGAGGCCGAGGCGATCATCAACCGCATGGGCTTCAACAACCTTGGGGTCGATCACTTGCTGGCGCGGGTGGCGGCCGCCAAATACAAGGGCGTGTTGGGGATCAATATCGGCAAGAACTTCTCGACCCCGGTCGAGCGTGCGGTGGACGATTATCTGATCTGCCTGGACAAAGTCTACGCCCACGCCAGTTACGTCACGGTCAATGTCAGTTCGCCAAACACACCGGGCCTGCGCAGCCTGCAGTTCGGCGATTCGCTGAAACAACTGCTGGCCGACCTCGCTACCCGCCGTGCTGAACTGGCATTGCGCCACGGCAAGCACGTGCCGCTGGCGATCAAGATTGCCCCGGACATGACTGACGAAGAAACCGTGCAGGTCGCCCAGGCCTTGATCGAGACCGGGATGGACGCGGTGATCGCCACCAATACCACGCTGAGCCGGGTGGGCGTCGAAGGCATGGAGCACGGTGACGAGGCAGGCGGTTTGTCTGGCGCGCCGGTGCGCGACAAGAGTACCCACACGGTGAAGGTGCTGGCCGCGGAACTGGCCGGGCGCTTGCCGATCATCGCGGCGGGCGGGATTACCGAGGGCAAGCACGCGGCCGAGAAAATCGCCGCCGGGGCAAGTCTGGTGCAGATCTATTCGGGCTTCATCTACAAAGGCCCGGCGCTGATTCGCGAGTCTGTCGACGCCATCGCTGCGCGCCGTTAAGGCCGGCGCTTTACGGTGGGAGCGAGCCTGCTCGCGAATGCGGTGTATCAGTCAAGATCAATGCTGAACGACACATTG
>NZ_JAVLSB010000045.1:0-197591 GCF_031583775.1 Pseudomonas rhizozeae
CGTTCAGCCTCTGGTTAACGGGGCAGAGCAGATCAAAAGCCAGATCAAAAGCTATGCGCCGAGGCGGCCTAGTAGCCGACCTGGTCTCGGGCGGTACGCGCCCCTCTGTGGGAGTGAGCCTGCTCGCGAAGGCGTACTGTCAGGCAATACATCTCTATGGCTAGTTCGGGCCTCATGGCTGGCAAGTCGGATCGTCGCACCGCAGCTCCCACAGTGTTTTGGGGTGGGTGATGTTTCTGTGCACGACGCAGAACCCTATGGGAGCTTGGCTTGCCAGCGATGACTTCTGCTTAGTTACTAGAGATTTTGCAGGTGTACATATCCATGTCTCTAATGATGGCTGAAATAGGTTCCGCTTTTACAGCGGGTCACTTTGAAAAGCCCAAAGTAACCAAAGGCTTTCATCCCCTCCATTCGGTGTCTCGCCTAGGCTCGGCATGCCCTCACTCCGGCCTTGCTCCGTGGGCCCGCCGCCATCGGCCATCCCTGGCCGTGGGCGGCTAACCCGGCGTCCTGCCGGGTTGCCCACTGCGCAAGACCTGCGTTCAGCCTCCGGTTAACGGGGCAGAACAGATCAAAAGCCAGATCAAAAGCGATTCGCCGAGGCGGCCTATTAGCCGACCTGGCTTCGGGGTACGCATTTTCCCTGTGTGCGAGCCTGCTCGCGAAAGCGGAGTCACCTTCAACACCTAGGTTGAGGCTGATGCACTCTTCGCGAGCAGGCTCGCTCCCACAAAGGCAGAACGGTCAGTTGGTCTCCAGATCCACGTTCTTGGTCTCACGCAGGCAAATCAAACCGACCACCAGGCTGACCCCGGTCACCAGCACCGGATACCACAGGCCGTAGAAAATATCCCCGGTGTAGACCACCAGCGCAAACGACACGGTGGGCAGGAAGCCGCCGAACCAGCCGTTGCCGATATGGTAGGGCAAGGACATCGAGGTGTAGCGGATGCGGGTTGGGAACAGTTCGACCATCAACGCTGCCAGGGGGCCGTAGCACATTGCCGAGATCACGATCAGCAGCACGATGAGGGCTACGATCATCGGTTTGTTGATCTGCTGCATATCGGCTTTTTGTGGGTAGCCGGCCAGCGTCACGGCGCCGCGCAGGGCGGCTTCGTCGTAGCCATCGAGTTTCACGTCGCCCACGCTGACCTGCACGTTGCTGCCGGCCGGGGCGGCGACGCTGGAGTAGGGCAGGCCTTGCTTGACCAGGAAGGTCTTGACCTTGTCGCACGGGCTGTCGAAACGCGCCTTGCCCACCGGGTCGAACTGGAAGGTGCAAGTGGCCGGATCGGCAATCACGCTGATCGGCGCCTGTTTACTCGCCATGTCGATCGCCGGGTTGGCGTAATGGGCGATGCTTTTGAAGATCGGGAAGTACAGCGCGGTGGCCAGCAACAGGCCGATCATCAGCACCGGTTTCCGCCCGACCTTATCCGACAGCCAGCCGAACAGAATGAAGAACGGCGCGCCGATGATCACGCTGACAATCAGCAGGCTGTTGGCCAGCGCCGGGTCCATCTTCAGGAATTGTGTAAGAAAGAACAGCACGTAGAACTGCGCCGCGTAGAAGGTCACGGCTTGCCCGGCATTGATGCTGAACAGGGCGATCAGCACCACTTTGAGATTTTCCCATTTGCCGAAGGAGTCGCGGATCGGCGCTTTGGACAATTTGCCTTCGTCTTTCATTTTCAGGAAGGCCGGCGATTCGTGGAGCTTCAGGCGAATCCAGGTGGAAATGCCCAGCAGCACGATCGACAGCAGGAACGGAATGCGCCAGCCCCAGACTTCAAACTGGTCGCCGGTGAAGTAGCGGCAACCGAGCACCACCAGCAACGACAGCAGCAGGCCGAGGGTCGCGGTGGACTGAATCCAACTGGTGTGGAAACCGCGTTTGCCAATCGGCGCGTGTTCGGCGACGTAGGTCGCGGCGCCACCGTATTCACCGCCCAGCGCCAGGCCTTGCAGCATGCGCAGCACCACCAGGATGATTGGCGCGGCGATGCCAATGCTGGCGTACGTCGGCAGCAACCCGACAGCGAAGGTCGCCAGGCCCATCAGGACGATGGTGGCGAGAAAGGTGTATTTGCGCCCGATCATGTCACCCAGCCGCCCGAACACCAGCGCGCCGAACGGCCGCACGATGAACCCGGCAGCGAATGCCATCAACGCGAAGATGAACGCCGTGGTGTCGTTGACCCCGGCGAAGAACTGTTTACTGATGACTGCCGCCAGGGCGCCGTAAAGGAAGAAGTCGTACCACTCGAACACCGTCCCGAGGGACGAGGCGAAAATGACTTTCTGGGTATCCTGGCTGGTGGCACCACTGCGCGTGGCTTCCAGCGGTTGAACATGCTCTGACATCGGGTAGTCCTCACAGTGATTGTTTTTTTTGTTCCACTGTCGGTACCGGCCTTTTGGGCGGGTACCGCGTTTGCCTTTGGTCTTTAAAGCGTGATCGCGCAATACTCAAAACACTGTAGCCAGTTCTTCCTGTTGTGCGGGGCTCCTTAAGCCAGTACCGAGCAGCAGTTGCGCAGCTTTCTCGGCGATCATCAAGGTTGGTGAGCAGGTGTTGCCCGATGTGATGCGTGGCATGATCGAGGCATCGGCAATGCGCAGCCCCGGAATGCCATGCACCCTGAGTTGCGCATCGACCACCGCGTCCGCGTCCTGGCCCATGCGGCAAGTGCCCACCGGGTGAAAAATCGTGGTGCCAATTCGTGCGGCGGCTTCCTGCAATTGCTCATCGCTTTGCAGGGCGCTGCCGGGCAGGTATTCCACCGGTTTGAAAGCTTGCAGCGCCGGGGCGCTGACGATGCGCCGGGTCAGGCGGATGGCATCGGCAGCGACCCTCAGGTCGTCCGGATGGCTGAGGTAATTGGGCTGGATCAGCGGTGCGTCCTGGGGATCGGCCGAGCGAATGTCGATGCGGCCACGGCTGTGCGGCCGCAGATCGCAGACCGAAGCGGTGAACGCCGGGAAACTGTGCAGCGGCTCGCCGAAACGCTCCAGCGATAGCGGCTGCACATGGTATTCAAGGTTGGCCGAGGTCTGTTCCGGGCCGGAACGGGCGAAGGCGCCGAGTTGGCTCGGGGCCATGGACAGCGGGCCGCTGCGGTTGTACAGGTACTGCATGCCCATGCCCATCTTGCCCCAGACACTGCCGGCAATCTGGTTCAGGGTGCGGGCGTTTTCCAGTTGATAGATCAGCCGCAGTTGCAGGTGATCCTGCAAGTTGCCGCCGACGCCATTGAGCTCGTGTTTCACACCGATGCCCAATGATTGCAGCAGGGTGCGCGGACCTATGCCCGAGCGTTGCAAGATCCCTGGCGAACCCACCGAACCGGCGCACAAGACGATTTCCTTGCGCGCCTTGAACTGCCGAGCCTGACCTTGCCAGCGAGCGCTGACCGCCGAAGCGCGGCCGTCTTCGAGCAGGACGCGATCAACTTCGACCTCGGTCAACACGGTCAGGTTAGGGCGCTTGCGGATCGGTTTGAGGAACGCTTTGGCGGCGTTCCAGCGTACTCCGGCTTTCTGATTGACCTGGAAATAGCCGCAGCCTTCGTTGTCGCCGCTGTTGAAGTCGTCGACGCTGGCGATTCCGCTCTGTTCGGCGGCGGTGCGGAAGGCATTGAGGATCGGCCATGACAGGCGCTGCTGTTCCACCCGCCATTCGCCGGCGCTGTTATGGAATTCGGAATCGCCGGCGAAGTGGTTTTCGCTTTGCTTGAACAACGGCAGCACATCTTTCCAGGCCCAGCCTGGGTTGCCTTCCGCCGCCCAGCCATCGTAATCGCCGGACTGGCCGCGCATGTAGATCATGCCGTTGATTGACGAGCAGCCGCCGAGCACCTTGCCTCGCGGGTAGCTCAGGGCACGCCCTTGCAGGCCGGGTTGTGCTTCGGTCTTGAAGCACCAGTCAGTGCGCGGGTTGCCGATGCAGAACAGGTAGCCGACGGGTATGTGAATCCAGGGGTAGTTATCGCGTCCGCCGGCTTCGAGCAGCAATACGCGGTGTTGCGGGTTGGCCGACAACCGATTGGCCAGCAGGCACCCGGCGGGTCCGGCGCCGACCACGACATAGTCGTATTCATCACTGGCAGGCAACATAAAAGAAACCTCGCATTTTTTATTGTTGGTTTTCTCTTGTGGCGCTTACATCCTAGTTGTTAGTTTTCGTGAGAAGAATGTTAGTTTTTGCGCAGCCGCTGTGCGTTTTCAGACAGCCTGCATCGAAGGAGACGGAATGTTCGACTGGAATGACATGCGGTTCTTTCTCGAGTTGCAGCGCAGCGGTCGCCTGCTCACCGCTGCCAAGCGTTTGAACACCACCCACGCCACCGTGGCGCGCCACATCGAGGCTATCGAAACCAGCCTCGGCACCGCGCTGTTCGTCCAGCACGCCCAGGGGTATGAGCTGACACCGGCCGGCGAAGCGTTGCTCAAGCATGCCGAGTCCATGGAAAACGTTGCGTTGCTGGCGCAGGAGGAAATCACCCAGTCCACCGCGCCGCTGGGCAAGATCCGCGTCGGCGTCACCGAAGGTTTGGGCATCATGTTTCTCGCCAGCCGTATGAATGGCCTGTTCGAGCGTTATCCGGGGCTGGAGGTGGAATTGGTCGCGGTGCCGCGCTTTGTCAGCATCCTCAACCGCGAGGCGGAAATCAGCATCCACCTGGAGCGACCGTCCGCCGACATGCTGGTCACCCGCAAACTCACTGACTATCGCCTGGCACTCTATGCCAGCCAGGCCTACCTCGACCGCGCGCCGCCGTTGCGCAGCCGCGAAGACCTGGCCCGGCATGCGTGGATCGGTTATGTCGATGACCTGCTGTTCAGCCAGGAATTGATGTTCCTCACCAGTTTTTGCCGCAATCCGCAGGTGATCTTCCGCAGCACCAGCGTCATCGCCCAACAGCAAGCGGCCAGTGCCGGGCTGGGTATCGCGGTGTTGCCGTGCTACATGGCCGACCGCGAGCCGCAACTGGTGCCGCTGTTGCCCAACGACAGCATCCAGCGCAGCTATTGGATCAGCACCCGCCGCGAGCTGCACAAATCGGTGCGGCTGCGGGTGGTGTGGGATTACGTGGTGCAGTTGTGTGAAACCGAGCAGGGCATGTTGCTCGGGCCGTGATTACTCGACGATGTCGAACGCCGTGCTGCCCAGATGCTCGCCGTTGACCATCACATACACCGCGTGGCGGCCGAGGTAGTGCTTGCGAGTCGTCAGCTCGCGGATCTGCTGGCCACGGCTGACCCGTTCACGCCCGTTGCCCGGCAAAGTCAGGGCCTTGAGCTTGAAGACCTTGGCCGAGGTGCTGCCGTTGGCTTTCACATAATCGATGGCGTAGTCGATCACCAGGCGCTGGCTCTCGGCGACCGTGGATTGCACCGTGAAGTTGAGGTTGATGCTGTCGCCCAGGCGAATCACTGCCGGGGTCACTTGCAGGTCGAGCAAGCGCACTTGCGCTTTACTGCCGGCACCAATAATCGCCAGCGCCCGTTGATTGCCCTGTTTGATCAAGCTGCGCAGTGCGTGTTTGGCGATCCACGCGGTGTGCTTGTTGTCCAGCGACCAGCCTTCGATCAGGTCCAGCACCCAGTCCGGGTGATCCTTGGTGATGTCGTTGAGGTGGTTGGCCACCGATTTGCGCACGTACAGGCTCGGGTCGGCCTTGAGGTTGTCGAGGATGCCCGCCGCCAGCGTCGGGTCGGCCTGGATCGCTTCCAGGCGAAACGACCACGGCAAGCGTGGCCGGCTACCTTCGCTGGCGAGGCGGCGCACGTGTTCGTTTTCATCCAGCGACCATTCCAGCATCAGCTCGAGCGAGCGCTCGAGGTCACTGCGCAGGAAGTAACGGATGGCGAATTCCGAGGAACCAAACACTGTGAAATATTTGAGCGCGTCCATCGAAGTGTCGAACGCATGGCTGCCGTAGGTGGCAACGTAATGCGGCAGCGACAGGGTGACGAACGCGCTGTTCAGCCGCGGCGCGACTTGGCGCAGCACGTCCAGCGACGCTTCGTAATCGAGCGGCAGCACCGCGTGCAAGCAGTCAGCGACGTGGGCCATACGCTGCATGATCGAGCGCTCGGCCAGGCCTGCATTGACCTGCTTGAGGAAGGCCTTGCTGTCGAAGTCCGGGTACACCGCCTTGACCTGTTCGGCGATGTGCTTGAGACGCTCGGGGTTGAAGATTTCCTTCAGGGCCGGGGCCGGTTGGTCGCTCATTTGTTGTTCCTCTCTTGCAACTCATCCGACTCGAACAATTTCGCCAGTTCCGCCCGGGCATCCTGTGCCGATTGCAGGAGTTTGGCCGCGTCGTCGTACACCGCGTGTTGCGCTTCCAGCACCTGTTCGTCGTGGTGCTTGAAGCGCTTGATCCGAGCGTCGGCCTGGGCCTGTGTCAAACCGAGGCCGACCAGGGTGCGGCGGGTCATTTCCAGGCTGGAATAGTAGGTCTCGCGCACCGCGTCGGCGCCGATGTCCACCAACCGGTGGACGTGTTGGCGGTTACGGGCGCGGGCGATGATTTTGATGTGCGGGTACAGCCGATGCACCAGCTCGGCAGTCTTGATGTTGGTTTCCGGGTCGTCGGTGGCGATGACGAAATATTCCGCCTGCTCGACCTTGGCCGCGTTGAGGATTTCCGGGCGCATGGGGTCGCCGTAGAACACCGGCACGCCGCCGAAGCTACGGGACAATTCGATGGTTTCCACCGAAGTGTCCAGCGCCACGAACTTGATGTTCTGCGCCCGCAGGATCCGCGCAACGATCTGGCCCATCCGGCCCATGCCGGCAATCACCACCCGTGGCTCATCGGTGTCGATCTCGCGGAATTTCTCCGGCACCACCACCGGTTGCACTTTGGGGCTGACCAGCCGCGCGCACAGCAACAGCAGCAACGGTGTGACCGCCATCGACAGGGTGATGGTCAGCACCAGCAGGTCATAGAGGTTGGCCTCGAACAGGCCCTGGTCGCGGCCGATCTTGAACACCACGAAGGCGAATTCACCTCCGGCCGCCAAGACGATACCGAGGCGAATCGCATTGACCTTGCCCAGGCCACCGGCCAGGCGCCCGACCACAAACAGCAGCGGCAGCTTGATCGCGATCAGCAGCAGCGTCAGGCCGAGCACAGTGATCGGCGCGCTGATCAGCAAACTCAGGTTGGCGCCCATGCCGACGCTGATAAAGAACAGGCCCAGCAACAGGCCCTTGAACGGTTCGATCTGCGCTTCCAGTTCGTGGCGATATTCCGAATCCGCCAGCAGCAACCCGGCGAGGAACGCCCCCAGCGCCATCGACACGCCGACTTCTTCCATCAACCACGCAGTGCCAATCACCACCAGCAGCGCGGTGGCGGTGGACACTTCCGGCAAACCGGTGCGCGCCACGATGCGGAACACCGGACGCAACAGATAGCGCCCGCCGATCACCACCACGGCGATACTGCCCAACACTCGCAGGCCATGGTTGAGGTTGTCCGCCGAGCTGCTGGCGTGATCGCTGCCGGCGAGTAACGGCACCATGGCGATCAGCGGGATCGCCGCGATGTCCTGGAACAACAGGATCGCGAAGGCGAGGCGACCATGGGGGCTGGTCAGTTCCTTGCGCTCGGCCAGGCTTTGCAGGCCGAAAGCAGTGGAGGAGAGCGCCAGGCCCAGGCCCAGGACAATCGCGCTGTTCAGCGGCTGGCCGAACAGGAACAGCGCCAGCACGCCGATGGTCGCGGCGGTCAGCAGCACCTGCGCCAGACCGACGCCGAACACCGATTTGCGCATCACCCACAGCCGTCGCGGTGACAACTCCAGACCGATGATGAACAGCAGCAACACCACGCCGAGTTCGGAGATATGGCTGACACTTTGCGGGTTGCCGATCAGGCCCAGCACTGATGGGCCGATGATCACCCCGGCGAACAGATAACCCAGCACCGCGCCCAATTGCAGGCGCTTGGCCAGGGGCACGGTGAGGACCGCTGCGAGCAGAAAAACAACGGCGGCTTGCAACAGGCTGCCTTCGTGGGGCATGAGAAAACTCCAGGGATACGGTGCGGCGGGGCGCACAGGATAAAGGCTGACGCCCGGATCGTCAGCCTCGGTGGCGTTAATCGTTGTTACAATCTGCATCAATTAGTTACATTCATGCCCCGAGCGGATTAATTCGCCGGTTGCCCGAGTACTCGCAATGGCCATCAATTTCGACCTCAACGACTTGCAAGCTTTCCGCGCGGTAGTCGAGCAAGGCAGCTTTCGCAAGGCTGCCGACGCGGTGCGCATCTCGCAACCTGCGTTGAGCCGGCGCATCGAAAAGCTCGAAGACGCGCTGGGCGTGCGGCTGTTCGAGCGCACCACGCGCAAGGTCAGCCTGACCCAGGCCGGACGCGGCTTCATGCCCAGTGTCGAGCGCTTGCTGGATGATCTGGACGTGGCGCTGCTGGGCATCAGCGAAGTGGCGTCGAATCGCATGGGCCATGTCACGGTCGCCTGCGTGCCCTCGGCGGCTTACTACTTTATGCCGAGCGTGGTGGCCCGCTATCACCGGCAGTTTCCGCGGATCAAGGTCAAGGTGCTCGACGCCAGCGCCCATGATGTATTGACCGCCGTGGTCAGCGGCGAAGCGGATTTCGGCTTGAGTTTCCTCGGCAGGCTGGAGCCTGAAGTCGAGTTCGAGCCGCTGGTGCAGGAAGGCTACGTGGTGGCCTGCCGGCGCGATCATCCGTTGGCCGCTCGGGCCAGTGTGACCTGGGCCGAACTGTACCAGCAGGATTACATCTCGTTGGACAAGACCTCGGGCAATCGCTTCTTGCTTGATCAGGCGCTGACCGGGGTGGTGCCGCAGCGTCCGAGTATTTGTGAGACGCGCCACGTCACTACCATGATCGGCCTGGTGGAGGCCGGGCTGGGCGTCGCGGCAGTGCCATCGATGGCGATGCCGGCGGGGGAGCATCCAACCCTGACGCAGGTGCCGTTGACCGAGCCGCAAGTGATGCGCAGCGTCGGCCTGATCAAGCGCCGGGGCCGGACCCTGACCCCGGCGGCGCTGGAACTGGAGCGCTTGATCGTCGAGATGAAAATCCAGCCGCGGGCGGCGCTCAGCGAGTGACCGAGTCCAGCCCGGTGGCCTTTATATCAGCCTGGGCGGCGGGCGCAGCGAGATAGCTGAGCAACGCCTTGGCCTCGGCCGGGTGTTGCGCGCCCACCGGAATCCCGGCGGCGAAGCGTGTCACTGACTGCACGGACTCGGGGATCTTGCCGACGTACGTCACGCCCGGCACCGGCAGCAGTTCGCTGACTTGCTGGAAGCCCAATTGGTAATCACCGCTGGCAACCACTGACGCCACTGGGATCTTCGGCACCATGCTCGCCTTCGGCTTGAGCTGCGCCTCAATGCCCAGGCGTTTGAACAGCTCCTGCTCGATGTACACGCCACTGGCGCTGTCGGAGTAGGCCACCGATTGCGCGTGCAGCAAGGTCTGTTTGAGGTTGTCGACCGAGCTGATGTCAGGTTTCGCCGCGCCGTCACGCACCACCAGGCCGATCCGCGAATCCGCCAATTCAACCCGCGACGCCGGGTCCACCTTACCTTGTTTGATCAACTCGTCGAGGGCATAGCCGACCATGATCACCACGTCCGCCGGTTCGCCACGGGCCAGTCGATTGGGGATCGCTTCCGGCGCCTTACCCATGGATGGGCCGAGCTGGGTGTCGAGGGTGTTGCCAGTGGCGGCGGCAAATTTCGGGCCGAGGACTTTATAGGCCGCGGTGAAACCGCCGGAGGTCATCACGCGAATGTCTTGCGCCTGGGCCACGCTGCTCAGGGCGAGGGTGGCGAGCAGGGCAGCAGCGTTGAATAGCTTATTCATCAAGGGTTCTCCGAGGCAGGGTTCAGGCGATGGCCGGTTGCAGGCGGCCGCTGGAGCGGCGATACAGGTAAAGCGTGGCGACCAGCGCACAGAGCGCGGCGAAACTCATCCAGTAACCCGGCGCGGCCTTGTCACCGGTGTACTGGATCAGCAAGGTCGACACCGCCGGGGTGAAACCGCCGAACACCGCAGTCGCCAGGCTGTAGGCCAGGGAAAACCCGGCGACGCGCACTTCCATCGGCATGATCTCGGTCAGCGCCGCGATCATCGCGCCGTTGTACATGCCGTAGATAAACGACAGCCACAGCAGCACCAGCAGCATGTGCAGGAAACTTGGCGCATTCACCAGGTAAGTCAGGCTGGGGTAAGTGCTCGCCAATGCCAGCAACGCCATGGCGATCAGCATCGGGCGGCGGCCAATGCGGTCCGACAGCGCGCCGCCGATCGGCAGCCAGAAGAAGTTCGACACGCCCACCAGCAGGGTCACCAGCAACGCGTCAGAGGTGCTTAAGTGCAGCACGCTTTTGCCGAAAGTCGGCGCGTATACAGTGATCAGGTAGAACGCGGTGGTGGTCAACGCCACCATCAGCATCCCGGCGAACACCACCCGCCAATTTTGCCCGAGTGTGCGGAACACCTCTTTCATCGTCGGCCGATGCTTGCGCGCGGCGAATTCTTCGGTTTCCTGCAGATTGCGCCGCAGCAGGAAGATAAACGGCACGATCAGGCAACCAACGAAAAACGGAATCCGCCAGCCCCAGTCGGCGACCACCGCCGGCGCCATCCATTGGTTCAATGCGTAACCGAGGGCAGCCGCGACGATGATCGCCACTTGCTGGCTGGCGGACTGCCAACTGGTGAAAAAACCTTTGCGCCCCGGCAGGGCGATTTCCGCCAGGTACACCGAGACGCCGCCCAGTTCCGCGCCGGCTGAGAAGCCTTGCAGCAGGCGGCCGACCAGCACCAGGGCCGGAGCCGCCAGGCCGATGGTTTCGTAACCCGGCACCAGCACAATCAGAATCGTGCCGCTGGCCATGATCGACAGCGTGACGATCAGCCCTTTGCGTCGCCCGACATCGTCGATGTAGGCACCCAGCACCACTGCGCCAAGCGGCCGCATCAAGAACCCGGCGCCGAACACGGCGAAGGTCATCATTAGCGAGGCGAATTCACTGCTGGCCGGGAAGAATACGGCCGCGATCTGGCTGGCGTAAAAGCCGAAGAGGAAGAAGTCGAATTGTTCAAGGAAGTTGCCCGAGGTCACTCGGAATATTGCGCTGGCCCGTGCTCGACGCGTGGTCAGGGGCCCGTGGGAAGCGTGCATCGTCTGGTTCTCCGCTTTTTATGACACGGGAAGGTGCAGCCCGTGGTTGTTATTGGGGCGGATACTGGCCCAGGGTGTCGCCGATGATAAGTGCATAGTTGGCATGCATTGATGCACCGCTATTATCAATCCGCGTGCCGGGGCATTTTTCACGTGGAATGAATGATTTAGCCGCCGCGCAGTCGGAGTTCAGGACGCACATCATCACTGGAGGATTACCCCATGAACAGCAAAACCCTACTCGCCGCCCTGGCCATTGCCGCCAGCGTCGCTGGTATCAGTCCTCTGGTCCAGGCAGCGGAATCGCCGGACAAAACTGTGCAGCCCGGCGTCAATAACACCCGTGAACTGAACGTCGGCGACCGCGCCCCGGACGTCTACCAACGCTCGGACAAGGCAATTTCCAACTGGAAGCAAAAAGGCCTCAAAGCCCCGGCGGAGCAGGCGCAATGGGTTCAGATCAATGACAAGTACATGATGGTCATGATCACCAACGGCACGATCAGAGACATCACCCCGGTCGAACGTTGAGTCGCGGTTGAATTGTCCGGCGATTTCTGGGAAAACGGCCGCCAGATCGGCTTTGGTGGCCGTGGATGACGAGCGTGAACCCATGAATGATGAACTGCAGGTGATTGACCTTCAGCCCGGCGACGGCAAAACCGTGGTCAAAGGTGCTTTGATTACCACCCAATACCGTGGCTGGCTGGAGGACGGCAGCGAGTTCGATTCCTCCTACAGTCGCGGCAAACCGTTCCAGTGCGTGATCGGCACTCGCCGGGTGATCAAGGGCTGGGACTTGGGACTGATGGGCATGCAGGTGGGCGGCAAACGCAAACTGCTGGTGCCTGCGCACCTGGGGTATGGCGAACGCAGCATGGCGGCGATCCCGCCGAATTCGAACCTGATCTTCGAGATCGAACTGCTGGAAGTGCTGACGCGGGATGACTGAGTAACTGCCCGCCCAAATACTGTGGGAGCGAGCCTGCTCGCGAAGAGGCCAGCACACTCAACATCACTGCTGGCTGCACCACTGCTTTCGCGAGCAGGCTCGCTCCCACGTTTTGTGTGCCTGACCTCAGCATCTTCGCCACCGCTGAACCTGTTGGCTGATATCCGACGCTTTTTGGCTGGATTCGAAGCCATGAGCGACTGGCCAATACCCGGCGTTGTTCGCATACTTACGCCATACAGCAGTAATAGAAAATATCTGATTAATCATCGATAGATTTTCCTGCTGCGCTCAAATTAGTTTGTTCAGGTATTTGAAAGTTTGCGCCTTATTGAATAAAGATCAGCTCATCAGCGCGCAACTAAAACAACTCTTCAGTCGAGCCCGCGCTCGGCATTATGGCCCATGGGGCCGGCGGGTTGGGAGAAGCTAAGACTCCCCTCTCGCCTTTTTTTTTGCCTGTTATTCAGTCATTGAAAAGTTATATGCGTGTTGATTGAAAACACAATGGGACGCTGGAAAGTTGCTGAATTAAGGTGAGTCCGTTGCTGCGCAAGTTGTCGAGTGATTCGCAGTTTTTTATGTTTGATAAAAGGAAATAGTTCACCATGAGTAATAATAAGCTGACTACCGCGTTTGGCGCTCCAGTTGTCGATAACCAGAATATTCAAACTGCCGGGCCGCGTGGTCCGGCGTTATTGCAGGACATTTGGCTCCTGGAGAAACTGGCCCATTTCGACCGCGAAGTCATTCCAGAGCGGCGCATGCATGCCAAGGGCGCTGGCGCCTTCGGCACCTTCACCGTGACGCACGACATCACGCAGTTCACTCGGGCGAAAATCTTCTCCGAAGTGGGCAAGCAAACCGAGATGTTCGCCCGCTTTTCCAGTGTGGCGGGTGAGCGCGGCGCAGCGGATGCCGAGCGCGATATCCGCGGATTCGCCCTGAAGTTCTATACTGAAGAAGGCAACTGGGACCTGGTGGGCAACAACACACCGGTGTTCTTCCTGCGCGATCCGCTGAAATTTCCTGACCTCAACCACGCGATCAAACGCGACCCGCGCACCGGGATGCGCAGCGCCGACAGCCAATGGGACTTCTGGACGCAACTGCCGGAAGCGTTCCACCAGGTCACGATCGTCATGAGCGAACGCGGCATCCCGCGCAGCTTCCGCCACATGCACGGTTTCGGCAGCCACACCTACAGCTTTCTCAACCACGACAACCAGCGCTTCTGGGTCAAGTTTCACTTCGTCACCCAGCAAGGTGTGGCCAACCTGACCGACGCCGAAGCGCAGGAATTGGTGGGCAAGGACCGTGAATCGAACCAGCGTGACCTGTACGAGAACATCGAAAGCGGCAATTTCCCGCGCTGGAAACTGTTTGTGCAGATCATGCAGGAAAATGAGGCCGGCACTTACCACATCAACCCGTTCGACCTGACCAAGGTCTGGCCTAAGGGCGATTACCCGCTGATCGAAGTCGGAGTGATGGAGCTGAACCGCAACCCGGACAACTTCTTCGCCGACGTCGAGCAAGCCGCGTTCGCCCCCACGAGCATCGTGCCGGGTATCAGCTTCTCGCCGGACAAGATGCTCCAGGGCCGCTTGTTCTCCTACGGCGACGCCCAGCGCTATCGGTTAAGCGTCAACTACCACCAGATTCCGGTGAACGCGCCGCGCGGCGCATTGAACGTCAACAGCTACCATCGCGACGGCTTGATGCGGGTCAACGGCAATGCCGGCGGCACCACCTCCTACGAGCCCAATACCCGTGGCGCCTGGCAGGAACAGCCGGACTTCCGAGAACCACCGCTGTCGATCGAAGGCGCGGCGGGGCACTGGAACCACCGCGAGGACGACGACTACTTCAGCCAGCCGGGCAACCTGTTCCGCAACATGAACCCGGCCCAGCAGCAGGCCTTGTTCGACAACACCGCCCGCGCGCTGCAAGGGGTTTCGACGCCGGTTCAGCAGTTGCACCTCAAGCACTGCTACCTCGCTGACCCGGCGTATGGTGCCGGAGTGGAACAGGCCCTGGCGACGCTGGCCGGCTGAGTCTCTCACCCATCACGAATAATCCCCGGTGCAGGCATCGGGGATTTTTTATGCGGCGGGAACGCTCCGGGTTCAGTGCTCGGGCACTTGATCCAGCGTTCGCTCGGCCTGGTCTTCCCAGATCAGCCGCGGGTCAAAACTCATGGCCGCGAGCATGGTGAACACCACCACCAGCCCGAAAAACAGAATCCCCGGTCGCGGTTCGATGTCGCCCAGGGACTGGAACTTGACCAACGCGGCAACCAGCGCCACCACCAGCACATCGAGCATCGACCAGTAGCCGATCAGCTCGACGAAGCGGTACAACTTCGAACGCTGCACCCGCGCCCACTGACTACCGCGCTGCACCGTGACCAGCAGCAAGGTCAGCGCCACAAACTTGATCCCGGGCACCGCAATACTGGCGATGAAAATAATCAGCGCAATGTCCCAGGCTCCACCCTCCCAGAACTCCAGCACGCCGCTCATGATCGTGCTGTCGGCGCCATTACCGAGCATGGTGGTGTTCATCACCGGCAGCAGATTCGCCGGAATGTAAAACACCAGCGATGCCAGCAGGTACGCCCAGGTCCGGGTCAGCGAATTGACTTTGCGCCGATGCAACGGCGCCTCGCAGCGCTGGCAAACAGTCGGCTCGTCGCGCATATCACACGCCATACCGCAGCTGTGGCACAGGCACAGGTTCAAATCACTGGCTAAGGGTGGGGTGGTCATTGGTGCGGTTACCGAGTGGTGCAGAGTGAGTGGGCAGAGTAGGGCATTGGTTGACTGACTATAGCGTAAGCGAGATCGGCTCCGCTGGATGCTGTGGGAGCGAGCCTGCTCGCGAAAGCGGTGTGTCAGACCACATCAATATGGAATGTGCCTGCCCCTTCGCGAGCAAGCCGCTCCCACATTTGATCTCTAATGAACACAATTCTGCGACACCCAGAAAACCTGTGGGAGCTGGCTTGCCAGCGATGGCATCGGTCTGGCACCAAGTTTTGCCGGTGGACATAGAATCCCCACCACAGGATCTGCGTAAACTCACAACTCACCGTCAACGCCGGAACGCAATCCCATGCACATCGAGCCATTCAACATCGCCATCGCCCAAGACGCCCTCGACGACTTGCACAATCGTCTGCGCCGCACACGGCGGTTAATCGCGATCGATGGCCAAGGCTGGAGCGAAGGCGTTGATCTGGAGTTTCTCGATCGCCTGCTGGACCATTGGCTCAACCACTTCGACTGGCCAACCCGGCAAGCGCAGCTCAATCGTTTGCCGCAGTACCGGGCCACTGTCGGTGAGCAGCAGATTCATTTTATCCATCAACCCGGCACTGGCCCGGCGCCGATGCCGTTGGTGCTGACCCACGGCTGGCCCGGTTCGTTTGTGGAAATGGAAAAACTCATCCCGCTGCTGGCCGACCCCGCCAGCCACGGCGGCGAGGCGGAAGATGCGTTCCATGTGGTGGTGCCCTCGCTGCCCGGCTACACCTTCTCGCCCGCACCGCTGCACAAGGGCACCGGGCCGTTCGAAGTCGCCGGGCTCTGGGCCGAGCTGATGACTGGCCTCGGCTACCCACGGTTTGGCGCCCAGGGCGGTGACCTCGGGGCCGGGGTGTCCAGTTGGCTGGGCCGGCGCTTTGCCGAACGTCTGACGGGTATCCATCTGAACTACATTCCCGGCTCTTATCGGCCGTCACTGGGCCCCGATCAACCGACCGTCAACGCGCAGGAGCAGGCGTTCCTCGACCGCTCGGCACACTTCGCCGAGACCCAAGGGGCTTACGCCAAGGTCCAGGGCACCAAGCCGCAATCCCTGGCGGTCGGGCTCAACGACTCGCCGGCCGGGCTGGCGGCCTGGATTGTCGAGAAATTCCAGGCCTGGACCGATCACGACAGCAACCTCGAACAGGCGATCGAACTGGATGCGCTGCTGACCAACATCAGCCTGTACTGGTTTACCGGTTGCATCGGTTCGTCGTTCCGCCCCTACGTAGAAGGTCGTGCGCGGCCATTAGCGTTTGCGGCGGGCGAGCGGGTGACGGTGCCTATGGGCGTGGCGCTGTTCCCGGCGGAACTGCCCATGCCGCCGCGCAGTTGGGTCGAGCGCAGCTTCAATGTGCAGCGCTGGACGTCGATGCCCAAGGGCGGGCATTTCGCCGCGATGGAGCAGCCGCAGTTACTGGCCGAAGACATCCGTGCCTTTTTCCGCCCGCTGCGGTGAGCGGCGCGACACGGCGCCGCATCCGAATCCGCCGCTGCGGTGCCTGATCGCGACACAGGCCTGACGTCGCGCCGCGAACTGAGGCAGATTAGGCAAAACCCAGCCAAGGGGCCGTTGATGAACGCCGCACCGTCCAACCTGTTCGACGCTTTCACCCTGGAGACCACTGCCCGCGACTCAGCGCAGTTTCACCGCGACGGCGCGCTGTTGCCTCCGGGCACGCGGGTCAATATTGCTTACCTCAGCAGCGAAACCCTCGAGCAACGCCTGGAGGCAGTGTCGACCCTGGTGCAGCAAGGGCTCAGCCCGTTCCCGATCATTTCCTCGCGGCGCCTCGGCTCGGTCGATGTGCTGGAGCGTTACCTCAGCGAAGCCATCCGCCTCGCCGATATCCGCGGAATTCTATTGGTGGGTGGCGACCCGGCGACGCCGCAAGGGCCGTTCAATGATTCGTTGGAAGTGATCAACAGCGGGCTGCTGCAACGCTTCAAGCTGCAAAGCGTAAGCATCGCCGGTTACCCGCAAGGTCACCCGAAGATCGCCGATGAAGTGCTGTGGCGTTACCTCGAACAGAAAGTGCGGGCGCTGCAGGATCAGGGCTGTGCGGTGGATATCACCACGCAACTGACATTTGACGCCGAGGCGGTGGTGGCCTGGATCGAGCAGGTGCGGCGGGCCGGCATTCAGGCGCCGATCCACATTGGCGTGCCGAGCCCGAGTACGCTGCCGGGGCTGCTCAAGTTCGCCAGCCAGTGCCGGGTCGGGGTGTCCATGGCGATGATCAAACAATATGGCTGGAAGGCCACGTCCTTGCTCAGCAACGTCGGCCCTGAGGCATTCCTCGCAGTGTTGCAGCAAGCCGTTGCTCAGCGGGATCTGGGCGATGTGCGCCTGCATGTGTTCCCGTTGACCGGCCTGCCGACCATGATGCACTGGATCAACGGCTACTCGGACGGTCGTTAAACAGCCGCTGATCCGTGCCTGCGCAAACTCAATGGAATTAATTTCAGTGCCGCCTGCTCTGTTGAATAGAGACGTGCTGCACAGCGTCCTGACATTGGGCGTTAATGAAAGAGAGACCATTTATGACTGCGCTGACACAGCTACATTCCCAGGCCGTACATCCCCATTCCATGAGCGGTGGCGGGTTGCGGGAAATCTACCAGCAACTGCTCGGCGCATCGGCGGATCAATCGCGCCGTGAGTGGGCGGCGGGTTTTCTGCGCGACCATTTGGAAGCGGCGTCAGCGTTGCAGGACGAATTGCCTGAAACTATCGCGCAATTGCCGGACTGGGTCGAGCAACGTTGCCACGCGGTGGCCACGCAATACGCTGCCTATCTAAAGGCACGCCAGGCCGGCGGCCCGCGTCAGTACTTCCGCAGCAAAGCCCAGGCTTTGTTCTTTCTCCAAGCCGTGGCCCCGACTAAATTGGTGGACGGCGCTTGGCTTAACGGCACGCTGGCGCACTGGCACGACCACCGTTTTGATGGCTTGCTGCGCACCTATCTGGAAGAGCTCGGCGACGGCAATCCGGCGCAAAACCACGTGGTACTGTATCGAAAGTTGCTCGCCGAACATGACCTCGACACCCACGCGTTGGCGGATGAGCATTTTCTGCAAGGCGCGATCCAACTAGCGCTCGGCGAGTGCCTGGATGAGTTTCTGCCAGAAGTCATCGGCTATAACCTCGGTTATGAGCAATTGCCTTTGCACTTGTTGATCACCGCTTATGAGCTCAGTGAACTGGGCATTGACCCGTACTATTTCACCTTGCACGTCACTATCGACAACGCCAGCACCGGCCACGCGCAGAAGGCCGTGCAAGCCTTGATGCAGTTGCTGCCGGTGGAAGCGGATCGCGACGAGTTTCTGCGCCGGGTCAGCCTGGGTTATCGGCTGAATGACCTGGGGCAGGGCAGCCAGGCCGTGATCGAGTCCTTCGATCTGGACGATGAGCTGTTAAGCATGCTCGAACGCAAGCGGCCCTTTGGCCAACATATGCACTCGGACTATTGCCGTTTCGAGGGCAAGACCGTCAACCAATGGCTGGCGGAACCAGACTCGATGCCGGGGTTCCTGGCAGCCATGGAAAACAAGGGCTGGATCAAGCGTCATCAGGACCCGCAGCAGAGTCGCTTCTGGACCCTGATCGACGGCGACGGCGCGGCGATGTTCGGGGTGTTCAGCCCTTACGAAAAGCAGTTGCTGCATGACTGGATTGCTGGCGACTGGGCAGCGCCAAAAGCCGCGTCCAGGCGCCGTAATAAAATCGCTGCGACGAACACCGAGCAGCCCATCGATGCTGATCAGCGTGCACTTGAGCAGTCGCTGCAAGGTTTGTCGGCCGAGCAACAGATGCCGCTGTTGATGCCGTGGCTGGGCGCCGAACGTCACGCGCTGCCGGCCGGGTTGTTTGCCACCCGCCGCTTTATCGAACTCAAATCCCGTTTGCGCTAGGAAGATATTTCATGAATCAGGAAGAGCACTTGAGTGCCAATGACGTGACCCTGTTGCAACTTGGCCGGCGCTTGCAGGCCGATGGTTACCATTTCATCACCCCGACGCCGTTGACCCACAAGTGGGTCAACCAGCGTTCGGGTCAGCACCACGCAAAATGCCTGAGGGATGTATTTGGCTGGTCGCGACCTTTCGCCACCGGCCTGATCGACGTGGATGAACAACGTCAGTTGCAGGATGCCGGCGTTCTGGAGTGTGAGGGCGGCCTGCTCAAAAGCCGTGTGCGCTGGTCGAGCCTGGATGACCTGTTGCTGGTGCATTCCGGGTTTCCCACCGATTCGCAGGACGCAGTTTTCTTCGGACCCGACAGTTATCGGTTTGCGCAAGTTATCCAGCGTCATTTGCAAGACAGCTTCGCGCCGATCCGTCGTGCGGCGGATGTAGGCTGCGGCAGCGGCGTGGGTGCGATTCTGATTGCCCGCGCGCGCCGCGATGCCGAGGTGCTGGCTCTGGACATCAACGCCAACGCCCTGCGCTTGACCACCGTGAATGCTGCGCTGGCGGGCGTCAGCAATCTCACTGCCCGGCACAGCGACGTGCTGCAGGATGTGGAAGGCGAGTTTGATTTGATCGTCGCCAATCCGCCGTACATGGCCGACCCGGCCGCCCGCACGTACCGCGATGGCGGCGGTGCGTTCGGCGCCGAACTGTCGTTGCGCATCGTCGAGGAATCCCTCGGCCGACTGGCGCAAGGTGGCTCGCTGGTGCTATACACCGGCGTCGCCATGGTCGAAGGCCGCGACGCCTTCCTCGACGCCCTGCGGCCGATGCTGGATCGGCCGGACTTTGGCTGGACCTACCGGGAAATTGATCCGGATGTATTTGGCGAGGAATTGCTGACCGCCGGGTATCAGCGGGTGGAGCGCATTGCCGTGGTGGCGCTGATCGTCACGCGGATGGTCTGAATTCACATACAACTGAAATCACTGTGGGAGCGAGCCTGCTCGCGAAGGCGATAGCTCAGTCACCCTGTTGTCGCGCCGGGAAGAACAGTTCAAAGCAAGTAACGCCATCAGCGCTGCTGACGCTGTAGCCACCGTTGTGCAGCTGCATGATGGTGGCGACGATGGACAAACCGAGGCCGTTGGAGTGGGTGGAACGTTCGCGGGATTCGTCCACACGATAGAACCGCTCGAACAATCGCGGCAGGTGTTCGGCGGCGATGGTCGGGCCCCTGTTGGTCACGCGCAGGCGAGTACCGTCGGCCGATGGCAAGGCGCTGACGCTCAGTTCTGAATGCGCAGCCCCATACTTGATCGCGTTGGCGCACAAGTTGGCCAGCGCGCGGCGCAATAGCATCGGTTCGGCCCAGATCAACCCGCTGCCCTGGGCGCTGATGCTGATCCCGACATCCGCCGCCGGGCCTTCGAAGTAGTCCGCGATGCGCTCCATTTCGTCGCTCGCATCCAGTTCCTGGCGTTGGCTCAGGGCACTGGCCGGGTCCGTGCGGGCGAGGAACAGCATGTTGTCGAGCATTCGCGCCAAGCGTTCCAGTTCTTCGACATTCGAGGCCAGCAGCTGCTGATAGTCCTCGATGCTGCGGTTCTGTTGCAGCGCCACTTGGGTCTCCCCGAGCAAGTTATTGATCGGTGTGCGCAGCTCATGGGCCATATCCGTCGAGACTTGCCCCAACTGCACAAAGCCTTTGCCGAGGCGATCGAGCATGGCGTTGAACGCCTCGATCATCGGCAGCAATTCCCGGGGCGCGCCATCGCTGGCCAGGCGTTCGTTGAGGTTGCCAACCCCGATGCCATGGGCATGCCGCGCCAGGTGGCGCATCGGCCGCAAGCCCCGGTACACCAGCAAGTAGCCGCATAGCGCCAGAATCAGCGCCGCCATGCCGGCCATCACGAAAACGCTCATCCGATAATTGGCAAGCACGGCAGTGCGCTCGGTCATCAGCTTGCCGGTGACCACTTGCAGGCTGCCCATGTCATCGGAATTGATGGTCGCCGCCAGCGCCGAAAACGGCACGCCATCGATGCTTGGATAATGTTGCACGTCCGCCAGGGTCAGGTTGTGATCCATCGCCACCGGCGCCAGGGACGGCATCGCCAGGTTGCCGGGATTGACCACCAGCAGTGGCGGCTGCCCGGCACTGCCGATGGTCAGCAGGGCCTCGCGGTTGCCCATCATGTTCTGGAACAGCGCCGGCTTGCTCTTGATTAAGTCCAGCGTGTTGCCGTCGTTGAGCAGCGTGCGCAGTTGATCGATGCGGTTGACCAGCGCAGCGTCATCGCGGCGGATCAATTCGCGCTCGAGGTCGCGGTACAGCGCCACGCCGAGGGTCGCCAACGAAGCAAAGGCGAGCAGGGCGAACAGCAGCGCCAGGCGCAGCGTCAGGGAGTGGCGGCCATTCATGGCTGAGTGTCAAAGCGATAGCCGATGCCGCGCACGCTGTGGATCAGCTTGAGCTGGAACGGGTCGTCGATCTTCAGGCGCAAGCGCCGCACCGCGACGTCCACCACGTTGGTGTCGCTGTCGAAATTCATGTCCCAGACCCGCGAGGCAATCAGCGAGCGCGACAACACTTGGCCCTGATGGGTGGCAAACAAGTGCAGCAGGGCGAATTCCTTGTTGGTCAACGTGATGCGCGCGCCATCGCGGGTGACCCGACGCTTGAGCACGTCGATTTGCAGGTCGGCGACGTGCAATTGCTCTTCTTCGCGGGTCGGACCACGGCGGGTCAGGGTGCGCAGACGCGCCACCAGTTCAGCGAAGGAAAACGGCTTGATCAGGTAATCGTCGGCGCCCAGTTCCAGGCCCTTGATGCGGTCGGCAATGTCGTCGCGGGCGGTGAGGAACAGCACCGGGGTATCGGCTTCCTTGCGCAGCCGGCGCAGTACTTCCCAGCCATCCATTTTCGGCATCATCACGTCCAGCACGATCACGTCGAATTCGTTCTCCAGGGCCTGGTGCAGGCCGTCAACGCCGTCCCGCGCCAGGCTGACGGAATAACCCAGTTCCTGCAGGCCGTTAAGCAGGTAATTGCCGGCCTTGGGTTCGTCTTCGACTACAAGAATGTTCATGGACGTCTGCCCTGGTTCTAGGTCAAGCATGCGGTGGCGCCAGTTTAGCCGGATCAATGATCGTTCGTGCAACCGGAGCCTTCGACCTGGTAATCCAGGACGTGGGTCTGGCCACTGTGGTCGAGGTATTTGAGCTCCGCCGGGACGATGCCGCAGCGCTGCGAGATGTCGGTGCTGGCCAGGACTTTGTCGACGTCCAGATGCGTAAAGAAACCAGGCTTGTCATGAATCACCGAGGTGTCGGGCATGTTCGAGGCGAACACCGAACCGGTGGCGAGGAGGGCGGCGCAAGCAAGGATCAGATTTTTCATGGGAAGACTCTCTATCAAGGGTTTTTTTGGAAGGCTGCCGCAGCGGTTAGCCAGTGAGTACAGGTTAACCAGTGGATACCGACAGCCCACCAACAGAAGGATTACAAAGCTGTAATGAACGGGCTCGCGGACTCAGGGCTGACGGCCGGAGGCTTCGAGGATCAGGTCGGCGATTTCCTTGGAATGCGACACCAGCGACAAGTGACTCGACGGCAATTCAATCGTGTTGGCGTTCATGCGCTTGGCGAGGAAGCGTTCCAGGTCCGGGTTGATGGTCTGGTCCTGGCTGGACACCGCATACCAGGACGGTTTGGTGTGCCAGGCGGCGTTGACCGTGCGCCCGCTGAACAGGGTCTTGGTGATCGGTTGTTGCACGGCGAACAGCGCCATGGCCTTGTCATGCGGCACGTCGGCGGCGAAGTATTTGAGGAACGCGTCCTGGTTGAGGGTCAGCCAACCGTCGTGTTCGACCACGCCGGCGCGCACCGGCATGCTCGGGTATTTCGCGGACAGCGCGACAAAGTCTTCGTTGGCATCCGGGGCGCGGGCCGCGACATACACCAGGGAGCTGACTTTCGGGTTGGCCCCGGCGTCGCTGACCACGGTCCCGGCGTAGGAGTGGCCGACCAGCACGGTCGGGCCGTCCTGTTGATCGAGGACGCGGTTGGTCGCGGCGACGTCATCGGCCACCGAGGTCAGCGGGTTTTGCACCGCCGTGACGTGCAGGCCGGCGGCTTGCAGGCGGGTGATGACATCGGTCCAGCTCGAGCCATCGGCCCACGAGCCGTGCACCAGCACCACGTTGTTGGCCTTGACCGGCGCGATGGTCGCGGCCATGGCGGAGCCGGTACCGAGCATCAACAGGCTGGCGGCGATCAGGCAGAGTTTATTCAATGGTTTCATGAGGACGACCCTTCTTCAGTTGGGAAAACCCGCCACCCGGTGTGGGCGGCTGTTGGGTTCACTCTACGAAGCGAGGGTGCTGCCTACGCTGACAACTCCATGACAAAGTTGTAATGCTTCAGGGCCAAATAACCTGAAGAGGGCCCGACCAATGAAGCCCAAACCAACCAGGCGTAGATAATGGCGTTGTAGTGGCGTTTAATGCTCAAACAATAATGACAAGCGGCCTGGGGTAAACGACATGACAAGAGACGGATCTCTGGCGCACGCGCCATCCTCGGCAACGCTGACCGCGCGGCCATCCCGGCGCTGGCTGGCGCCGACCCTGCAAAGCGTTGCGCTGATGCTGTTGCTCTGCGGCATGAGCCTCGATCAATGGTCCCTGTACCTTGGCCTGCCAGTGGCCGTGCTGATCATCTGGCTGCCGCGCCTGCGCACTCGCGTCAGTCCCAGCCACGTTAGCGATGACAAAGCCGACGCCATGGGGCAACTGACTCGCGATCTGTCCTACACCACCAGCCACAACGCGCTGTCAGCCGCTGGCGTAGCGTATTCGGTCAAGCAACTGGCGACCAGGGTGCAATCGCAACTGGACGCCGCCGCGCAGATCGTCAGTAATGCCGAAGTCATGATCACCACCGAACACGCCACGTCCAAGCTCAGTCAGGCAGCCTTGGGCGCCGCCAGCGAAGCGCATCACAGCAGCGTTGCCGGCAGCAGCGAACTGGCAGAGTCGATCAGCCGCATGCACCAGCTCAGTCAGAGGGCCAGCGACAGTCGCCAGTTGATCGAAGCCCTGAGCCTGCGCAGCGATGACATTCAGCGGGTGACTCTGGTGATCCAGTCGATCGCCAGCCAGACCAACCTGCTGGCGCTGAATGCCGCGATCGAGGCGGCGCGTGCCGGTGAACACGGCCGTGGTTTTGCGGTGGTGGCCGACGAAGTTCGCGGCCTGGCCGGGCGCACGGCCACGGCCACCGGCGAAGTCGGGGTGATGGTCGCCGACATCCAGCAGCGCACCGCGCAAGTGGTTGAGCAGATCCGCCAGTTGTCCGCCGACCTGGAAACCGGCGTGGCCCAGGTCGAGCACACTGGCGAGCACCTGCAAAACATCGCTCGGCTGGCGGCGGGGGTCGAAGGCCAGGTTGGCGAAATTGCCCAAGGCGCGGAAACCAACCGCGCGCAACTCGACAGCCTGTTTCAGGCGATCGAGCAAATGCGCAGTGACTTGGCAATCAGTGATGAACAGACCCGACGCCTTGCCGACGCAGCGGTGCAGATGGAAGGCCAGGCCGAAACCATCAGCGAACGCTTGGCGGAGGTCGGACTGGATGACTATCACCAGCGGATTTATGACCTGGCCAAGGAAGGGGCGAGTCAGATCGGTCAGCGTTTCGAGTCGGACATCGAGCAGGGCCGTGTCAGCCTGGATGACTTGTTCGATCGCAATTACCAGGCAATCCCCAACACCTCGCCCGCCAAGTTTCAGACCCGCTTCGACCGCTACACCGATCAGGTGCTGCCATCGATTCAGGAACCGCTGTTGCCGCGTCATGAAGGCCTGGTGTTCGCCATCGCCTGCACCCAGCAGGGCTATGTGCCGACCCACAATGTGGTGTTCAGCCAACCACTGACCGGCGATCCGCAACTGGATACGGTGCATAACCGCACCAAGCGCAAGTTTTCCGATCGCACTGGGATTCGCTGCGGGAGCCACCAGCAACCGGTGCTGTTGCAGACCTACACCCGCGACACCGGCGAACTGATGCACGACCTGTCGGTGCCGATCATGGTCAAGGGAAGGCATTGGGGTGGTTTGCGCTTGGGCTATCGGCCGGAACAGCCTCGCTGAGAGGTGCGGCCAACCGTGCAGGGCAGGCAGCCTGCCTGCACGGTTTAATGGGGCTTATTGCGTCTTCTGATGCATCCGCAGATTCAGCTCATCAACTACCCGCGCCCAATCGGCGTCTTCACGCAATTGTTCCTTGAGGAACGCCGCTTGTTGCGGGCTCCAGAAGTCGGCGTCGATCAGCTTTTTATCGTCCGGCAGTGGCGAGTTAGCGGCGATGAAGCCGTCGATCCCGGCTTCGCTGGAGTCCAGGCCGAGCTGGTCGAACAGCCCTTGCAAATCATGTGTCGGCGAATCCATGTGTCTCTCCTTGCCGGTGGTTGGGCTTGCCCGTGCGAGCCGGGTTCACTGCATCTGAGCGGCGAAGGCCGGCGAGAGTTCGATATTCCTCAGGCTTTCAGCGCGCCTTCGTCCACCGCCAGCTTCAATGCCGCGGCCGATTCCTTGGCGGCCACGGCGGCCACTTCCGAGGTTTTGAACCAGCGGTCTTTCTCGACCTGGTGATAGGTCACCGTGGTCAGCGGTGGCTTGGCGCGCATCACAATGACGGCCTGAAACTCGCCGTCCACTTCTCTGGCTTCGCCGCGAATAAAAAACTCGCCGATATCAAATTCCGTCACGTAGCAGCCTTCCCTTGAAAAGTGTTTTATTGTCTTGAACGCCGTCCTGGGTAAGCGTGGGCTTCAATGGGCGGGCAGTATGGCAGTAGTTGCCCACCCGTGGCGGGTTAAGGTGGGCTTGTTCATCGGTTTAAGTGGGCGCGGGCCCCGTGGCTGCTCTAGAATCCGGTGCACGCACTGCCTAGCGCGGTGCAATTGCACCGGTTTTTCTGTCGATACACCGATAAAACTGCTTGTATTAGTGTGTGTTCGCCCTGAAGTTAATGGGTGTAGGGTTAATCCGGACGACAGAAGCGTCTTTTCCTTCAACTTCTGGCGACTACAAAGTGCAGACGGCGCAGGGCATGTTCCAGTAGTCTTCCCTGACCTCGCAACGTACGAGCACCGCGCTCACTTCAGGATTCGACTTGGGCTCTAGAGCGACACCAACGGCATGGCCGCTTTTTCTGCTGTGCGCTGTTCCTGCGCGCAGCACCATTTCAGATGTGGGGATGTTTCCTTGGCAGTAAGTAATCTCGATATGCATGCTTTGTTCGTGCTGGGTGATTTGCGCGCAAAGCTGGTTAAGCAGTTCCAGTCCCGTTTCGTCTACATCACCGAGCAGAACGCGGAAGGCATTTACATTGCCGAAATCGACACCGAAGCGGCGTTGGTGGTGGATGACAAGCCCGGGCTGAAACTCAAGGTCGGCGATCACTTCAGCGCTTCGGTATTGCCCAGCCGTGAAGGCGGCAAGCTGGACATCAAGTTTCGCGACATCAAGCTGACGGTTTACGGCATCGGCGACTATGCCTTTGTCAGCACCGTCGACGGTGAGGGCATCGTCTTCAAGGAAGGCCACAGCGTGGTTCTGGTGTTCGCCGCCCATGCGCAGTTGCAGGAAGGCCTGACCAAAACCCTGAAAGCAGTGACTGGCAAAGCCGCCAAGTGGCGCAAGGGTGAACTGGTGACGTTCAAGGCCAGCGAGTAACGCCCGGTGATTGCGCCGCAGTAATGAACCAGTCCGATCAATCAGTGTGTCCCCTCGAAAGCAGGAACCTCTACTACAGTGAGTTGACTGAGTATTCAGAGGCTTGCAGCGTTTGCCGCCAGGCCCATTTTCGCTATCGCTGTGACACGCATGAGGTGCATCGCATGAAGGGACTTCGACTGTTGTTGGCCAGCCTGTTGGCCACATTCGGTTTGTGGGCATCACCGCTGACGGCGTCAGCCGCGCCGGCGCCGATCCACTTCGCCGATCTGAACTGGGAGAGTGGCAGCCTGATCACCGATATCCTGCGGGTGATCGTCGAAAAGGGTTATGGCTTGCCGACCGACACGTTGCCTGGTACGACCATTACCCTGGAGACCGCGCTGGCCAACAATGACATTCAGGTGATCGGCGAGGAGTGGGCTGGCCGCAGCCCGGTGTGGGTCAAGGCAGAAGCCGAAGGCAAGGTCATCAGCCTCGGCGATACCGTCAAAGGTGCCACCGAAGGCTGGTGGGTACCGGAATATGTGATCAAGGGCGACCCGGCCAAAGGCATCAAGCCCCTGGCCCCGGACCTGCGCAGCGTTACCGACCTGCCACGCTACAAGGACGTGTTCAGCGATCCGGAAAGCCCAGGCAAGGGCCGTTTCCTCAACAGCCCGATCGGCTGGACCTCGGAAGTGGTCAACGCACAGAAACTCAAGGCCTACGGCCTGACCAATGATTACGTGAACTTCCGTAGCGGTTCGGGCGCGGCGCTGGACGCGGAGATCAGTTCGTCGATCCGTCGTGGCAAACCGGTGTTGTTCTATTACTGGTCGCCAACGCCATTGCTGGGCAAGTTCAAACTGATCCAGTTGGAAGAACCCGCGTTCGACGCCGAGGCCTGGAAAACCCTGACCGACGCCGACAACCCTAATCCGAAGCCGACCCGTTCCTTGCCGTCGAAATTGTCAATTGGCGTTTCGACGCCGTTCCACAAGCAATACCCGCAGATTGCCGAGTTCTTCAGCAAGGTCGATTTCCCGATCGAACCGCTGAACAAGGCCCTGGCCGAGATGAGCGAAAAACACACCGCCCCTCGGCAAGCAGCCCAAGCCTTTATGAAGGCACATCCGGATGTGTGGCAGGCGTGGGTGCCGAAGGATGTGGCGGAAAAGGTGTCGGCGAGTTTGCAGTAAGACTCGGCCATCCAAACCCTGTGGGAGCTGCGGTGCGACGATTCGACTTGCCAGCGAAGGCATACTGACAGGCATCTTTATTGCCCGTGCTGGCCCCATCGCTGGCAAGCCAGCTCCCACAGTTTTTCTGGTGAGCTCATCCCGCCCAAACCTTCAATCACAGTCGCTTAAAGTCCAGCGGATACTCCACCACCACATACACCCGATCAATATCATCTCCGGCCTGGGCGCTGTTGGCGCGGTGCGAAACATGCGAGACCTGCACCGACAGGTCCTTCGCCGCCCCCGTCTGCACCACGTAGCGCAGATCGATGTCGCGCTCCCAATGCTTGCCGCCGTTCCCTTGCTGCGGCACATAGTCGCCGGCATCCCCGTCGAACCGATTGTAGGCACCCCCCTTGGACGCATGGGTCCCGTCAATGGCGCGGCCCGTGACGTAGCGCGTCATGAACTTCAGCCCCGGCACGCCGAGTGTGGCGAAATCAAAGTCATAACGAACCTGCCACGAGCGCTCATGGGCGCCGTTAAAGTCGGCGTATTTGATCGAGTTGGCGAGGTAGATCGAGTCGCCGCCGACAAAATCGAACGGCGTGTCGCCATTGATCTGTTGATAGGCCAGGGTCAGGCCATGGCCGTTGCGGCTGTACTTGCCCGCCAGGCTGTACGCGGTGTTATCGATGTCACCGGCCAGCGCCTGGCCCTGATCTCGCGTGTGATAGAGGTTGGCATCCAGCACCACGCCCGACTGCTTGTAATGCAGGTTGCCGTAGTACTGGCGCCAAGTGTCGCTCAGTTCCGAGGCATAGAGCGCGCCGCCAATCGGGCTGTCGGTGAACAGATCCGCCCCCAGCAGACTCATGGATTGCCCGCGGGTCGTTGCGCCGTAGCCGGAAAAGTCTGACCGGCCCGATGAGTTGTCCTGATTCTTGAACGCGGTGAAATGCCCGGCCACCAGGTTCATGCCGTCCCACTCGCGGCTATTGAGCAGGAAACCCGTGGCGTATTCCGGTTGCAGGCGTTTGTCGGCGGTGTCGAGCACCGGGGTTTCCACCAGCATTTCACCGAACGCCAGGGTGGTGCGCGAGGCGCGGATTTTCAGCGCTGCGCCGGCGCTCGAATAGTTGTCCTCGGCGCGGCCGTCAGCGTCCACCGGCAACAGCCCGGTGCCGGAATGCCCGCGTCCGCCATCCAGTTTCACCCCTAGAAAGCCATGGGCATCGATCCCGACCCCCAAGGTGCCCGGTGTGAACCCGGAACTGAACGACGTGATAAAACCCTGGGCCCATTCCTCTTTATAGCTTTTGCCTGTGGAGGAGGGCGTGCGGTAGTCGCTGTTGAGGTAGAAGTTGCGGCTTAGCACCTGCAGCGTCGAATCCTCGACAAAACTCGGAGGTGACTGCGCGGACGCGGCCCCGGCGGCCAGCATCAGTATGCCCGGCACGCACTGCGCAGTGGGTCTTCTGGACAAAACACTCATGGGGCAATCACCACCGCGCGACGCTGTTCAAGAAGATGACAGCGTGGCGCAGTCCGGCGGGCGGCGATTGAGCGGATGTGCTGTGTTGGTGCTGGTTGGCCGGTCAGCCGTTGCTGGCTTGGACGATGCTCGCCACTTGCCGGGGCTGGCAATTCAGGTAAGGCGAGGACTTTAACCAGCGCTGGTCCGGGTACCAGGAAAACATGAACTGGCCGTCCTTGAGTTTGTCGATCACTTTGCGCGCCACTTGCGGGCGCACCGCCGGGCAGCCAAGGCTGCGGCCGATGCGGCCCTGGCGTTGGCTCCACAGCGGGTTCACATAGTCGGCGGCGTGGATCACGATGGCGCGGTCGCGGGCCCGATCATTGAAGCCCGGTTCCAGGCCATCCATGCGCAGCGAGTAGCCGTGGCTGCCTTCGTAGCTTTCCTGAGTACGGAACAGCCCCAGGCTGGACTGGAAGCTGCCTTCGGTGTTGGAAAACTGGGTGGCGAAGTTTTCTCCGGATTTTTGTCCATGGGCCACCAAATCCCGTAGCACTAATGACTTGCGTCGCAGGTCGAAGATCCACAAGCGACGTGCGGTAGATGGCTGCGAATAGTCGATCACCGCCAGATGGCTGGCGGGTCGGGCACCGCTGTTGACTGCGCACTGCATGGCGCTCAAGGCACTTTTTAGCGCTTGGGGATTGAGTTCCGGGGCGGCGTGGGTGAGGCTGTTGAAGAGAATAGGATTCTGGGTGCCGGCGGCGAACGCCGGGCCGGATAAAGCGCCAAGGGTGGCAGCGGCCAGACAGAGTCGGCGCAAAATGTTGAGCATGGGTAAACCGTCTCCACAATAACGTTGCTCTCGACTCCCTGTTGTTACCCCTGACAGACCCTTTTTTTGTGTTGGGCTGATGACTGGCCACACCGGCTGCAGAGGCTGACCGTCAGCGAGACGGCCATGGATTGGAGTAAAGCAGTTGTTCAAAAAGTGTGCATCTTACTTGAGCATTTGCCTGCTCGCTGCGCCATTGGTCGCGACCGCCGATGAGCTGCCGGCTAACCCCGAAAGCCCATTGCAATTGGCGCTGGTGCAATTATCGGTCAGTTGCCCGACCGTGGCCGCGCGCGTCAACGAGCCGGCGCAGGCGCTGCTGCAGGCGTTTTACTTGCAACAGAACTACGCCGAGGTCTGGCGAGTAGATGGTCGTGCGGCAGCGTTGCAGGCTCAATTGCAGCTGTTAGCCGACGATGGCCTCGATCCGGTGCGCTACAGCGTTTCATCCGACGCAGCGGCCAGCGGAGACCAGTGCGCTGATATCGACATCAGCCAGCACTACTTACAAGCCCTGCAGGATTTGCATTACGGCCGGCTGCAGCAATCTCGCTTCGAGCCGTTGTGGCACGCGCAGGACGACCTGCGTGACCGCCAAGCCGATCTGCTGGCCATCGCCAGCCCGGGTTTGCAGGACATTCCCGGCGCTTTCGCCCAGGCGCGACCGAGCCTGGCACAGTATCAGGCCCTGCGCCAGGTCTACGCCCAGCAACGGTTGCTCGCCTTGCCAAACTGGCAACCACTGCCCGCCGGCCCATTGCTGCGCCCCGACATGGACGACCCGCGCGTGCCTGAACTGGCCCAGCGTTTATTCAGTGAAGGCTATCTGAGTCAGCTGCCGCCCGAGTTGGGGACGCTGTATACGGAGGAGTTGGCCAGCGCGGTAAAAACCTTCCAGATCAACCACTCGTTGCAGTCCGACGGCGTAATCGGCCCTGGCACCTTGGCCGAGTTGAACATCAGCCCGGCGCAGCGCCGCGAGCAATTGCGGATCAACCTGGAACGCTTTCGCTGGATGGCCCAGGACCTGGAGCCCACCAGTTTGCTGGTGAATGTCGCGGCGGCCGAGTTGACGGTCTATCAGGCCGGGTTGCCGGTGTGGCAGACCCGTACCCAGGTTGGTCGCGCCGAACGGCAAACGCCGCTGCTCAAGTCCCACATCACGCGCCTGACCCTCAACCCGACCTGGACCATTCCACCGACCATCCTCAAGGAAGACAAATTGCCGGAGATCCGCAAGGACGCGGCATTCCTTGCTCGTCATGGTTTGCAGGTGCTGGACCACGAAGGTCAACCGATGGCCACCGAAGACATCGACTGGGAACACCCCGGCAACATCATGCTGCGCCAGGACGCCGGACCGAAAAACCCGCTGGGGCAAATGGTCGTACGCTTCCCCAATCCGTACTCGGTGTACCTGCATGACACGCCGAGCCAGTCACTGTTTGCCAAAGGCCCGCGGGCGTTCAGCTCGGGGTGTGTGCGCATCGAGCATGCCCTGCAACTGCGCGACCTGCTGCTGAGCCCGGCCGAACTGGCCCGCACCGACATCCTGCTCGCCACCAAACTGACCCACGAATATCGCTTGACCAAGCCAATGCCGATCCTCATGACCTACTGGACCGCCCAGGCCGATAGCCGCGGACAAGTGATGTATGCGCCGGATATCTACGGCCGGGATACTGCGCTGGTGGCAGCAATGGGCGATGCGCTGTAACCCACAGGTTTTGTGTTCGGACTCCAATCCAAATCACACCGCAAAACCCTGTGGGAGCGGGCTTGCCCGCGAAGGCGTCAGCCCAGTCAACACATCATTGCCTGATCCAATGCCATCGCTGGCAAGCCAGCTCCCACAGGTTCTGCGGCCAGCCTCACCATCACCAACCACCGCTAAACCCGTGGGAGCGAGCCTGCTCGCGAATGCGTCAGTCCAGTCAGCACATCATTGCCTGATCCAATGCCATCGCTGGCAAGCCAGCTCCCACAGGTTCTGCGGCCAGCCTCAACATCACCAACCACCGCCAAACCCGTGGGAGCGAGCCTGCCCGCGAATGCGTCAGCCCAGTCAGCACATCATTGCCTGATCCAATGCCATCGCTGGCAAGCCCGCTCCCACAGGTTCTGCGGCCAGCCTCACCATCACCAACCACCGCAAATCCCTGTGGGAGCGGGCTTGCCCGCGAAGGCGTCAGCCCAGTCAACACATCATTGCCTGATCCAATGCCATCGCTGGCAAGCCAGCTCCCACAGGTTCTGCGGCCAGGCTCACCATCACCAACCACCGCAAATCCCACAATGAATCGGTCCGGCCGCAGCGGTTTCATTTACTTCACTGCGCACCAAACATTGCCGTCCAGTAGATCGCAGCATCGCTTTTCGGGTCGGTGGCGTAGGCGGCGCCGAGTTCGCGGAATTGTGGGTTCATCAGGTTGGCGCAGTGGCCGGGGCTGGCGATCCAGCCGTCAACCACTTTGCGCACACTGTCCTGGCCGGCGGCGATGTTTTCGCCGATTTGCTGGTAGTCATAACCGGCCAGTTCCGCACGGTCGCCTGGGGTGCGGCCGTCGCGGTCCTTATGGTCAAAAAAATTATTGTTGGCCATCGAGCGCGTATGGCTTTCGGCGGCGCTCGCCAGTGTCGTGTTCCAGGCCAGCGGCGGGGCGGCGCTGAAGGCCTGGCTGCCGCATTGGCGTGGTTGCGCACGGGCGCTATTAAGAGTGGCCAGGAGTTTTTGCCCTTCGGACGCCGAGTCACCTAGGCGCGCGGTCAGCAGGGGACGCGCCAGCACGATGCGCCAGTTGAGGCCGCTGCGGCTCACACCCACATCGACAAACTGCGGATTCAGCACCACCTGGCAAAAGCTCTCCTGCACGGCGGCCATGGCCGAGGCCACGTCCTTTGGCCCGGCGAGGGTGATCGCCTGCACGTTGGCCATCGGGTAACTCGCCCGCGCCATGGCTTGCTGCAAATCCACCGCGCCCGTGGCCGGCAGCACCAGGCGTGGGTCGAGCGCCAGCGGCGGCAGTTCTGCTGATACTTGCTTGCCACAGTTCTGCGGCACGCTGCGGAACGCGTTGAGCGAATCGACCAGCTGCGACTCATCGCTGGCCATCGCGCCAGTGGCGAACGACAGCCCCAGCGACAACGCGGCAACACGCACGGCGAATGGTGTGAAACCCATGAATTTCTCCCTTGAGCGGACTGCGCCCATCATGCTTGATGTTGTCCGCCTGATGAAATGATTTGACGACTATAGTGTTTAGCACCTCAGGTCTCGGAAAGGTTCCACCATGCGCCGTTATTGGATAGCAGCTTGCTTTGCTCTCGTTGTTGTTCAGGGTCAGGCGTTCGCCGTCGACCCCACTCCCAATACCCCCAAAGATCCAGTCAATAACCCACAAACCGGAAAGGTCGCCGAAGACAAGGCCGAAGTGCTGGAACAGAAAGCCGCGGCGGTCAAGGAAGGCGAGGCGACACCGGCCAAGGCCGAGCCGATCAGTTCCGTGGAAGTCCAGGCGGTCGACCCGGCTGGCGCGGCGCCGGTCGACGATCCCATCACTTGCATGGCCCGCACCATCTACTGGGAAGCCAAGGGTGCGAAGGACGCCGACATGGAAGCGGTAGCCAGCGTAGTGATGAACCGCCTCGGCCACGACGGCTTTCCTGACACCGTGTGCGGCGTGGTCAAGCAGGGCTCGGAGAAGAAGGCCTGCCAGTTTTCCTGGTGGTGTGACGGGCGATCGGATCAGGTGCAAGAAGCCGTGGAGTACGACGTCGCCAAGGAAATCGCGCGCAAGGCGCTGAACAAATCACTGCCCGATCGCACCAAGGGCGCGATGTATTTCCACGACCGCAACGTTAAACCGGACTGGGCCAAGGAATACATCCGGACCACCGAAACGGGCAAGTTCATGTTCTACAAACCCCGCGATGGCGCGGCGAAGTAGCGGCCTGCTGAACGTTGCTGTTGTGGTGAAGGGACTTGCTCCCCTCACCACAACAGACTGTCCTCTATCAACGCATGGCGGTATTACTGCGGCGGCGTGGCCTTGAAGCTGTCCAGTGCCTGAATGCGTTCCCACCACTGCGCGAGGCCAGGGACTTTCAGCAGCTCCTCGGCATCAGGCGTCATCGACAGGTAAGCAATGGCCGGCGCCAGGTAGAAGTCGGCGATGGTCTGGCTGTCGCCGGCGATGAATGGATCGTCCCCCTTGATTTGCATCAGGTAGCCAAGAACCTTTTTCGAGTCCTCGATGCCTTTGCGGTGCGCCGCGTCGTTCTGGCCCCCGAGGAAATCCGGGAACAGGTGGTAGCCGAACACCTGCACCAGCGCACCATAGCCGTAGGAGTCGTAGACACTGATCGCCATCAACGCCCGCGCACGGTCCCGGGCGTTGTCCGGCATCAGGTCGGGGCCGGGCAGTACCTCGTTGAGGTAAGCGTTGACCGCCGAGCTTTCGATGATGCGAAAACCGTCGTGATCGATCACCGGCACTTTGCCGAACGGGTGCCGCGCCAGGTGTTCCGGCATCAGCGGCTCACCCTTCATGACGTTGACTTGGACCTGGTCGAAATCGGCATTTTTCTCCGCCAGCAGCATCTTCACTGTGCGCACGTAAGTGCTGCCGTCAAATCCGTAGAGGGTAAGGCTCATGGTCGTCGCTCCAATCGTCTAGGGGTTGAGTGCCACCGCAATCAGCGGTTGTTGCGCTTCCAGAACAGCCGTTGCAGCAGCGCATCCAGGCTCAGTTTGCCGGGGCCGCAGAGCAACAGGGGTACCAGGGTCGCGAGGTAGATCAGCGGCAATTTGAAATTGCCATGACCTTTGTTGGTAATCGCATAACCCTGGGCAAGCTCACTCAATGTAGACCAATCGGCGGGCCAGTGAACGGCGGCGGTAGCGACTACCGTGACCACCATCAGGCTGATCGCCGACAACCGCGTACCGAGGCCGACCAGAATCGCCAGTGCGCAGATCAGCTCGGCCCACATCGACAGTTCCCAGTTGAGGTTGGCGGACAGGTGATTGAAGGGAAAGGGGAAGGCGTCCTGGATGTCGGCGAACCAGTTCTCGCCGTTCCATTTCTCCAGGCCCGACTCGAAAAACTCCCAGGCGATGAACACACGCAAGGTCAGCGGTGCGATCCAGCTGCCGGCGCGGTCTAGCGCCTCGTGGACGGTTTGGGTGGCGCGAGAAAGGGTGAGTTGCATGGGGAAGTGCTCCGTCGTTCCAGCGGTGTCAGGTAAGAGGTGAGTGAAGCGAGCAGGGGCACCGCGGTGCCCCAGGGCGCAGCGGTTACTCGCCGGCCGAGCCGCACTTGCCTTCGCCGCATTTGCCTTCGGCTTCTTTCGGCGCCGAATCACTGCTGGCCTGCGCGTAGCCTTGGGCCAGTTCGGTGGAACTGAACGCTTTTGCACTGCTTGGGGTGGACGCGGACGCCACGTTGGCCAGGGCCATGCCGCCGGCGAGGATCAGGCCGAGGGTCAGGGAGGTGCTGTTGAATTTGATCATAGGGGTTACTCCGGTGAGTTTGCAGTTTTGATCGGCTTGGCCAATCGACAGGTGCATTTGAACCGGAGGGTGTATCCGTGATGTGTCGCGGGTGGGGGCTTTTGAGGACGGGGTGTATCGAGGGAGGGCTTGTACACAGAGCGATACAAACTGGCGATAAAACCTTGTGGTGAGGGAGTCAGTGCGCGGTGGCTCTTGCTTCTGCTGTTGTGGCGAGGGAGCTTGCTCCCGCTGGGCTGCGCAGCAGACCCGCACTCAGGGCCGCTTCGCGCCCCAGCGCGAGCAAGCTTGCTCGCCACAGGGGATTGCGTTAGTTCTGACGGAATACCAACGCCTTCAGGCCGCTCTCGACATCCACATCCGGAAACTCTGGCGGATTCTCCAGCCGTTGTTCGAAGTGCAGGCTCGGGGCTTCACGCAAGATGCCGTCGATCAGGAAATCCGAGCCAATGGACGGATCATTCATGCACGCCAGTACAATGCCGTGCGCGGTCAGCAATTCCGGCAGGCGGCGCAGGACGCGGGGGTAGTCCTTGGTCAGCAGGAAGCTGCCTTTCTGGAAGGATGGCGGGTCGATGATCACCAGATCGTAGGGGCCGCCGCTCTTGACCTTGCTCCAGGACTTGAACAGGTCGTGGCCGAGAAAGCTGACCTTGCTCAAGTCATGGCCATTCAACCGGTGGTTGTCACGACCACGGCTGAGGGCGGCACGGGACATGTCGAGGTTGACCACGCCGCTGGCGCCACCGGCCATTGCCGCCACGGAGAAGCCGCAGGTGTAGGCGAACAGGTTCAGCACCCGTTTGCCCGCGGCGTTGGCCCGCACCCAGTTGCGCCCGTAGCGCATGTCGAGGAACAGGCCGGTGTTCTGTTTCTGCCCCAGATCGATCTCGTAGCGCAAGCCTTCTTCGGTCAGGGTCCAGCCGTCGACCACTTCGCCCAGCAACCATTCGGTAGTGCTCTGCGGCAGGTAACGATGCTGCAGCAGCAAAGTATGAGCGCCGCTGGCGGTCCATTGCTCGGTGCTGGTCAGCGCCATCAGCAGGGCCTTCAACGCCTCGAGCTGAGCTGGCTCCGGCTCTTTGAACAGCGACACCAGCACCACGCCCTGCAACCAGTCCACCGTCAGTTGTTCCAGACCCGGCCAGCAACGGCCGCGACCATGGAACAGACGACGGGTTTCGGCAGGCGCGGCGGCCAGGGCTGGCAGCAGGAAGTGGTGCAGGGTGACGAGAGCTTCAGAATTCATCGAGCGGGACCGGCGGTGTGCAAAGGCGGGCATTTAACCACAGTGATCCGGCTGACCACATGCACCACTAAACCTTGTGGGAGCGAGCCTGCTCGCGAAAGGGCCATAACGCCCAACATCGTTGCTGCGAGGCAGACTGCATTCGCGAGCAGGTTCGCGCCCACAGGGATTAAAGCTAGCCATCCCACCGCACAGACTTCGGGAATTTGTGGAATAACCCGGCGCCTTTATTTCGCTTGTAGGTCACCCGTGATCATCGCTTATATAGGCGCCATTCCCACTGTCCGCAGGATCATCGAGCATGGCCCATTCTTCTATCAGCGCGTCCATTTCCGTGGTGCACCCGATCAGCCTCAGCCATGGCAAGAACGCTGAAGTCTGGGACGTGAACGGCCGGCGTTACATCGACTTTGTTGGCGGCATCGGCGTGCTCAACCTCGGCCACTGCTACCCGCCGGTGGTGGCGGCGATTTGCGAGCAGGCTCAACGCTTAACCCATTACGCCTTTAACGCCGCGCCACACTTGCCTTACCAGCAATTCATCGAGCGCCTGGCTGCGTTCATTCCGGTGTCGTTCCCGGTCAGCGGCATGCTCACCAACAGCGGCGCGGAAGCCGCGGAAAACGCCTTGAAAATCGTCCGCGGCCACACCGGTAAAAGCGCGGTGATCGCTTTCGACGGTGCTTTCCACGGACGCACCCTGGCCACCCTCAACCTCAATGGCAAAGTCGCGCCGTACAAACAGAAAGTCGGCGTGCTCCCGGGCCCGGTCTACCACTTGCCATACCCGAGCGCGGACAACGGTGTCACCACCGCCGAAGCGTTGAAAGCCATGGACCGCTTGTTCAGCGTTGAAATCGATATCGACGAAGTGGCCTGTTTCATCATCGAGCCGGTGCAGGGCGAGGCGGGTTTCCTGGCGCTGGATGTCGAATTTGCCCAAGCCTTGCGCAAGCTCTGTGATGACAAAGGCATCCTGCTGATCATCGACGAAATCCAGTCCGGTTTTGGCCGTACCGGGCAACGTTTCGCCTTCAGCCGCCTGGGCATCGAACCGGATTTGCTGCTGCTCGGCAAAAGCATCGCCGGCGGCGTGCCGCTGGGCGCGGTGGTCGGGCGCCAGGCGTTGATGGACACGTTGCCCAAGGGCGGCCTCGGCGGCACGTATTCCGGCAACCCGATCGCCTGCGCCGCTGGCCTGGCGACCCTCGACGCCATGAGCGACGCCAACCTCTCGGCCTGGGGCGAGCAACAGGCCAACGCCCTGGAAACCCGTTACGCCCGCTGGAAGTCTGAAGGCCTGACGCCCTATCTCGGGCGCCTGACCGGCGTCGGCGCCATGCGCGGCATCGAGCTGCTGACCCCGCACGGCAAACCCGCCACCGCGCAACTGGCCCAAGTGCTGCAAGCCGCCCGCGACCGCGGCCTGTTGCTGATGCCCAGCGGCAAGGCACGGCACATCATTCGCCTGTTGGCGCCACTGACCACTGAGCCGGCGATACTCGACGAAGGCCTGGATATTCTGGAACAGTGCCTGGCCGAGCTGGCGGTGGAGGAGGCCTGAGTCATCAAGCACTGGCAATCGCCGTACTGTTCCTCGTCTCCCAGGAGAGCGGTTTTATCACCGGCATCGATTTGAGCGCTGATGGCGGGATTGCGCAGATCTAACGGTTAATCCGGCTGAGCCGTGGATGCGGTTCAGCTGGTGACCGGGCTCAGCGGAATCATCTGATCATCATCGATTACCGCCGCACTGGCCTTGCGCTCACGACGCTCATTCAACCAACCATCGACTTGCCCGGAAAACCCCGCCGGCGCCTTGCGCCCCAGTTTGCGGCCAATGTCGAGAATGGTCGTTTGGGAGAGGGCTTCTTCCATGCGTTTTTGCGCGACCATCATGGCGCCGTGGATCGCGCAGTGGCCGGCCAGTGCCCAGTCTGGCGCGTCGCCCTCGAACAAGGCGCAGCGGCCACGGATTTCGCGGCAGTCGAAGATCTGCTTGTGGCCGTCGATGGCGCAGACGATGTCGAGCAGAGTGATTTCATCCGCCGGGCGCCCCAGACGGAAACCGCCACGCACGCCTTCGGTGGCGACGACGATTTTCGCCTTGGCCAGTTTGGTGAAAATTTTCGCTAGGTAATCCAGGGGCACACCTTGCAGCTCCGCGAGGTCGCGCACGCTGGCTTCGCGGCTTTCGGCGCAGTCGCCTACCAGAAAGACCAGGCAATGAATTCCGTATTCCACGCCGGCGCTATAAAGAGCCATAACAATCTCCGACTAAATCAGTCGTCAGTTTAGCCGTGATCGCCAAGGCTGGCAACGCGGTTGTCCGTTGAGTCTGTTGCTCAGGAAAACCCTAAAAACGCCGTGCTTAAGACCTGCAGGCCATAAGCCCGCGGCTGGCTAGCGCAGTTCTTCGCCTCCAGGTATCAAAGTCATCGATACCAACCAATGAAAAACATGTGTTGTACTGGTTTGCGGCGATCAATATAGTCGTAGTTACCGGGTTGGCAGCGCTCTCCGCTTCTTCAAAATACCACTACCTGTGGCGCGCCCCCTGACAACAATATTTATCACTGGATCTTTCCTCGGAGCTCGACATGAAACAGCACATTCTGGTTATTGGCGCAGGTTTTGGTGGCATGTGGACCGCAATCAGCGCAATGCGCTTGTTCGACATTCATGGCCACACCGACGCCGAAGTGACGGTTTTGGCGCCTCAGGCGGAATTGCGCGTGCGTCCACGCTTCTATGAGCCCGATGCGCACACCCTGGCGGCGCCGCTGGGTGAGCTGTTCGATGCGGTCGGCGTGAAGTTCCTGAAAGGCGCGGCCAACGAGATCAATGTGCAGGCCAAACAGGTCGGCTACACCGACGCCAGTGGCGCGCAACAGGTGATCAGCTACGACAAACTCGTTCTGGCCACCGGCAGCCGCCTCGCCACTTCGGGCACTCCCGGCGTCAAGGAATTTGCCTTCGACGTTGACCAGATTGAAAACGCCATGCGCCTGGAAAACCACCTCAAGGGTCTGGCCAGTCAGCCCGAAAGCAAGAGCCGCAACACCGTAATCGTCGCCGGTGGCGGCTTCACCGGTATCGAAACCGCGACCGAAATGCCCAAGCGCCTGCGGGCCATCTTCGGCGAGAACGCCAAGGTCAATGTGATCGTGGTCGATCGCGGCGACAAGATTGGCGGCTCCATGGGTGAAGCGATCGCTGAAAAAATCGTTGAAGCCAGCCAGCAACTGGGCGTGACCTGGCAACTGAAAGCCTCGGTCAGCAGCGTCGACGCCAAAGGCGTGACCCTCGACAATGGCCAGCGCATCGATGCCAGCACCGTGATCTGGACCACCGGTGTACAGGCCAGCTCGCTGACCGAGCAAATTCCCGCCGAGCGTGATCGCCAAGGCCGTTTGCACGTCGACAGCAGCATGAAAGTGATCGGCCAGGACGACATCTTCGCCACCGGCGACGTGGCTTATGCCGCCAGTGATGACATCGGTAACTACGCGTTGATGACCTGCCAGCACGCCATCTCTCTGGGCCGGCACGCGGGGAACAACGTCGCGGCGCAGATCCTTGGCGTCGAGCCAAGACCGTACAGCCAGCCGAAATACGTGACCTGCCTGGACCTCGGCGGCTGGGGCGCGGTGTACACCGAAGGTTGGGACCGTCAGGTCAAACTGGTGAAGGAAGAGGGCAAAAACCTCAAGACCCAAATCAACACTGTATGGATTTACCCACCAGCGGCTGATCGCACCGCGGCCTTTGCAGCCGGTGATCCGTCGATCCCGGTCGCCTAAACCGTCAACAAAAAATCCCGCCCAAGTGACCCTGGGCGGGATTTTTTGTGCCTGGCGAATGCCTAGGCCGGGCAGCGCAGGGCGTCCTTCGCCAACAGCGCCTCGATCTCGACGTCGGAAAAGGCGAAATCCCGCAGCACCGACCGTGAATGCTCTCCCTTGGCCGGCGCCGGTGCGTAGGGCGTCTGCGCGGCTTCGCGGCTGTTCACCGGGAAACCCGGTACCCGCACGGCGCCGTGGCGAGGATCGCTGAGTTGCACCAGCATGCCGTTATCGGCGATCTGCGGGTGGCGCAGCAGGTCGCTGTAGTCGGCGACTTTCGAGCACAGAATGTCAGCGTCGTACAACACCTTCAGCCAATGGCTCACCGGTTGTGTGCGGAACACTTCGGTCAAGGCCTCGACCATCGCCGTGCGATTCACCACCCGTTGTGCCGAACTGACGAAGCGCGGATCGTCGATCCATTCCGGATGGCCGAGCACACCGCACAGCACCGCCCAGCGATTGCCGTTGTAGGCCGCCACCATCAGCCAGCCATCCGCCGCTTCGAAGGCTTCGTTGGGGGCCGAGTAGGGCGCCGCGCTGCCGATGCGCGTCGGCAATTTGCCGTCGCACAGGTAACTGCTGAGCGACGCCTGTTGCAACGAAAGCGCCGAGTTCATCAGGCTCACGTCGAGGTGGCCGCCCTGGCCATCGCGGGTACGCGCGTGCAGTTTGGCCAGCACCGCCATGCACGCCATGTAACCGGTGACCACATCCACCACCGGCGCCTGGACCTTGGACGGCGCCGCGCCCGGCGTGCCGATCAGGCTCATCAACCCGGAATCGGCTTGCAAAATCCCGTCGACTCCGGCGCGATCAGCGTAAGGCCCTTGCTGACCGTAGGCGGAAATCGAGCAATAGATCAGGTCCGGTTTCAGCGCCGACAACGCTTCGTAACCCAGGCCCAACCGGGCCATGACTCCCGGTCGCATGCTTTCCACCAGCACATCGGCCTGCAACACCAGGCGTCGGACGACGGCAACGCTGTCCGGGTGTTTGAGGTCGAGGCTGATCCCTTGCTTGCCGCGGTTGAAACCGTGGTAGAGCGCGCTGTCGTCGCCGACCCAGGCCGGGCCGAGGGTGCGCCCGAGTTCGCCTTCATGGGGTTCGACCTTGATCACCCGTGCACCCATGTCGGCCATCAACATAGTCGCGGTGGGGCCGGCGGCGATCTGGGTGAAATCGAGGACGGTCAGGCCGTCCAGTGCCTTACGTAACATCATGGCCTCCGCGCCGGGCAGCCCGGCCGTAGACAGTCAAAAAGTGCGATTGCATCGTCTATCCTCGGGCGCTTAGCGGCCCTTGTAGTGCGGTGCACGTTTTTCCGCGAACGCCTGGCGCCCTTCGATCCGATCCTCGGTATCGCGCAGCGCGCCCCAGTACAGTTCGGTCAGGCGCTGGGCGTCGGCATCGCTCAGGTGCGCGGTGCTGCGCGACAAGGTCTGCAAGGCCTGGATCGCCAACGGCGCCTGGCGGGCAATCGACTGCGCCAGTTCCAGCGCGCGGTCGAGCAAGGCCTGGCGGTCGCCGAGGCGCTCGCTGATCAAGCCGATACGCTCGGCGTGGGCGGCGTCGATGCGACTGGCGGTCAGGGCCATTTGCAGCGCGTGGGCCGACGGCACGGCGCGCATCAGGCGATGCAAACCGCTGACCGCCGGGATCGAGCCGACCGCCGCTTCCGGCAGGCCGAAGCTGGCGTTGTCGCTGGCCAGGCGCAGTTCGCACTGCAACGCCAGTTCCAGGCCACCGCCCAGGCAGTGGCCGTTGATCGCGGCGATCAGCGGTTTGTGCAGGCCGATGTCGCTGAGGTCCATCAGGCGGATGTACAAACCAGCGTCCGCCGCCGGCTCGCTGGCGAGAAACAACGCCTCGGCGTAAGACGCTGAAGACGCGCGGGTGCTCTTTAAGTCGGCACCGACGCAAAATGCCCGCTCGCCGCTGCCGGTGATCACCGCCACCCGCACTTGCGGGTTGTCCCGCACCTCGACCAGATGCTTGCGCAACACTTGCAGGGATTCGAGGTCCAGCGCATTCAGCGCCTGCGGCCGATCAAGGGTGATCAGTGCGACTGCGTCACGGATTTCCAGGGAAACTGACATGGCGCGACCCTCAGACACTGGCCGATGACAGACTGCGTCCGCCACAGACATACAGGGTTTGCCCGGTGACATAGCTGCTGGCCGGGGCGAGGAAAAACTCCACGGCGTTGGCGATGTCGTCCGGGGTGCCGATGCGTTTCACCGGCACGGTGTTTTTCAGCTTGTCCTGCACGTCACTGGCGAAACTCTGGAACAGCGGCGTGTCGACAATCCCTGGGGCAATGGCGTTGACCGTAATGCCCTTGGCTGCAAATTCGATTGCCAGGCTGCGGGTCAGGCTGACCACGCCGCCCTTGGCCGCCGAGTAGTTGGCCTGGCCAAAACCGCCGAGCCAGGCCCGCGAGGACATGTTGACGATGCGCCCGAAGCCTTGCTCCAGCATCAGCGGGATCGCGCCCTTGCAGCAGAGAAATTGCGCCCGCAGGTTGGTGTCGACCACCAGGTCCCAGTCGGCTTCGCTCATGTTGAGGAAGCGTTTGTCGCGGACCACGCCGGCGTTGTTGACCAGGAAATCCAGGCGCCCCTGTTCTTCACGAATCTGCTCGAACGCGGCGTTGACCGCCGCACCTTCGGTCAGGTCGAGAGCGATGCCGGCGACCGGCAGCTCCTCACTGCGCAGCGCATCCACGCTGGCGTTCAAAGCTTGTTCATCGCGGTCCAGCAGGTAGACGAAGACGTTGTGCGCAGCCAGGCGCCGGGCGATGCCCAGGCCGATGCCCCGGGCGGCGCCAGTGATCACGGCCACTTGGCCGGCGGCGAAGGTTGAATGGCTCATATTCAGACTCCCAGGATGTGCACGGCGGACGCCGCGTGGTCGACCCCGGCGATGCCGCCGCCGGTGCATTGCGCCAGGCCGAGCAACGGCGTGCCGGCCTGGCGATCGCCGGCGCGACCTTGCAGTTGCCACATCAATTCGACCATTTGCGCGACGCCGGTGGCGCCCAAAGGGTGCCCCTTGGCCAGCAAACCGCCGCTCGGATTCACCGGTACGCGGCCACCCAGCGCGGTGGCGCCGGAGTGCAGCAGCGCCACGGCTTCACCCGGTGCCGCCAGGCCGAGGGCTTCGTAGTAGAGCAGTTCGGCGATGGTGAAGGCGTCGTGCAGCTCGACCACGCCTAGGTCGGCCGGCGCCACACCGGCCTGCTCATAAGCCAGGCGCGCGGCACGGGCGGTGATTTCGGCGTCGAGGATGTTGTCGTCGCCGTGTTCACGCAGGCCGGACACGATGATCGAACCCAGCACTTTGACGTCCTTGGCGTGGGGCCCCGGTTTGGTCCCGAGCACCAGCGCAGCGGCGCCGTCGACCTGGGACGGGCAGCACTGCAGCAGGGTCAGTGGGTCGGCAATCATCCGCGAGTTCAGCACCTCGTCGAGGGTGACTTCGCTGCGTTGCTGGGCAAACGGGTTGAGCGAGCCGTGATGACGGTTTTTCACCGCGACGGCGGCGAGGTCTTCAGGCTTGGCGCCGCGCTCGTGGATGAAGCGGGTGCCGCGCATGGCATACACCGCCGGCAAAACCATGCCGGCCGTGGCGTACAGGTCGGTCATGCGGTCGTTGCGCTGCATCGGGATGGTGCCGCCGCCGAGGGCGGTCAGTTGCTCGATGCCGAACACCAGCACTCGTTCGTATTGCTGGGCCAGCAGCGCGTGCTTGGCCAGGTGCACGGCAGTCGCGCCGCTGGCACAGGCGTTTTCGATGTTGTAGACCGGGATGCCTTGCAAGCCCAGGTCACGCAGGATCACCTGGCCAAGGATCATTCCGCCCAGCACGTTGGCGCAGTACACCGCTTGAATGTCCGCCAGTTGCAGGCCGGCATCGGCCACTGCGTCGAGGATCGCCCGTTGCGCCAGTTCCGGCGCCATCACCCCTGGATGACGACCGAACACGGTCATCGCGCCGCCCATTACATGCATCTGGCTCATGCTTGTGCCTCCAGGGATTCAAATACGTAGCCGTAGGTGTCGTCGGCGACCACCCGGCATTTTTCGCCGATGACCGGACGGCCAGGGCTGTTGCGCAAGCGACCGAACAGACGCACCGGGCCGGGCAGGTCGACATAGGCCAGGACGAAGGGCGGCAGGCCGCTTTTCGGGCTCGGGTGCATGATGGTGAAGCTGTAGACCCGGCCCTCGACATCGAGGTGGGTGTCGACGAATTGCGCGCTCAATGGCGACTGGTCGGTAACGCTCGGGAAGAAGATCTCGCCGCTGTTCGCGTGGCGTGAGGCGAGCAGGCTCGGCGGTGTGGTGGCGGCCCAGACGGGCGTGGAAAGACTCATGGTGACCTCCTGTTGTTATGGGCTCGCAAGCAAGCGCTGGAGGTCATGGTCGGGCAGGGCGCCGGGTCCGACAAACGATATAAAAACCCGGTTGGCTTGAGAAAAAATCAAATCATCGGGTGTAAGCCTGCGTTCCCGGCCGAGACCGGAAACGCTCGCCGAGCCGCTTAACCTTGCAGATTGACGCCGGCCAGTTGCTCCAGCACTTGCACCACGTGGGACATGTCCCGCGCCGGGTCGCCCTCGCTCAGTGCCTGGTCGAAGAACTGTTTGACCACCGCGCTGGTGAACGCCGGCACGCCGCTGTTTTCGGCTTCCGCGAGGAACAGCCGCACGTCCTTGCGCATCAGGTCGAGGCGAAAACCGAAATCGAACTCACGGCGCATCACCGTGCCGGCGAGGATGTGCTCGCTGGTGAAGCTGCGCGCGGTGCTGACGTTGAGCATGTCGATCATCTGCCGTGGGTCGAGCCCGGCCTTGACCCCGAACAACATCGCTTCGCTGCTGGCGACGAGGGTGGAGGCGACGATCATGTTGTTGACCAGTTTCAGGGTCTGGCCGAGGCCGGGCTCGCTGCCCAAATGTTCGACAGTTTTGCCGAACGCCCGAAAGGCCGGTAGGCAACGTTCGAAGGCGCGTTTCTCGCCGCCAACCATCACCGACAACGTGCCGGCCTGCGCTCCGGCGGCGCCACCGGCCAGCGGTGCGTCGAGGGCGTCGATGCCGCGTTCTTCCAACTCGCGGTGCAGTTGCCGGGCGAGGCTCGGGCCGGTGGTGGAGTGGTCGACCAGAATCTTCACCTGCTGGCCATGGATCACGCCATCGGCGCCGAGCACCACTTGCTCGACAATCGCCGGGGTCGGCACGCACACCAGCACAATGGCCGCGTGATCGGCGACCTCTCGCGGCGTGGCATAGACCTGCGCGCCGCGCTCACGCAGCGGCGCCAGGGCCTCGGGATTGGGGTCGGACAGGGCCAGATTGAAGCCGTGATCAAGCAGGTGCCCGGCCATTTTCTGGCCCATGGCGCCGAGGCCGATAAAACCGATGGTGTCGCCAGCCGCAGGGGAAGTGGTCATAGTGAAGGTCTCGTGTTTATTGTTCGAGACCCATGCTAGTCACCCCGGTGAAAGCCGGACAAAGCAGTTTTATGGCAGATCGCGTTGAGGAAAGCTCAACCCAACTGGCGGGTGATCTGCGCCTGCTCCAGAATCCATTCGCGGAAGATTCGCAGATCGTCGCTTTCCTGCCGGTGCTTGGGAGTCAGCAGGTAGTAGGTGTAGGCACCCATGTCCACCACTTGCTCGAACGGCTGGATCAGGCTGCCGTCCTGCAGCTCCTTGCGCACCAGGAACAGCTGCGCCATGGCGATGCCCTGGCCGCCGACCGCCGCCGCGTAAACCATCGACGAACTCTGGTAGGTCATGCCAGCGTGGGCGTCGACCTCGCGGCTGACGTCGCAGGCTTCCAGCCAATAGCGCCAGTCTTCGAGGCGGGCGATGGAGTGCAGCATGGTGTAGTCGGCAATGTTGGCGGGGGTTTCCAGGCCAGGACCGTGTTGCAGCAATGACGGGCTGCAAACCGGGGCCAGCAGGTTGTCGCTGAGCACATCACAATTGCAGTTCGGCCACTCGCCGGAGCCCAGGCGAATTGCTGCGTCGATGTCTTCCTTGTAAAAGTCCACCGGTTCGAGGGAGGCGGTCAGCAGCACTTCAATCTTCGGGTTTTGCGCATGGAAACTGGCCAGGCGCGGGATCAGCCATTGCATGGCGAAGGTGGTATAGGCGCGCACTTTGAGCTGCCGGCGCAGGGGCGGCGACATGAGTTTCTTGGTCGCCCCGCGCAGGTCTTCGACTACCCGGGCGACGGCGCGGAAATACTGCTCGCCGGCGGCGGTCAAGGTGATTTGCCGATGGCCGCGAACGAACAGTTCGAGCTTGAGGAATTCTTCCAGCGTGCGGATCTGCCGGCTGACCGCGCCGGGGGTCACGCTCAACTCGTCAGCGGCGTGGGTGATGCTCAAATGCCGGGCGACGGCTTCGAATGCGCGGATGGCATTCAGGGGCGGCAGGCGATCCATGGGATTTCTCTAGTTTTTATCGGAAGGACGGCGGGGCGGAAGTGTACTAAAGCTGAGCCTAACCCCAGTTGATAAAAACTCAAGCGCGCGAACTGTTTTTCTCGATTGTCGGGTGCCCGCCAGGCTTTCAGGATCGGCCCGTCACGGTTCCTCTGGGCACGCGACGATCCTTACAACAATAAGAGAAAGACCCTCGATGAACATCTTTTCCGCCAAGCCCCGCGCACGGCTCACGCTGGCCGCGCGCCTGGTGATCTGTGGCACCGCCAGCGCTGCACTGACGCCCGCGCATGCCGACTTTCTAAAGGACAGCAAAAGCACGCTGGACCTGCGCAACTATTATTTCAATCGTGATTTCCGCCAGTCCGGTGTCCCCCAGAGCAAGGCTGAGGAGTGGGCGCAGGGGTTTATCCTGCGCGCCGAATCCGGCTACACCGAAGGGCTGATCGGCTTCGGCCTGGATGCGTCGGCACTGGTCGGCGTCAAACTTGACTCGGCGCCGGACCGCACCGGCACCGGGTTGCTCAACACCGCGCGCGGGCCGGGTGGTCGCGCCGAGGACAGCTACGGCGAACTCGGCCTCACCGGCAAAATGCGCCTGGCCCGCAGTACGTTGAAGGTCGGCACCTTGCTGCCGAAAATGCCGGTGGTGCTGTACAACGATTCGCGACTTTTGCCGCAGACCTTTCGCGGTGCCTGGCTCAACAGCGCCGACATCGATCAACTGTCGTTGGACCTTGGGCGGCTGGACCAGACCAATCTGCGCAACTCCTCCGACAACGAAGACATGAGCGTCTATAACGGCGTGGCGCGCAACATCCGCCTCGGCCGCCACGCCACCAGCGACCGTTTCGATTTTGCCGGCGCCACCTACCGCTGGACGCCGGCACTGAGCACGGCTTACCACTATGGCGAGTTGGAGGGGATTTATCGGCAGCATTACCTGACGCTGAATCACAAGTGGGTGCCTGCCGAAGGTCACACCATCAACTCTGACCTACGCTGGGCCCGCAGCCTCGACGAGGGCAGCAGCAACGTCGACAACTCGGCACTGGGCGCGATGTTCAGCTACAACGCCAGCGGCCACACCCTCGGCCTCGGCTACCAGCGCATGAGCGGCGACACCGGTTTTGCCAATCTCAATGGCACCGATGGTTACCTGGTCAACCTGGTGCAGATCAATGACTTCGGCAACCAGGACGAACGCTCCTGGCAAGCACGCTACGACTACAACTTCGCCGCACTCGGAATCCCCGGCCTGACCTTCATGACCCGCTACCTGTCCGGCGACAACGTCACCGTGCGCGGGCGCAGTGATCAAGGCAAGGAGTGGGAACGGGACTCGGAACTGGCCTACGTCATCCAGAGCGGCCCTCTGAAAAACCTCGGCCTCAAATGGAAAAACGCCAGCGCCCGGAGCAATTTTTCCAGCGATATCGATGAGAACCGCTTGATCGTGACTTATGCGTTAGCGTTCTGGTGAGGCCAGACACCACAACATCCCATGGGAGCGAGCCCGCTCGCGAAGAGGCCAGACCAGTCAAAAACGATGTTGACTGACAAACCGCCTTCGCGAGCAGGCTCGCTCCCACAAGTCCTAGGTACAACCTCAATTTTCCTGACCCCCCTCAAACCACTGTGGGAGCGGGCTTGCCCGCGAAGAGGCCAGACCAGTCGACAAGCTGTCGACTGACCAGACGCCTTCGCGAGCAAACAAGCTCCCACGCACCTCAAATCACAACCGGATGATCACCGATTTCAACTGGGTGTAGTGCGACAACGCATCCACACCTTGTTCCCGCCCATACCCACTCTGCTTGAACCCGCCGCACGGGGTTTGCACAAAACCACCGCTGTATTCGTTGACTACGATCCGCCCGGCTTCAAGGCCGGCGGCGACGCGGTGGACGCGGCCGATGTTCTGGCTCCAGATTCCGGCACCGAGGCCGAACTCACTGTCATTGGCGATGCGCAAGGCATCGGCTTCGTCCTTGAACGGGATCACGCACACGATCGGGCCGAAGATTTCTTCTTGGGCGAGGGTCATGTCATTGGTCACGTTCGCGTACACAGTCGGTTCGATGTACCAGCCGTTCTCATGCCCCGGCACGTTCTTGACCTTGCCGCCAATCGCCGGCTTCAAGCCTTCGCGGGCGGCGATATCGAAGTAGCTCTGGATCTTCTCGAACTGCGCCTGCGTGGTGATCGGCCCGGAGGTGGAGTCATCCTGTGGTCCGACTTTCAGCTTGGCGACTTCGCCCACCAGTTTGTCGAGGAAGCGTTCGTAGATGTTCTCCTGCACCAGCAAGCGCGTGCCGGCCGCGCACCATTGGCCGCTGTTCCAGGTGAACGCGGTGGTCGAACCCTTGGCGGCGGCGTCGAGGTCGGCGTCGTCGAACACAATGTTGGCGGACTTGCCGCCCAGTTCCAGGGTCAGCGGCAGAATGCGTTCAGCGGCGATGTGGCCCAGTTCCTGGCCGGCGCGCAGGCCACCGGTGAAGGAAATCTTGCGGATGTGCGGGTTATGCGCCATGGCCGGGCCGATCACGCTGCCCTTGCCGACGATCACGTTGAATACGCCGGCCGGCACCCCGGCCTCGACCGCCAGCCGCGCCAGTTCCACCAGCGATGCCGAGGTGTGTTCCGACGGCTTGGCCACCACCGTGTTGCCGGTCGCCAGGGCCGGGGCGATGGCTCGCGCAGCCTGGTGCAGCGGGGCGTTCCACGGCAGGATTACGCCGATCACCCCGAACGGATCACGGCGGGTATAGACGTGGTAGTTCGGGCCCTGGTTGATGACTTCGCCGTCCATGACATTGACGATGCCACCGTAGAATTCGAAGTACTGCGCCGTCAGGTCCATCAGCGCGGCCATTTCCCGGCCAGGCTTGCCGGTGTCGGCGCGTTCGAGGGCGCCGAGGGTGCTTTCGCTGCTGCGAATCAGCCGACCGAAATCATTGAGAATGCGCCCACGATCGGCTGGTCGCGTATCACGCCAGGCTTGCAGCGCTGCGGCGGCGGAGTCGATGGCGATCGCCACATCCGCCGCTTCGCTGTTGGCGACTTCGCTGAGTTTGGCGCCGGTGCGCGGGTCTATCTTGTCGACGTACTGCGCGCCCAGTGGCGGTGTGTCGCGCCCGTCGATGAAGCTGTTGACCTGGTTGAACATGGCAGGGTTCTCCTCAAAACAATCTTGTTGTAATAACCGTGGTTCTCGGTATTTACCCGCGCCCATGGTGGGATGTTCAACTGACTTTTAGAGCCTGAGGCCTTGAGGAAAACTCACGCAACCCTGGCTATCCTGCGGAAAGGTTGGGGGCTATCCATTGATATTTAATCAATCGAGTGCCCTGAAAAACTCGCTTCACGGAACATCCTCGACGCAGGATATTGACTCCCGTAACACGTCTGAGGCCGCGTCTAAAGGTCAATAATAATAGCGCCTACGGGAGCCGTATCATGAGCAACTACCACACGGTGGAGGGCGACGCGTCGCCAAACGCCACTGCCATTCCAACGCCTGCAATCAACGGCCGCAAACTCACCGGTGCCGAGCGCAAAGCCATCGTCGCCGCGACCCTGGGCACCATCGTCGAGTACACCGACTGGGTGATCTACGCGACCTTTTCCTCGATCCTCGCCAAGCAATTCTTCCCAGCGGGCGACAGCCTGACCGCGCTGTTGTCGGTGCTCGCGGTCTTCGCCGTCGGCTTCATCATGCGCCCCATCGGCGGCGCGGTGCTGGGGCAACTGGCAGACCGATACGGCCGCAAAAAAGGCCTGACCTTGTCGATCCTGTTGATGTCTGTGGCATCGCTGGTAATCGGCATTTGCCCCAACTACGAAAGCATCGGCATCGCCGCGCCGATCATTCTGGTGCTGGCGCGACTGGTTCAGGGCTTTTCCGCAGGCGGCGAGTTTGGCTCGGCCTCAGCGTTCCTGATCGAGTCAGCACCGCCGCATCGCCGGGCGTTCGCCGGGTCGTGGCAATGGTTCGCGATCAACGCCGGGACCCTGGTTTCGTTCCTGCTCGGCTTTGCTTTGGCCTCAATGGGCAGCGATACCGCGCTGTACGACTGGGGCTGGCGCGTGGCGTTCGTGATCGCCGCGCTGATGGGCCTGATTACCCTGTGGATTCGCCTGTCGGTGCGCGAAACGGAAATCTTCAAATCCCGTGTCGCCAGCAGTACCAAGAAACGCCCGATTCGTGAGCTGCTGTTCAGCCACCGCCGCGATGCGCTGCGGGTGATCGGCATCGCTATGGCCGGCAACCTGCTCAACTATGTGTGGATGGTCAGCTACCCGAACCAGGTGCACTTGATCACTGGCATGTCGATCCGCGACACCTTGCTCGCCGGGGTGATTTCGGTGGGTGTGTCGCTGCTGCTGATGCCGTTCGCCGGCAAACTGGCGGACAAAGTAGGGCGGCGTCCGGTGCTGATTGCCTTCGCCATCGCCTCGATTCTCTGGGCTTGGCCGAGCTTCGGTCTGCTGCACGTGGGCATCAGCCTGTGGCAAGTGACGCTGATCCAGACCGTGTCGATGGTCATCATGTGCGGCTTCGGCGCAGCGTCGGCGGTGACCATGGCCGAGCAGTTCCCGGCTGAAGTGCGGGTCACCGGGATCGCCTTGCCCTATGCCTTGTCGGTGACCCTGTTCGGCGGTACCGCGCCGTACCTGATGGCGGCGATGTCGGGCTGGGGTTATGGCGGCTTATTCTGGATCTACCTGGCAGTGATCAGTGCGATCAGCGCCGTGGTCTACCTGCGAATGCCGGAAACCCTCGGTCAGCCGTTGCGCTGAAGCGGGCGGCGGCACAAAAAGGCGCGGAGAGATCCGCGCCTTTTTTATGGGTTTCAGAGAGCACGGCCACGGCCAATCGACAGCAGGCCCGCTACCGCAAACATTCCGCCAACCGCCGCCAGCCCCGGCCACCCATATAAGGCTGCGGCGCTGGCGCCCAACGCGGAACCCAAGGCGCCGCCGGTGAAATAGGTCACCATGAACACCGTGTTCAAGCGGCTGACGGCCTCAGGCGCGAGCGCCAGAATCCGCGCCTGATTCGCCAGTTGGTTGGCGCGGTTGCCGATATCCAGCGCTGTGGCGCACATCAGGATCAGCCACCAAGCGCCCAGCGCGCCGCAAAAATACAGCGCGATGAACGTCAGCAACACCGCGCCGCTGCCCAGATAGCTGAGGCGCAGGCCGTAATGCTGGGCCAGGCGGCCCAGGGACGATGCCGCGACAATCCCGACAATCGCCGACAACCCGAACAGTCCGGCCTGGCCGCTGGAGTATCCGTAGGGCGACTGCGCCAAGAGCGAAGCCATCGAACCCCAGAACACATTCAAGGCGCCGAACAGCAGCCCGCCAGTCAGCGAAGAACGGCGCAGGGTAGGGTGATCGCGCACCAGGGCCCACATCGAGCGCATCAACTCGAGGTACGGCAGATTGCTCGACGGCTTGGTCGCCGGCATCCGCAACGCGATGGCGATAAACAGCAGTACATTGAGCCCTGCTGCGGCCAGAAACATCCCGCGCCAGCCGAGCCAGGTGCTGATGCCGCCACTGACCGCCCGCGCCAGCAAACCTCCGGCCGACAGACCGCTGACCATCATCCCCAACGTGCTGCCCCGTTGTTCGGGCAATGCCAAGGCAGTGGCGGCCGGGATGATGATCTGCGCACTGACCGCCGACAGGCCCAGCACCACGCTGGCCAACAGCAGCCATTCATAACTGGGCGCCGACGCCGAGGCGATCAGGCTGCAGAAATTCAAGCTGAGCATGCCAAGCACCAGCGAGCGGCGCGTGACCCGGTCACCCAGCGGCACGAACAACAGCAAGCCCAGCGCGTAACCCAACTGTGTGAGCATCGCGATCTGCCCGACGTGCGCGGCGGACACGCCAAATGTCAGCCCCATCAGTGGCAACATGGTCTGGTTGTAGTAAACAGTCGCGACAGAGAAGCCGCAACACAGCGCCAGCGTGATCGCGAGGCTGGTGTGCAAGCCGGATTTTTCGACAGCCATGGAATGGACTCCAGGAAAAGACAAGACGCTGCTGTTGTAGGCGGCTCGCGGACAAAGGGTCAAAGGACAAAAAATGCTGACTCGCTTGATCTGCGCTCACGTGGCACTCTGTTTGTCAGTGGCCGTGGCCCATAATGCCTGCGCGGCGGGCGGCATTTGCCGCGCCGTGGATTATTTTTTTTGAAATCAAGGGGTTGCCACTGCCCGTAAATCAGTACATAATTCACGCCATCGAAAGCACTGAGCGCTGAAAAAGTTCAATGTTTTCAATGGGATAGAACAGGAATCGAGTTCTAGTCCATGTTCCGGGTTTGTACGCATTGGATGTCGCAGGTTGGGCATCGGATGTTTGAGGCCGAGTAGCAAAATGGTTATGCAGTGGATTGCAAATCCACCTACGCCGGTTCGATTCCGACCTCGGCCTCCATTATCAAACCCCGTAGATCAATGATCTGCGGGGTTTTTTATTGCTTGCGCAAATGTGGGCGCTTGCTTCGCATGTTTGCAATGGCTGCTCTTGGTCGTGGAGCAGATGCGGGTCACGAGCCGTTCTAGAATTAATCCGTAGCTTGCTGATTTACCGACCTTTTGTCCGTAGGCCCTCGCAAGATTTAGTGGTGAAAAACCCGTCTATGACCTTGCTTCGAGAGGGGTGGGTGTATATATTCCCCACCTCTGTTGCGCGGGTCATCGACATCTGGATATCACAGCATGCGCCGCCGACCGCTACACCGCGCTACCGCCCGAATGGCGAAACTGGTAGACGCATGGGACTTAAAATCCCCCGCTCGTAAGGGCGTGCCGGTTCGATTCCGGCTTCGGGCACCATACAAATCCTGTTGATCAGGTACCTGAAAAGGCCTCCAGTGGAGGCCTTTTTTGTGGGCGCTGATTTTTCGCAGCGACTGCTGCAACATGCCGCTCACACCATCGCGTGATAAAACGACTGCGGTTGATCCAATATTCCGCGCAGTTTCTGCAAGCCTTCCAGCAGTACCGAGCGGTTTTCGGCGGCGCCGAGTGAGATTCGTACCGCTTCGCGGGTTTCCCGCCCGGGGATCGGTGAGAAGCTGGAGGCGGGCAGCAGGCGGATGTGTTGGCGTTCCGCTTGATGAGCGAAGTCCAGCGCTTGCCAGGGGGCGGGCAGTGGCAGCCAGATGTGTGAGCCTTGTGCCGGCACGCTGAAGTCCAGGCCTTCGAATGCCTGTTGCGCCAGTTGCAGGCGTGCGCTGTTTTCCTCACGAATGGTGCGGGTCATGTTCGCCAGTAGCCCGTTGTGAATCCATTGCGACGCCAGTTCGGCAAATAGCGGCGAGACCATCATGGTCATGGCCTGCATGGTGGCGGCGGCTCGCTGGGCGCCGTCGATATCGGGCGCGACCAGGTACGCCAGGCGCAAGGCCGGGGTGGCGCATTTGGACAGGGTTGCGATGTGCCAGGTCAGTTCCGGTGCGAGGTCGGCGAGCGCGGTTTGGGTGGTGGCGGCGATCTCGTAATACGGGTCGTCCTCGATCAGGCTCACGCCATATTCGCGGGCAATGTGCGCCAGCCGTTGGCGCCGCGCCAGCGGCAGCGTGGCGGTGGTGGGGTTGTCGATATTCGGCACCACGTACAGCGCGCACAGGCTGTGTTGCTGGCAGGCGCGTTCGAAATGCTCGGGGATCAAGCCATCCGCGTCCATGGCGATGGGGATCAGTTGCAAATCCAGTTGCCGGGCGATGGTGTGAATCCCCGGATAGCAGAACTGCCCGACGGCCAGTTGTTTCGATTGGCGGCTGAGCAAATGGCAAATGGCGAACAGCGCACTTTGCGCGCCAGACGTCAGGATCAACTGCTCGACCTCGACCTGTTCCAGGCGCGTGCCCAGCCAGGCGGCGCCCGCCAGACGATTGCGCAAATTGCCGCCGGTCTCCTGGTAATTAAAGCTCGACACATAACCGGGGCCGGCGAAGGCACGGCTGATTTCCTGGGCGATCAGCGTATTGATGTTTTGCCCGTCGGGGCGCGGTGGGCTGTTTTTACTCAGGTCGAGCACGTCTGGCTGAGCCCCGGCAGCGCTGCCGGTTTCCCGCACGCCGGCGACGCACGTGCCGCTGCCGCTGCGGGTCTCGATCAAGCCTTCGGCCCGCGCCAGGCCGTAGGCCTTGGTGACAGTGGTCAAGTCGACCCCCAGCCGCGCGGCCAAGACGCGCTGTGGCGGCAAGGGGTCGCCGGGTTGCAGGCGGCCGTTGGCAATATCGGCGGCGATCGCGTTGTAAATGCCTTGGTACTTATAAGTGGCCGAAGGGTCCAGCCAGGCTTGCCAGAGTGTCTGTGTGGAGGACGGGCTGCGCGGGGCCGATGACATCAGGAATTACCGGGAAGTGTATGGTTATTCGTGAAGTGTATGGCTGTTCTGAGCATCTGGCAATTCTATTAACCGCTAAAATGCATCATCGGAGCGCAAAAACACGGACTGACGAAGACTTGCCTGAAAATAAAAGCATACGTTCATAAGTTTTTGGTATTAAGCGTATGGGTAAGCGTATGCTAATTTTTCCTCACCGTTCAGGAACTTTGGGGAATTGCTCATGTTGCGCTCAATGCTGCTAGGTGTGTCGTTAATGCTGTCCGCTGCCTCGGTGGTCCACGCAGAAGGTCTGCTGGATTCGGTGAAGGCCGGTAAAACCGTGCGGGTCGGGTTTGCCGAGCAGGAGCCCTTCATTGTCAGTGGTCCGAATGAGCAGTTGATCGGCTACGAGGCGGACTTGCTCAGAGCCGTGCTGGCCAAGTTTGGCAAAAGCGAACTCAAAGGCGTACCGACTCAGTTCGGTGCCTTGATTCCGGGCTTGCAGGCCAACCGTTTTGATGTGATCGCCTCCGACCTGTATATCCGCCCCGACCGCTGCAAACTGGTGGCGTTTGCCGAACCGACGCATATCGTCAACGACGGCATCGTGGTGCGCGCCGGCAATCCCAAAGGTATCCATAGCTACACCGACATCGCCAAAGACCCGACCCTGAAGGTCGGTTATCTCACCGGCGGCGGCCCCATCGCCGATCACGCACTGGCAGCCGGCGTCAAACCGGAGCAATTGGTGACGCTGCCAGACGTGGCATCACTGTTCGCGGCGGTGAAAACCGGGCGCATCGATGTGTTCCTCAACACCGCGGTGACGGTCGCTGCCACACTGAAAACCGCCAACGATCCAGCCCTCGAACGGGCGCTGCCTTTCGCCCAGGCCGTGATCGACGGCAAACCTGCGGTCGGCGTTGGCAGCTTCGCCTTCCGCCGCGAAGACCAGGCGTTCGTCGATGCCTTCAACAAGCATCTGATCGAGATCTTGCGGTCCGGCGAAGCTGCGCGCATCGGCGAACCTTACGGGTTCTCGGCTGAAGACATTCCCAACGGCGATCTGAAACTGTCGAGCCTCTGCGCCGGTTGACCCAGCACACGGGCGCCGGACCAGGCGCCCTGTTTGAACAGGAACGTGCCAATGGAAGTGGTGTGGGCGTATCGATTCGAATTTCTCTCCGGACTCTGGTGGACCGTACGCCTGGCCGTGGTGTCGGCGCTGCTGGCCCTGGTGCTGGCGTTTATCGCCGGTATCGCCCGGTCGTCACGCTCGCGTTGGTTGAACGTGCCGGCCACGCTGTACGTGGAATTTTTTCGTGGCACGTCGGCCTTGGCGCAGTTGTTCTGGCTGTTCTATGTGCTGCCGTACCTGGGCATCGATCTGACGCCGTTCGAGTGTGGAGTCATCGGTCTGGGCCTGTGCTTCAGCGCTTACGGTGCGGAAGTGGTGCGCATGTGCATCGACGCCGTGCCCCAGGGGCAACTGGATGCCGCCGCCGCGTTGAACCTCGGTCGCGCCCAGACCCTGCGAGTGGTGGTGCTGCCCGAAGCCATGATCATGATGATGCCGCTGTTCAATAACTTGCTGATCGAGCTGATCAAAGCTACGTCGCTGGTGTCGCTGATCACCATTCCCGACCTGGCGTTCCAGGCCAAATCGATCATTTCCAAAACCTATCAGTCCGGCGCCGTGTTGCTGGTGACGCTGGTGATGTACCTGCTGATTTCGTTGCTGGTGTCGTCGTCGATGCGCAAGCTTGAGCGTTTGCTGTCCCGCGGCCGGCGGCTGGGGAGTGACCGATGACACTGGACTTCTCATGGTCGTTCGCGGCGCAGATCAGCCCGGCGCTGGCACGCGGCGCGGGGGTAGCCTTTATCGCGGCCATCGGCGGATTTTTTGTGGCGCTGCTGGTGGGCGCGGTGCTGGCGGGGTTGCAGCGCTCCAAACGCTGGTGGCTGGCGCTTACCGGGCGGTGGCTGATGGAGTTGCTGCGTTCGACGCCGTTGCTGATTCAGGTGTACTTCCTGTTTTTCGTGTTGCCGGGCTGGGGCATCGTGCTTGAACCCGTGACCACCGGCGTGGTTGCCCTGGGTCTCTATCACGGCGCATACGTCGCCGAAGCCTACCGCGCAGTGCTCGACAACCTGCCGGCCGGGCAATGGGACGCGGCGCACAGCCTGCGGTTCTCCCGGTACCACGCTTATCGCTACCTGATGTTGCCGCAGATGGTTCTGCCGTTGACCCCGGCGCTCGGCAACACCTTTATCACCATGCTCAAGGACACGCCGATCCTGGCCGCCGTGTCGGTGCCGGAACTGATGTTCGCCGCCAACGACGTCGGTGCGCAGAGCTTCCGTTACGTAGAGCCCATTACCCTCGCCGCATTGGCGTATCTGTTCATGAGTGGAGTCGCGGCGCTGGTGGTCTGGCTGCTGCGCAACTGGATAAAAGGTCGCTACCAATGAGCGAAATGATTGCCTTCGACAAGGTCAGTAAACGCTTCGGCGACACCGTGGTGCTGGATGATTTCAGCTTTACCCTGAACCGTGGCGACAAGGTGGCGATCATCGGCCCCAGTGGCTCGGGCAAGTCCACGCTGTTACGCATCATCATGGCGCTGGACGGTATCGATAACGGCAAGGTGTCACTCAACGGTGAGCCGTTGTGGCACGCGTCGGCGGGCAAGAACCTGATCGTGCCGAGTCGCAAGCATCTGCACCGCATGCGCAGCCTGGTCGGCATGGTGTTCCAGAATTTCAACCTGTTCCCCAACCTGACGGCGCTGGGCAATGTCGCCACCGCGCCGCATCTGGTCCTGGGCCTGTCGCGCCGGGATGCCGAAGCGCGCGGCCGTGCGCTGCTGGAGCAAGTGGGCCTGGGCGATAAGCTCGACCAGTATCCCGCCACGCTGTCCGGCGGGCAGCAACAGCGGGTGGCGATTGCGCGGGCCATGGCACTGGAACCGAAAATCATGTTGTTCGACGAAGCCACCTCGGCCCTTGACCCCGAGCGGGTTGGCGAGGTGCTGGAGGTGATGCGGGTGCTGGCCGATGAGCGCGACCTGACCATTGTCGTAGTCACGCACCAGATCGGTGTGGCGCGGGCCATCGCCGACCGCATCTGCTTTATGGAAAACGGAAAAATACTGGAGCAGGGCGCGCCCGCGGCGCTGCTCGACGCGCCGCAGAACGATCGCACCCGGGCGTTCCTGCGCGCGGTGCATTTGAGTTGATCCCGGCGACATCACTGAGCGTTAGCCAACGAGGAAAGGGCATGTCATTCAGCGAACATATTGCCGAGCAGGGCCAGCGCATCGACCGTTATCGCGCCGGGCAGGGCGTGGCGATTCTGCAGCAGCGCGCGGCCGAGGCGCAGGTTCAGGCGCAGGCCTGGGACCAATTGGCGGGGTCGGTGGTTGCGCCGCTTACTGGCCTGAGCGTGGCGGTCAAAGCCTGTTTCGATGTGCGCGGCTGGCGCACGACCGCCGGTTCCCGGGTGCTCGACGATCAGCCGCTGGCCAGCGCCGACGCGCCGCTGGTGGCCGCGCTTAGCCGCTGCGGCGCGGTGGTCACGGCGCAAACCAACATGACCGAGTTTGCATTCGGGGCCTTGGGCATCAACCCGCATTTCGGCACCCCGGTGACCCCGCTTGACCCCGCCGGGCAGCGGATTGCCGGCGGCTCGACGTCCGGCGGCGCGGTGGCCGTGGCGTTGGGGCTGGCGGACCTGGCGTTGGGCAGCGACACCAGCGGTTCGGTGCGGATTCCCGCCGCGTTTTGCGGCGTCAGCGGATTCAAACCCAGCCGCGGGCGCTACAGCGACGGCGGGATGATTTTCCTTTCGCCGTCATTCGATGTGCCGGGGTTTATTGCGCGGGATGTCGAGATGCTGTTGCGGGTCGATCAGGCATTGTTGCCGCAAGAGGTGACGCCCACTGCCGCCCTTGATCTGCGGGGCCGACGCTTCCTGGTACCGGAGCGCTTTGCCCTCGAATACGCCGATGCGGCGGTCACCGGGGCATTTCATGCCGCCCTCGACACCTTGCAACGCCAGGGCGCGCAACTGGTCGAGGTGGATTGGCCGGAGCTCGCGCACTACGGCGAAGTGGCCGTCGAGGGCGGCATCATCATCGCCGAAGCCTTCGCCTGGCACCGCGCGTATCTGCAAAGCCGCGCGCCGTTGTACGACCCGCGGGTCGGGCCGCGGATTGCCCTTGGCGATCAGGTCAAGGCCAGCGCCTATTTCAACGCCCAACAGACCTTGAGCCGCTATGCGCGGGACTTCCATCAACGCCTTGAACCTTTCGAAGCGTTGCTGCTACCCACGGTGCCGATCCTGCCGCCGACCCTGGCGGAACTGCACATCGACGCCGAGTATTACCGCACCAATCGCCTGGCATTTCGCCTCACAGAAGTGGCCAACCGGATCGATGCACCCAGCATCAGTGTGCCGATCAACACCGGGGAACCCATTGGCTTGTGCCTCACCGGTCACCGAGGGCGTGACCGGCGCTTATTGCATCTGTCCGCAGCCGTACAAGCTGCGCTGCACTCATCACTGAACTGAAACGAGGAGCCTTTCATGATCGTACGTACCCTGGCCGAACTCAGCCAAACGCCCAACCACGTGGTGACGGATGAATGGCGCAGCACGCGCCTGGTGGTGAAGTCCGATGGCGTCGGTTACTCCGTGCACCACACGGTGGTCCCTGAGGGCAGCACCGTTCATTGCCATTACAAGCATCACTACGAAACCAATTACTGCATCGCCGGCGAAGGCGAAGTGTTGCACGTCGACAGCGGCGAGACGTTCCCGGTAACGGTCGGTACGGTGTACGCGCTGGATCAGCACGATCAGCACGTATTGAAAGCCACCAAAGGCGATCTACACCTGGTGTGCGTGTTCAACCCGCCAATCCAAGGCGACGAAACCCACAATGCCGATGGCGGCTATGACCTCGGTTGAGCGTCAGTCGCTGCCGGGCGAACATCGGTTGCTCAACTACACCGATCATTTCAGCGCCACCTACGAGACCGCCCGCAGCAAGTTTCGCCGGGCGGTGGCCGCGGCCAATGGCGCGCTGACTCAGCATCGACAGCCCTGCGTCCTCGGCGCATTGGCCGAGGAGCTGACCATCGACGTCGGGCATGTTGGCAACCGGTCCGGCACCAAGCAGTTGATCATGATCAGTGGCACCCACGGCCTGGAAGGTTTTGCCGGTTCGGCACTGCAACACGCCTGGCTGCGCCAACTGCAGGAGGTACCGCTGGATCAGCAGGTCGGCGTGCTGTTGATTCATGGCTTGAATCCGTTCGGCTTCTCCCATGGATCGCGCACCACGGCCAATGGCGTGGACCTGAATCGCAATTTCATCGATCACAGCGCGCCACCCCAAGCCAATCCGCATTACGCGCAGCTGCATCCCTGGTTGGCGCCGCAGCAATGGAACAGTGATTCGCTCCAGTCCGGCGAGGCGGCCATCGCGGCGTTTCGTGCCCTGCATGGCGATGACGTCTACTTTGATGCCTTCGCCGGCGGCCAATACCGGTTTGCGCAAGGCGTGTGTTTCGGCGGGTTTTCGGCCGAATGGGAACACCTGACGCTACGGAACATCGTCTGCGCGGCCGTCGGTCATGCCGAGCAGGTAGCGGTTATTGACTGGCATACCGGTATTGGGGAATACGGCCAGCCGTTTTTCCTCAATTTCAGCCTGGCCGATTCCGTCGCGCACGAGGTTGATCGCTGGTGGGGGCAGGACACCGCTGGCGCGGCTCGCCCCCATGGCCGCCGGCGGCCGGCCTATCAGGGCCTGGTGTTTCACGGCATTAACGCGTTCCTGCCGCGCAGCACGGTGGCGGGCGGCGTCGTCGAGTTCGGCACCCGTGGCCCGGTGGCGGGCGATCAGGCCATCCGCCAGGATCTCTGGTTACGCAACTACGGCCATCTGGTGCCCGAGGACGTGCGAGTGCAATTGCACGCCGATCTGCTCGATTCGCTCAACCCGGTTTCATACCAATGGCGCGAAGCGGTCCTGCACAACGGGTTGCCCATCATCCAGTCGACCCTCGAGGGGCTGACGCGCTGGGCGGCTTGAACATGACATTGAGGAGTCAGCACATGGGTTCGACATTTTTACTGGATCACCTGGTGATTGCAGTCAGTGACTTGCAACAGGCCAGCGCTGATTATCAAGCGCTGGGGTTCAACGTGGTGGTCGGTGGTCAACATCAGCATGCGCCCACGCAAAATGCGCTGGTGTACTTCGCCGACGGTACTTACCTCGAGTTGATCGAGTGGACGGCACCGGCGCCGGGTGAAAAATGGTACGAACAATTGACCCGCCAGGGAGAAGGGCTGGTCGACTTCGCGTTTGTGCCCTCGGACATCGGCGCGGCGATTGCCCAGGCCAAGACCCGGGGCGTCGTCTACCGTGGGCCGATTGACGGGTCGAGGATCAAACCATCGGGTGAGCACGTGCGCTGGCAACTGGGCTGGCCGGCGTTTCATGGCCTGCCGTTCCTGTGCGGCGACATCACGCCCCGGGCGCTGCGGGTGCCGGAGGGGGCGGTGCGCGAACATCCGAATCAGGCTTTGGGCATTACCTCGATTGCCATACGCGTGGACGACCTGGAGGTGGCGGTCGGCGCTTACCAGGCTTTGGTGGGCGCTGACAGCGAAGCATCGTGGCGCGAGCGTCATTCGCTGCCAGACCAGGGTTTGGAGGTCGTGAGTATTCCATTGGGACAGACGCAATTGCACCTTGTGGCGGCTGCGGTCGCCGAGGATTCACCCGCCGCCCAGGCATTTCGCCACGCGCTGCGAACCCAAGGGCAGGGCGTGTACCGACTGTGCATCAGCGCCACGCCGGCCGAGGTGCCGACCGAGCTCTGCCACGGCGCTTCCTTGCGGCTGGCGTCCGAGCCTGTGTCATTGCTCGATCAAGTGAGCGAGTCCGGGCAACGTTGATCGGCCGGCAGGCAATCCAATGGAACGCCTGCCGGCCATTGGCCTCTACTCCATCACGACCATAGGGGGCCGCGATGAGAGAAGAACAGCGAAAGCAGGCGTTGGCGGCCTGGCGGCGGATATTTGCGCAATCCGGGCCCTACCTGGATGCGGAACACCGCTACAACCTGCTGCTGACGGGTGCCGATGAAATGGAACGGCAGCAACTGATTACCGCCGATGAGTGGCGCAAACTGGTGCAGCAGGCCGGTACGGCGTTCGCCCGGACTGCCGCGTGTATGGGTGGTGAAGGCTAGCGGGCGGCGGATTGAGCGATGGTTGGCAATTTTTGTCGCAAAATGTAGCGCGTTGCAAAACCCCGTCTACCCTGTACGAATTAAACAGCTCTCCAGTCAACGGACCCTCTGGGGGTGAGACATGGCGTTGCCCATTCAACATTTGTGTCAAACGCTGGAATCAGGCTTTTTGCCGCTGTCGTGCAGTTGCACGGTCAATGGCTGTGGGTCGCTGACCATCACGGTGACCGATCCGCTTTCCGGGCATATCGAGCTGTTGCTCAATGGCGTGTCGCCCGTGGGCTTCGACAGTGTTCGTGATATCGCCAATTTCATCGGCGAATTGCGCACCGAAATAAGCGCCGGGCGCCGAGCCTTCGCCGGCGCCTGATCGCTCCCGTCCCTATTTGTTTCTCCAGTCACCGCCGCGTGTCTCGCAGTCGATCTTCGCCTGGGCGAGATTCTGCGTTTCGTAATAAAACGTAGTAATGCGGGCGTTGGCCGGGATGTTGGCCGATTCACTGGATTTGTCTTTGCTCAGCGATTGCGGATTGGCCAGGGCTTCCTGGGTCAATGTCGCGGTGCAGGTGGCCTGATAGCGGTCACCGCAACTGGAAACCTTGTTTTTAGTGCTGCTGAGCATCTCTTTGCTTTCGTTACTGCACGACCAGGCGATCGCGTCGACGGGCATGTTTTCGTATTCGTAGCAGGTGTGGGTTTCCACGGCGGGGATTGAAGGGCTCTGCGAGCGGGTCAACACATCACAGCCTTCGGCCATGGCGGCGGCGGGGCAGAGCGCAGCGATCAACAGCAAGATGCGAGGGCCCATGGCGTGGACCTCCGTTCAAGGGTGATAAGGTTTTGAACGGCCGCTGAACTGACAGGTTCAATCTCTTTTGCATTAACCCGGCGCTCCCGAGTTCACAGGCTATAGTCAAACTCCCAAGCCACAAACAGAGTTGGAGTTTCCTATGAAACGGTTAGTACTGTTGATTGCCGCTTTGGCCGTTGCTACGCCGCTGTTCGCCGCTGAAACCAAAGAAGACTTGTGCAAACTGAACCTGCAAAAGCTGCGCGATCTGCGCCAGACGCCGGTCATGGGGCAGCCATTGCTCGGACAGATACAGAGCGACCGCAAGGGACGCCGAGACGGCGCAAAAAGCCAAGGATTATGACAAGTGCGTCAACCTGACGAACCGGGCGCTGGCCAATGTGCTCAAAGGCTCCAACACGAACTGACCGTTACACACAAGGCTGCCCGCTGAAACCCTGTGGCAGCCTTTGCCGGCCGGCCATCGCGGCCAGACGTTGGGTCCACTCTGTACGCCAGCCAGTGTCTGCTCGATCCTCTATCTGAACCGTGGCAGGCGCGGTTCACTGGGTTTGAGCGACGACAAGGTGCTGCGAATCAGCGGCGTATCTTTCTCGATATCGTTGAGCCGGTCGCGAATGCGTAGCGCGGTAGGGTGGCCGCCTTGGTGATCGACCCAGTCGGCGATTTCCTTGCAGGCTGCCGCGAGGCGGGCCTGGCGGGTATCCAGCAATGTCAGCAGGGTGGTGATGGACTCTTTTTCGGACATGGCGTACACCTCCAGTCAGCGTATCCAGGCAAATGGCAACAATGTGCTCGTATCGGGCGAGCTGTGGGTGGTTGGGGGGCTGGCTCGGTTGAGTATAGACCCGCCTGTCGCAACCGGCGGTTGAGCGATGACGTCAAGCCCCGGAAGTGACCGCATTGAGTCGGTCACGGCGTCACCGCAGCGATGGTGTGTCCCCATCAACTATAGAAGCTGATGGCGATCGTGCAAAAGATCAGCGACGGATCAGGCCGACTCGGCAGCCTGGGCCATTTTCTCGAGAAACATCGCCAGCCCGACTTCCTCCGCGCGCAAACCTCGCCGCGTCCGCGGCCGTGGCAGCTCAGCCAGGGCGCCGAGCAGGAAGCTGTCGAGCACCGCCGGGTGGATGTAGCACTTGCGGCACACCGCCGGCGTGTTGCCTAACTGCTTGGCGACGTTTTTCACCATGTCCACCACATGGCGCTTGGCGTCGGCCTCGGGTTCCCATTGCCGTTCGCGCAACACTGCCAGGGCCAGGGCGCTGCCGGCCCAGGTGCGGTAATCCTTGGCGGTGAAATCGGCGCCGGTGAGGTTTTGCAGGTAGGCGTTGACGTCCGACGAACTGACGGTGTGCCGCTCGCCATTGTCATCGAGGTACTGAAACAGGTTCTGCCCGGGGATTTCCAGGCAACGCTTGATGATCCGCGCCAGGCGTTGATCCTTGACGGTGATCTGGTGCTCGATGCCGCTTTTACCGCGGAACTGGAACAGAATCGCGCTGCCCTTGACCTCGACATGCTGGCTGCGCAGCGTGGTCAAACCATAGGAGCGATTGTCGCGGGCGTATTGAGTGTTGCCGACGCGGATCAGTGTGGCGTCGAGTAACGTGATGACCGTGGCCATGACCTTATCGCGACTGAAACCCGGCGTGGCCAGTAACGCTTCCAACTGCTTGCGCAGCTTGGGCAGCGCCATACCGAATTCCAGCAGCCGCGAATACTTGTCAGCGTCACGCACTTCGCGCCAGCGCGCGTGGTATCGATACTGCTTGCGCCCACGGGCATCGCGCCCGGTGGCTTGCAGGTGGCCACGGGGATCGGCGCAAATCCACACATCGGTGTAGGCCGGCGGCACCGCCAGCGAGTTGAGCCGTTTGATTTCATCCGGGTCCGTGATGCGTTGGCCCTGCGGGTCGAAATACTGGAACTTGCCGCGAAATTTCTTGCGGGTGATGCCCGGGGAAGTGTCGTCGACATAGTGCAGGTCGGGTGGCAGGGCATCTAACAGTACGACGTCGGGCATGGCAGTAGTCCTTGGCAATGATCAGGGGCCTGTCTTGCCATTGACCGCGAGGGTTCGTGGTCGTGCCGAAAAGTTGTTGGCAGTACGCGCACCATTTGCCCTTGGCAGCGCAACGTAAAGCAAAAGCGGGGGCCGCTACGCAGCCCAACGGGGGCAAGCCCCCTCGCCACAAAAGGCAAAGCAGATCAAAAGCGGATGCCCCCAAATCCCTGTGGGAGCTGGCTTGCCAGCGATGGCTGTTTGTCCGGCACTGAAGATTTTGCCGGTGTTCCTCTCCCGTCCACTCTTCCCCACGACCGGTTGTCGCTGAATCGTTCATCCCATGAATTTTGCGCTTAGCTGTATGGACAACCCGAGGCGCGCGTAGGCAACGCTTGCCACAGCGACGCCGTTTTCAGGACACCGTGAGTCCGAGGAAACCCGCAATGCTGACTCTCAATATCAATGGCAAGGACCAGGCGCTGGATGTCCCGGCGGACATGCCGCTGCTCTGGGTATTGCGCGACGTCGCGCACCTGACCGGGACCAAATTCGGCTGCGGCATGGCGCAGTGCGGGGCCTGCACGGTGCATGTCGATGGCGCGCCGCTGCGCTCCTGCATCACGCCGGCCACGGTGGTCGCCCACGGGCAGAAGATCGTCACCATCGAAGGCCTGTCCATCGATGGTTCGCACCCGGTGCAACGGGCGTGGGCCGAGATCGATGTGGTGCAATGCGGATACTGCCAGTCCGGGCAGATCATGTCGGCGGCGGCGCTGCTAGCCAAGATCCCGTCGCCTACCGACAGTGACATCGACCAGGCTCTGTCCGGCAATATTTGCCGCTGCGGCACCTATCCGCGCATCCGCGCTGCGGTCAAACGCGCCGCTGAACTCGGTTGAATACGCGGTGTTGCCCGATACGGATTGGAGGTCAGTTGATGAACAGTGTTCCTGCACCCTCGCGTCGTGGTTTTCTCAAAGGCAGCGCGCTGCTCGGCGGTGGTTTGCTGGTGGCGTTCGTGGTACCCGGCACTCGGCGATTTGTCCAGGCCGCCGAAGGGCAGGGCGATGCGTTTGCGCCCAATGCGTTTTTGCGGATCGCCAGTGATGGCACGGTCACCATGCTGCTCGGCCATGCGGAAATGGGCCAGGGCATCTGGACTGGCCTGACGATGTTGATTGCCGAAGAACTGCAAGCCGACTGGACGAAAATCCGCGTTGAACATGCCCCGGCGTCGGCTGCCGATTACGGCTTGCCGGCGTTCGGCGGCATGCAAATTACCGGCGGCTCGACCTCGACCTACATGGAGTTCGACCGCTACCGCCAGGCCGGCGCCGCCGCGCGGATGATGTTGCTGGAGGCCGCCGCCAAGCGCTTCAACCTGGCGCCTTCGCAATTGCGCGTAGAAAACGGCGTGGTGATCGGTGGCGAGCAGCGGGCCACGTACGGTGAATTGGCCGACGACGCCGGCCGCTTGCCGGTGCCGGATGCCGCCTCGATCAAGCTCAAGGATCCCGAGCAGTGGACGCTGATCGGCAAACCCACCAAACGCCTCGACAGCCCGGAGAAAATCACCGGCCGCGCCCGGTTCGGCATCGACGTGCAGTTCGACGGCTTGATGACTGCGATGGTGGCGCGTTCACCGACCTTTGGCGGCAGCGTCAAATCTTTTGAAGGCGCCGGCGCCCTAGCCATCCCAGGGGTCCACAAAGTGCTGCAGGTGCCCAGCGGCGTGGCGGTGATCGCCGATCACTACTGGGCGGCGAAACTGGGGCGCGATGCTTTGAAGATCGAATGGCATCCCGGGCCACACGCCGACCTCGACAGCCAGGCGCTGCTCAGCAGCTTCCGTAAACTCGCCGGCACACCGGGCACTTCCGCCAGCCGCGCCGGGGACAGCGACGCCGCATTGGCCAAGGCCAGCCAGAAAATAGAGGTCGAATACAGCGTGCCGTACCTGGCCCACGCGCCGATGGAGCCGCTCAATTGCACGGTGCAGATTACCGCTGACAAGTGCGAAATCTGGACCGGCACCCAGTTCCAGACCCTCGACCAGAACCTCGCCGCGAAGATCACCGGGCTCAAACCGGAACAAGTATTCATCCACACCGAATTCCTCGGCGGTGCGTTCGGTCGCCGTGCCAACCCGACCTCCGACTTTGTCGCCGAAGCGGTGGAAGTGGCCAAGGCTGCCGGAGCGCCGGTGAAAACCGTGTGGGCCCGCGAGGACGACATCCGTGGCGGCTACTACCGTTCGATGTTTCTGCATCAAGCCCGCGTCGGTCTCGGCCCGGATGGTTTGCCGCTGGCCTGGAAGCATGTGTTGGTGGGCCAGTCGATCATGGCCGGGACCCTGCTCGAGGCGGCAATGGTCAAGGACGGCATCGACACGACATCGGTCGAAGGCGTGGCTGACAGCCCCTACATTGGCGATGTGGCCGACCATCAGGTCGACCTGCATTCGCCGCAAACCGGCATCAGCGTGCTGTGGCTGCGATCGGTGGGGCATACCCACACCGGGTTCGTCATGGAATCGTTGATCGATGAACTGGCCAACGCGGCGGGCAAGGACCCGGTCGAGTACCGCCGCACCCTGCTGAAAAACCATCCGCGACATCTCGGCGTGCTCAACCTGGCAGCGGAGAAAGCCAATTGGGGCGCACCGCTGCCGGATGGGCATGCAGTGGGCGTTGCGGTGCATGAATCCTTTGGCAGCTACGTGGCGCAGGTGGTCGAGGTGTCGCAAGACAACCTCAACATCCGCGTGCACCGGGTGGTGTGCGCGGTGGATTGCGGCATCGCGGTCAACCCGGCGAGCATCGTCGCGCAGATGGAATCGTGCGTTACGTTTGGCTTGGGTTTCACGCTGCACAGCAAACTGACGCTCAAGGAAGGCCGGGTCGTGCAGTCCAACTACCACGATTACCGAGTGCTGCGGCTCAATGAAATGCCGGAGGTGCAGGTGCATATCGTGCCCAGCCGCGAGAAACCCGGCGGCATCGGCGAACCCGGCGTACCGCCGACGGCGCCTGCGGTGGCTAACGCGGTGTTCGCCTTGACCGGGCAGCGGTTGCGCGAGCTGCCCTTGCAACTGTCGGGGGTATGAGATGAAACGTCATCTAGTGTTGGGCTCTGTACTGCTGGTGGCCCTGGGTATCTACGCGACGGACGCCTGGTCGGCGGACCCGGAAGCGCTCAAGGCCTTCGACACGGTGCAGAAAGTGTTTCAGAGCCCGCGTTGCCAGAACTGCCACATTCCCGGGGATTCGCCGTTGCAGTTCGATGCCGGCCTGCCGCATCAAATGAACGTAGTGCGTGGCCTCGACGGCAAGGGTGCGGCGGGTTTGCCGTGTGCTACTTGCCATGCCGAAAGCAATCCTCCGGCCACTTACGGCCCTCATGCACCACCCGGCGCCCCCCACTGGAGTCTGCCGCCGGCGGCGCACAAAATGGCCTGGATCGGCCTGCCAGCAGACAAACTGTGCGCGATGATCAAGGACCGTGCGAGCAACGGCGATCGCGACTTCGCCGCGCTGATCAAGCACGTCAGCGACGACAAGCTGGTGCTGTGGGGCTGGAACCCCGGTGAAGGACGCGCGCCAGTGCCCGTGCCGCACGATATTTTTGTCGCCCAGTTCACCCGTTGGGCCGAGGCGGGCGGGCCGTGTCCGGTGGTCGCGGGTGGATGATCACCGTGCCAGTATTCTAGGGGGCGCGACTTTAGGCTAGGCTTTGGCTATAAAAGCCATTGGAGTGACCGATGCTCGCCCCGACTAAACCGCAGAATGAACCCGCCCGACTTCATACGCTGCATGCGTTGAATGTCCTCGATTCCGCGCCGGAAGAGCGTTTCGATCGCCTCACCCGGCTGGCCAAACGCCTGTTCAATGTGCCGATTGCCTTGGTCACGCTAGTGGATGCCGATCGGCAGTGGTTCAAGTCCAACGTCGGCCTTGATGCCAGCGAAACCCCGCGCAATGTATCGTTTTGCGGCCACGCGATCCTCAAGGATGAACTCCTGATGGTGCCCGACGCCGAGCAGGATGAGCGTTTTCATGACAACCCGCTGGTGGTCGGCGCGCCGGGTATCCGCTTCTACGCCGGTTGCCCGCTGAGCGTCGGTGATGGCGCGAAAATGGGTACGTTATGCCTGATCGACACCAAACCCCGCGAGCTCGACGACGAGGAGCGCGCCTTGCTGCGTGACCTGGCTGGCATGGCCGAGCAGGAGCTGATGGCGGTGCAACTGGCGAGCATGGATGAGCTGACGTTGCTGTCCAATCGGCGTGGCTTCAAGACCCTGGCGCAACTGGGTCTGGACGCCTGCGCGCGGATGGGCAAACCGGCGACGCTGCTGTTTTTCGACTTGAATGATTTCAAACAGATCAACGACCTTTACGGCCACGCCGAAGGTGACAGTGCGCTGAAGACCTTCGCCGATGTGCTGCGCATTGCCTTTCGCGAAAGCGATGTGGTCGGCCGGCTTGGCGGCGATGAGTTCGTTGCGCTGCTGACCGGTTCGAGCAACGTCGAAACCACCCGCATCATGGCGCGCCTCAAGGCGATCCTCGAAGAACGCAACGCCACCTTGCAGCGTGGTTACGCCATTCGCTTCAGCGTCGGCCAGATCGAGTACGACCCCAAGCGCCACGCCAGCATCGACCGCTTGCTGGAAGATGCCGACGAGGCGATGTACGCCCACAAGCAACTGACGCGCGTGGGGCGTTAAGCCTCGCCGTGCAGAGTCACGACCAGTTGCTCGGCAACGTTGAGCAACTGGCGGTCGCTGCGAAACCCGCCGATCACTTGCAGGCCAACTGGCAGGTGATTGCGCGCGCGCGGGAGGGGCAGGTTGACTTGCGGCCAGCCAAACGCGCCCCAGAACTTGATGAAGTCCGACGGTCCGGTGTTTTCCAGGCCCAACGGCGCGAGCATGCCACAGCAGGGGCTGAGCATGGCCTCGAACGGTTCGCAGAGCTGTTGCAGGCGCGGTGCCAGGGCAGCGAGTCGCGCCTTGGCGGCGGACTCCTGTTCCCAACTGGTGGCCATGCCGCGTTCGATCATGGCCAGGGTCGACGGGCTTAACTGTGACTTGTGGCCGTGAAACTCCGTGGCCAATGACCGTGCACCTTCGCAGTCATTGATCAGCAAGTGGTCATCGAACACGCCGTCGAACTCGCTGGGCAATTGCACCTCGCTGACGCGATGACCGCCCGCGCGCAGTTGCTCGATGCCTTGCTCGAGTGCTTGCGCGACGTCGGGGTCGACGTCGTGCCAGCGCGGGGTACGGCAGAATCCCAGGTTCAAGGAATGGGATTCCAGCGGCAGCGGGGTGAACCCCGGGATCAACACCCGCGCCACCAATTGCAAGTCGCGCACCGAACGGCCATACCAGCCCAAGGTGTCGAAACTTGGTGCCAACGGCTTGATGCCTTCCAGCGACACCAGCCCCAACGATGGCTTGAACGCCAGCAGGCCGCAGTAGGACGCCGGTTTCAGCAGGGAGCCGGCGGTTTGCGTACCCAAGGCAACCGCGAAGAAGCCCGCCGCCATTCCGGCCGCCGAGCCGGCGCTGGAACTGCCCGGAGTACGTTCAGGGTCGTGGGGGTTGCGTGTCGGCCCGGTGTGCATATAGGCGAATTCGGTGGTGTGGGTCTTGCCCATCACCAGCGCCCCGGCCTGTCGCAGCAACGTGAGGGCGTGGGCATCGCGCGATGGTTGGTGCCCGGCATAGATGGGGGAGAAGTACTGCGTCGGCTGATCGGCGCTGTCGATGATGTCCTTGATCCCCACCGGTACGCCGGCCAGCAAACCCTGGCCGGTGTGCAGGGTTGCCTGTGCGCGGACGGCGTCGGCATCGAACGCGACGAAGGCCTGGATCTGCGGTTCTCGCTGCTGGATCTGCGCGAGGAAAGCTTCAGCCACTTCGCCAGTGCTGACGAGCCCTCGCTGTACCTGCTTGGCAATGGCTGTTGCGTCCTGAGTTGCGAGACTCATTTGGCGAACAACTGGTCGATGTTCTTGAATGCCTTGAATTCCAGGGCATTGCCGCACGGGTCGAACAGGAACATGGTCGCTTGCTCGCCAACCAGCCCTTGGAAGCGAATGCCCGGTTCGATCACGAATTGGGTGCCCAAGCTGCTCAAGCGTTGAGCCAGGGCTTCCCATTCCGGCATGCTCAACACCACACCAAAATGCGGGACTGGCACGTTGTGGCCGTCCACGGCGTTGGTGTGGGCGGCTTCCTGGGACGCAGTTTTCGGATGTTCGTGGATCACCAGCTGATGGCCGAAAAAGTTGAAATCCACCCACTGCGCGCTGGAGCGGCCTTCTTCAAGGCCAAAGATTTCACGGTAAAAATGCCGCGCGGCGGCCAGGTCGAACACGGGAATGGCCAGGTGAAACAGGGAAATCTGCATGGGACTTGCCTCTAGATAGGGAATGCTTGCAGTTTAGCGCTGTGAAATGTGATTGAAAGACGATAGTTTTTGCATCCAGCTCAAATTATTTCGATCAATCGAGACGCTTATGCTGCGCGAACTGAAGACATTTATTGCGGTGACACGCCACGGGACCTTAGCGGCGGCGGGTATGCACATTGGCCTGACGCAGTCAGCGGTCAGCGCACAGATGCGCAACCTCGAGCAGGCGCTGGGTATTCGCCTGTTTGACCGCACCGGGCGCCAAGCGATTTTGAATGCGGCGGGGCTGCGGGCCTTACCAATGGCACGCGAGATGCTGGACACCTTCAGCCGCATGGCGCTGATGGAGGACGTTAGCGAGTATCGCGGCGAGCTGAAAATCGGCGCGGTGGCCACCGTCCAGACCGGCCTGCTGCCCGCTGCACTGGTGCGCTTGCGAGAACAGGCGCCGCTGCTGGAGCCGAAACTGGTGCCGGGGGTGTCGCTGAACCTGCTGAGCCAGGTCGACGCCGGTGAGGTGGACCTGGCGATCCTGATCAAACCGCCCTTTGAATTGCCTAAAGAACTGCATGCACAGGTGATCCGCCGCGAGCCATTTGTACTGATCGTGCCCCCGGAACTGCCGGGCGACGACCCGCTGGCCTTACTCGCCGAGCAACCGCTGGTGCGCTATGACCGCAGTTCATTTGGCGGACGGCTGGTGACACGGTTCCTGCGCGAACAGCGGATCGACGTGCGGGTAGCGCTGGAGCTGGATGAACTGGAGGCCATCGTCAAAATGGTCGAACACGGCCTTGGCGTCGCCCTGATGCCCAAGGCCGGCCTGTGGCTCGACTATGGCGCCAACGTGCGCATCGTCCCGCTGGGGCAATACACCTTCCACCGCGAACTGGTCCTGCTGCAACGGCACAGCCAGACACACGTGCCGATTCAGCAATTGTTTGCGCGGTGTCTGGCGTAAATCTCCCAACCACCGCGAAAATCCTGTGGTGGGACCGAGCCTGCTCGCGAAGAGGGTGTGCCAGTCGATGATGCGCTGGATGTACCGCCGCCTTCGCGGGCAAGCCCGCTCCCACAGGTGTTGTGGTGTACCGATAATTTGAGGCTGACCAAGATCAACTGTCGGTATACCCATAATCTGAGGCTGACCAGGATCTCCTTTTGGGTCTTGTGGGTGTACTGATAATCTGCGGATGGTCGAGGTCCCTGTGGGAGCGGGCTTGCCCGCGATGGCGTCATCACATTCAACACCTTCAATGGCTGACCCACTGCTTTCGCGAGCAGGCTCGCTCCTACCTTTTTTGCACCGAGGGGCAGCCAGATTCCAGGCATAAAAAAACCCGCCGGTCTCGGCGGGTTTTTCAGTGGGTCAAGCTGAAGATCACTCTTCGAGGTTACCCATGGCGGTGGTGTTGAAGCCGCCGTCGACGTACATGATTTCACCGCTGATGCCCGACGCCAGGTCAGAGCACAGGAAGGCGCCGGCGTTGCCGACTTCGTCGATGGTGACGTTGCGACGCAGCGGGGTTTGCGCTTCGTTGGCGGCCAGCATTTTGCGGAAGTTTTTGATGCCGGAAGCGGCGAGGGTGCGGATCGGGCCAGCCGATACGGCGTTGACGCGGGTGCCATCCGGGCCCAGGGAGCCAGCCAGGTAACGCACGCCGGCTTCCAGCGAAGCCTTGGCCATGCCCATCACGTTGTAGTTCGGCATGGTGCGCTCGGCGCCCAGGTACGACAGGGTCAGCAGGCTGCCGTTGCGGCCCTTCATCAGTTCGCGGCCAGCCTTGGCCAGGGCCACGAAGCTGTAGGCGCTGATGTCGTGAGCGATGCGGAAACCTTCGCGGGTGGTGGCTTCGGTGAAGTCGCCGTCCAGTTGGTCGCCCGGGGCGAAGCCGACGGAGTGCACGATGCAGTCCAGGCCGTCCCACTTTTTGCTCAGTGCTTCGAAGACCTTGGCAATTTCTTCGTCGCTGGCCACGTCGCACGGGAAGCACAGTTCAGGGCTCGAACCCCAGCCTTGTGCGAACTCTTCGACACGACCCTTGAGTTTGTCGTTCTGATAAGTGAAGGCAAGCTCAGCGCCCTCGCGATGCATGGCGGCGGCGATGCCGTATGCGATGGACAGCTTGCTGGCGACACCGACGATCAGTACGCGCTTACCGGCGAGAAAACCCATGTGTTGCTCCTCTCTTTCAGGTTATTGCGCAGTGGCCGGTGCCAAAAAAGCGGCTTCCAGCAACTGCTGTGTATACGGATGTTGGGGGGCGGCAAAGATACTTTGCGCGTCTCCCTGTTCGACCACTTGGCCATGCTTGACCACCATCAACTGGTGGCTGAGCGCTTTGACGACAGCCAGGTCATGGCTGATAAACAGATACGTCAGGTTGTACTTGGTTTGCAGTGACCGTAAAAGCTCCACCACTTGCCGTTGCACCGTGCGGTCGAGGGCCGAGGTCGGCTCGTCCAGCAGGATCAACGCCGGTTTGAGCACCAGGGCCCGGGCTATGGCGATACGCTGCCGTTGCCCACCGGAAAATTCGTGGGGGTAGCGGTGCCGGGTGTCCGGGTCCAGGCCTACCTCCGTAAGTGCCGCAATAATCGCCAGTTCCTGCTCGGCCGGCGTGCCGATCCCATGGATGCGCAAGCCTTCGCCAACGATCTGGCTCACGCACATCCGCGGGCTCAGGCTGCCGAACGGGTCCTGAAACACCACTTGCATCTCCCGCCGCAACGGCCGGATTTGTTGCTGAGACAGGCAGTCGAGCTGCTGGCCCTCAAAGCGAATCGCACCTTTGCTGCCGATCAACCGCAAAATTGCCAGGCCCAGGGTCGACTTGCCGGAACCACTCTCGCCCACGATCCCGAGAGTCTGGCCCTGGGGCAGGCTGAAGTTGATGCCGTCGACTGCCTTGACGTAATCCACCGTGCTTTTCAGCAAGCCCTTTTTGATCGGAAACCAGACTTTCAGGTCCTCGACTTCCAGCAAAGGCTTGCCCACCGCGTTGGTTGCCGGGTTACCCCGGGGCTCCGCCGCCAGCAGGATCCGAGTGTACGGATGCTGTGGTGCGCGGAACAACTCTTCGCACGATGCCTGTTCGACGATGCAACCGCGCTGCATGACACATACGCGATGCGCAATTCTTTTGACCAGGTTCAAATCATGGCTGATCAGCAGCAACGCCATGCCCAGGCGAGCCTGCAACTGCTTGAGCAATTCGAGGATTTTCAGTTGCACGGTGACGTCGAGGGCGGTGGTCGGTTCGTCGGCGATCAGCAATTCCGGCTCGTTGGCCAGGGCCATGGCGATCATCACCCGCTGGCGCTGGCCACCGGACAGTTCGTGGGGCAGGGCCTTGAGGCGCTTGTGCGGTTCCGGGATGCCGACCATTTCCAGCAGCTCCAGGGTGCGCCGGGTCGCCACTTTGCCGGTCAAGCCTTTGTGAATGCCCAGCACTTCGTTGATCTGCTTCTCGATCGAGTGCAGCGGGTTCAGCGAGGTCATCGGTTCCTGGAAAATCATCGCGATGCGGTTACCGCGGATGTGGCGGATGGTTTTCTCTTTCAGGTCGAGCAGGTTTTGCCCGGCGTAACCGATGGTTCCGGACGGGTGGCGGGCCAGTGGATAAGGCAACAGGCGCAGGATCGAGTGCGCGGTCACCGATTTGCCGGAACCGCTTTCTCCCACCAACGCCAGGGTTTCGCCGCGCTTGATGTCGAAGCTGACGTTCTCCACCACCCGCTGGCAGCGATCGCCCAGGACAAACTCGACGGACAGGTCGCGCACTTCGATCAGGTTTTCGGGATTCATATCACTTCCTCGGGTCGAAGGCATCGCGAGCAGACTCGCCGATGAACACCAGCAAACTCAACATCACCGCCAGCACCGCAAACGCGCTCATGCCCAGCCACGGCGCTTGCAGGTTGGACTTGCCCTGGGCCACCAGTTCGCCGAGGGACGGCGCGCCGGGCGGCAGGCCGAAACCGAGGAAATCCAGGGCGGTGAGGGTGCCGATGGCGCCGGTGAGGATGAACGGCATGAACGTCATGGTCGAGACCATGGCATTGGGCAGGATGTGGCGGAACATGATCGCGCCATTCTGCATGCCCAGTGCCCGCGCTGCGCGCACGTATTCGAGGTTGCGGCCGCGCAGGAACTCGGCGCGCACCACGTCCACCAGGCTCATCCACGAGAACAGCAGCATGATCCCCAGCAGCCACCAGAAGTTTGGCTGCACGAAACTGGCGAGAATAATCAGCAGGTACAGCACCGGCAGCCCCGACCAGATCTCCAGGAAACGCTGGCCGGCGAGGTCGACCCAGCCGCCGTAGAAGCCCTGCAGGGCGCCGGCAATCACGCCGATGATCGAGCTCAGCAGGGTCAGGGTCAGGGCGAACAGCACCGACACCCGGAACCCGTAGATCACCCGCGCCAGTACGTCGCGGCCCTGGTCGTCGGTGCCCAGCAGGTTGACCGAGGAGGGCGGGGCCGGGGCCGGGACTTTCAGGTCGTAATTGATGCTCTGGTAGCTGAACGGGATCGGCGCCCAGAGAATCCACGCGTCCTTGGCCTTGAGCAATTCGCGGATGTAGGGGCTCTTGTAGTTGGCCTCCAGCGGGAACTCGCCGCCGAACGCAGTTTCCGGGTAGCGCTTGATCGCCGGGAAATACCAACTGTTGTCGTAGTGCACCGCCAGCGGCTTGTCGTTGGCGATTAGCTCGGCGCCCAGACTCAGCCCGAACAGAATCAGGAACAGCCACAGCGACCACCAGCCACGCTTGTTGGCCTTGAACAGCTCGAACCGACGGCGGTTGAGAGGGGACAGGTTCATCTCAATGCTCCCGGTTTTCGAAGTCGATGCGCGGATCGACCAGGGTGTAGGTGAGATCGCCGATCAGTTTCACCACCAGCCCCAGCAGGGTGAAGATGAACAGGGTGCCGAACACCACCGGGTAATCACGGTTGATCGCCGCTTCAAAACTCATCAGGCCAAGGCCATCGAGGGAGAAAATCACTTCCACCAGCAGCGAGCCGGTAAAGAAGATGCCAATGAACGCCGAGGGGAAGCCGGCAATCACCAGCAGCATCGCGTTGCGAAACACGTGGCCGTAGAGCACCCGATGGCGGGTCAGGCCCTTGGCCTTGGCGGTGACCACATATTGTTTATTGATCTCGTCGAGGAAGCTGTTTTTGGTCAGCAGGGTCATGGTCGCGAAGTTGCCGATCACCAGCGCGGTGACCGGCAGCGCCAGGTGCCAGAAGTAATCGAGCACTTTGCCGCCCATGCTCATCTCATCGAAGTTGTTCGAGGTCAGCCCGCGCAACGGGAACCAGTCGAAATAACTGCCGCCGGCAAACACCACGATCAGCAGGATGGCGAACAGGAACGCCGGGATCGCGTAGCCGACGATGATCGCCGAACTGGTCCAGACGTCGAAGTGGCTGCCGTGCCGCGTGGCCTTGGCGATCCCCAGCGGGATCGACACCAGGTACATGATCAGCGTGCTCCATAACCCGAGGGAAATGGACACTGGCATCTTTTCCTTGATCAGGTCGATGACCTTGGCGTCGCGGAAAAAGCTGTCACCGAAATCCAGGGTCGCGTAGTTCTTGACCATGATCCACAAACGCTCCGGCGCCGATTTGTCGAAGCCGTACATGTGCTCGATTTCCTTGACCAGCGCCGGATCCAGGCCTTGGGCGCCGCGGTAGCTGGAACCGGCGACCGACACTTCGGCACCGCCGCCGGCGATTCGGCTGGTGGCGCCTTCGAAACCTTCGAGCTTGGCGATCATTTGTTCCACCGGGCCACCGGGGGCGGCCTGGATGATCACGAAGTTGATGAGCAAAATGCCGAACAGGGTCGGGATAATCAGCAACAGTCGCCGAAAAATATACGCCAGCATCTGATTACTCCGTGCCTATGACAGGGTCGGCCTGCAATTTGGTTTCGATCTCGATGGCCGGCTTGGCGTCCGGTTTGACCCACCAAGTGGCGATGCCGACATCATATTTGGCGGTGACCTTGGGGTGACCGATGTGATTCCAGTAGGCCACGCGCCAGGTCTTGATGTGCCAGTTGGGGATCACGTAATAGCCCCATTGCAGCACGCGGTCCAGTGCCCGGGCGTGGGCCACCAGGCTGCGGCGCGAATCGGCGTTGATCAGCGATTCCACCAAGTGATCGATGCTCGGGTCTTTCAGGCCCATGGAGTTGCGACTGCCGGGCTTGTCGGCAGCGGCCGACATCCAGAATTCACGCTGTTCGTTACCCGGTGAACTGGACTGCGGGAAACTGCCGACGATCATGTCGAAGTCCCGCGAACGCACGCGGTTGATGTACTGCGAGACGTCGACCCGGCGAATCACCAGATCAATGCCAAGGTCGCTGAGGTTGCGCTTGAACGGCAACAACACTCGCTCGAACTCGGTTTGCGCCAGCAGGAATTCGATGGTCACCGGTTTGCCTTGGGCGTCGACCATTTTGTCGTCGACGATCCGCCAGCCGGCCTCTTGCAGCAGTTGATAGGCCTTGCGCTGCTGGTTGCGGATCATGCCGCTGCCATCGGTTTGCGGGTTCTGGAAGGCTTCAGTGAACACCTGCTCGGGAATCTGCCCGCGATACGGTTCGAGTATCGCCAGTTGATCGGCGTCCGGCAGGCCGGTGGCGGCCATTTCCGAGTTTTCAAAGTAACTGCGGGTGCGCGCGTAGGCGCTGTTGAACAGTTGCTTGTTAGTCCACTCGAAATCCAGCAGCAAACTCATCGCCTGCCGCACGCGCACATCCTGGAACGTGCTGCGGCGCAGGTTAAAGACGAAGCCCTGCATGCCGGTCGGGTTGCCGTTGGAGATCTGCTCCTTGATCAAGCGACCTTCGGTGACCGCCGGGATGTTGTAGGCGTTTGCCCAATTCTTCGCGGTCATTTCCAGCCAGTAATCGAACTGCCCGGCCTTCAACGCTTCCAGCGCCACGGTGTTGTCGCGGTAGTAATCGGTGGTCATCACGTCGAAGTTGTAGAAGCCGCGATTGACCGGCAGGTCCTTGCCCCAATAGTCCTTGACCCGTTCGTAACGCACCGAGCGCCCGGCCTTGACCTGGGTGACCTTGTAGGGCCCGCTGCCGAGAGGGATTTCCAGGTTGCCCTTGTTGAAATCCCGGCTCGCCCACCAATGCTTGGGCAGCACCGGCAGTTGCCCGAGGATCAGCGGCAGCTCGCGGTTGTTGCTGTGCTTGAACTTGAACAGCACGGTCAGCGGATCTTCCGCGACCGCTTCCGCCACATCGTTGTAATAGCCGCGATAGAGCGGGGCGCCGTCCTTGATCAAGGTTTCGAAACTGAACACCACGTCTTCGGCGTGGATTGGATGGCCATCGTGGAACCGTGCTTCGGGCCGCAGGTAAAAGCGCACCCAGCTATTGTCCGGCGCCTTTTCGATCTTGCCCGCCACCAGGCCGTACTCGGTGAAGGGTTCGTCCAGCCCTTGCTTGGCCAGGGTGTCGTAGATCATGCCGACGTCATCGGCCGGCACCCCTTTGTTAATGAACGGATTGAGGCTGTCGAAGCCGCCGAACCCGGCCTGGCGGAAAATCCCGCCCTTGGGTGCATCAGGGTTCACGTAATCGAAATGCTTGAAATCCGCCGGGTATTTCGGCGGCTCGTTGTACAGGGTCAGGGCATGTTGCGGGGCGGCGCACGCCAGTCCGGCAAATAGCAGACCGCTGCCCAGCAACAGCCGGGCGCGTAGAGACGTCATTGATCTTTCTCCGAAGACTTCAGCCACCACGCGCTCAACCCAAGGGTGTAAGGCGGCGTGGCGACAAAGGCAAACCGGTTGCGGTAGGCCAAGCGATGATAGTTGATGTACCAGTTCGGGATCATGTAGTGCTGCCACAGTAACACTCGGTCCAGCGCCTTGCCGGCCGCCACTTGCTGATCGCGGGTTTGCGCCGCCAGCAGTTGCTCGAGCAAGTGGTCGACCACCGGGTTGCTGATGCCCGCGTAATTCTTGCTGCCCTTGACCGAGGCCTGGCTGGAGTGGAAGTACTGCCACTGTTCCAGGCCCGGGCTGAGGGTCTGATTGAGAGTCAGGGAGATCATGTCGAAGTCGAATTGATCCAGGCGTTGCTTGTACTGCGCGCGGTCGACGGTGCGCAGGCGCGCGTCGATGCCGATGCTGGCGAGGTTTTCCACGTAGGGCTGGATGAAGCGCTCCAGGCTCGGGTTGACCAGCAGGATTTCTATCCGCAGCGGCTGTCCGGCGGCGTTCAGCATGCGTTGCCCGTCGAGCTTCCAGCCCGCCGTGCTCAACAGCATAAGGGCTTGGCGCATGGTGTCGCGTGGAATGCCGCGGCCGTCGGTCTGCGCCAGGCTGAAGGGCTCGGTGAAGAGCTTGGCCGGCAATTGTTCGCGGTAGGGCTTGAGCATCAGCCACTCGTGGCCGACCGGCAGGCCGGTGGCGGAGAATTCGCTGTTAGGGTAATAACTCATGGCGCGCTTGTAGGCGCTGCTGAACAGGGTGCGGTTGGTCCACTCGAAGTCGAACATCAACCCCAGCGCTTCGCGAACCCGCTGATCGGCGAAGGCCGGCCGCCGGGTGTTCATGAACAGGCCCTGGGTCTGGGTCGGGATCTGGTGCGGGATCTGCGCCTTGATCACGTCGCCTCGGCGCACCGCCGGGAAGTTGTAGCCGTTGTCCCAATTCTTCGCCTGATGCTCGATATAAATGTCGAACTCACCGGCCTTGAATGCTTCGAACGCGACGTCGCTGTCGCGGTAGAACTCCACTTCCATGCGATCGACGTTGTACTTGCCGCGATTGACCGCCAGGTCCTTGCCCCAGTAATCCTTGACCCGCTGAAAAATGATCTGCCGCCCCGGCGTCACCGAGGTAATCCGGTACGGTCCGCTGCCCAGCGGTGGCTCGAAGGTGGTGGCCTTGAAGTCGCGATCCTTCCAGTAATGCTGCGGCAACACTGGCAACTCCCCGAGGCGCAGGATCAGCAGCGGATTGCCGGCACGCTTGAAGACAAAACGGATGCGCTGCGAATTGAGGATGTCGACCCGCAGCACTTCCTGCAACGCGGTGCGATATTGCGGGTGACCGTCCTTGAGCAGCAGGCGATAGGAGAACGCCACGTCATAGGCAGTGATCGGTGTGCCATCGTGAAACCGCGCTTCCGGGCGCAGGTTGAACACCACCCAACTGCGGTCCTCGCTGTATTCTACTGACTGTGCGATCAGGCCATAGCTGGAGGTCGGCTCATCGCCGGACGGCGCGTACTGGCCAGTGCCGACCATCAAGGGTTCGTTCAGCTCATTGATGCCGTATTGCAGGAAATTGGCCGTGGACACCGGGCTCGAGCCCTTGAAGGTGTAGGGGTTGAGCGTATCGAAGGTGCCAAATGCCATGACCCGCAAGGTACCGCCCTTGGGCGCTTGCGGGTTGACCCAGTCGAAGTGGGTAAATCTGGCCGGGTACTTGAGCGTGCCGAACTGCGCGTAACCATGGCTTTCAGTCACCGTCGCACTCGCAGGGAAGCTCAAGGCCAGGCTGATCAGGAACAGGAGGAGGGGACGCTTCAAATCAGAGATCCGATCCAGACGCTTGGGCTGTGATGTGGCCGTACAGTAACAGCTTGTATCGACAGGAAAAAGACAGGGGGTTAATGCGGGGTTAATCGAGCGCGGTGGCGCAGGTATTTAGTCGCTTAGAGCCTGTGTCCGGTCTACACAAACCTGTGGTGAAGGGGCTTGCCCCCTCACCACAAAGGCACCAGAAACAACAAAGCCCCTGGATTCAGGGGCTTTGAGTTTTAATGCGGCTGGTACACCGTGAGCATCTGGCCGGGCTTGAGGGCCTGGCCGACTCGGGGATTCCAGCGCTTGAGGTGTTGCATCTCGACGTTGAAGCGCTTGGCCACCATGTACAGCGAGTCGCCTTGCTGGACCTTGTATTGGGTCTGTTGCTTGGTCGGCTGCTGTTTTTTGCTGTTGGCGGCGATCACGGTGCTGATGCGGCCGTTCTTGCGTTGGTCATTGCGCTCGTTGCGCAGTGGCTTGCTGCGCGGGGCCGTGACGTCCTGCATGACCAGGGTCTGGCCAACCTTGAGGTTCTTGCCAGTGAGCTTGTTCCAGCGTTGCAGGTCCTTGACGTCAACCTTGTTGGCCTTGGCGATGGTGCCGAGATTGTCGCCACGCTTGACCCGGTAGGCGCGCTTGAGTTGCGCGACTTCACGCTCCTCGGCCCCATCGAACACCGGTTTCAACGGTCGCTGGCTGATCAACTCGTCTGGACGCATGGTCGACAGGCTGGCGGTCAGCAGTTGCGCCTTGGACGTCGGCACCAGCAAATGCTGGGGGCCGTCGACCGTGGTGCGTTGCTTGAAGGCGGGGTTGAGCTGGAACAGTTCGTCTTCGTCGATGTTAGCCACCGCGGCGACCTTGGACAGGTCCATGCGCTGGTTGATTTCGACGACCTGGAAGTACGGTTCATTGGCGATCGGGTTGAGGTTGACGCCGTAGGCTTCCGGTGCCAGCACCACTTGCGACAAGGCCAGCAGCTTCGGCACGTAGGCCTGGGTTTCCGCCGGTAGTGGCAGGTTCCAGTAGTCGGTAGGCAGGCCGAGCTTTTCGTTGCGCTCGATCGCTCGGCTGACCGTGCCTTCGCCGGCGTTGTAAGCCGCCAGGGCCAGTAGCCAGTCGCCGTTGAACATATCGTGCAGGCGGGTCAGGTAATCCATGGCCGCCGTGGTCGACGCGGTAATATCGCGACGGCCATCGTAGAAACGTGTCTGGCGCAGGTTGAAATAACGCCCGGTGGAAGGGATGAATTGCCACAGACCCACTGCATCGGCCCGGGAATAGGCCATCGGGTTGTAGGCGCTTTCAATCACCGGCAGTAGCGCCAGTTCCAGCGGCATGTTGCGTTCTTCAAGGCGTTCGACGATGTAATGAATGTAGAGGCTGCCGCGTTCGCCGGCGTTTTCCAGGAAGGACGGGTTGCTGGCGAACCACAACCGCTGTTGCTCGATGCGCGGGTTGACGCCGGCGGTTTCCTGCAGCTGGAAGCCTTGGCGCATGCGCTCCCAGATGTCTTGAGGAATCTGTGGCGCTGGTTTTTCAGTGAGAAAGACTGGTTTTTGCTTGGCTCGAGCAGCGATATTCGGGGTGTGGGCCGCGGTGGCTTGCGGCACATGACTGGTGCTTTGGCAGCCCGCCAGGGTGGCGGACACCGCCACCGCGATGGCTTGGGCCAGGCGGGTCAATGCGTCTGAATTGATGGATTTACGAATAGGTGACGACATTGGCTGGAAGTTAGTTCCGGTCAAAAATGTCGGCCGATTCTAGAAACCCATCCGGGTGCGGTCAACCATTCAGAATTTCTGGCGCTATCGGTAGCTTGCTTAGAACTTATCCTTCCAAGCCCGCAAGGCCGCAAAAACCTCAGTCGGGGCCCGGTTTAGAGGGCCGTCCCGTTCGTCCAGTTTTTGTTTAACGGATGTTTCGCCGGTGCGCAAAAAGGGATTCGTGAGGCGCTCCAAGGCCAAATTGGATGGCAACGTGATGATCCCGTCCTGGCGTTGCTGGATGACGGTTGCCAGACGAGCGGCAATCTCAGCGTTGTCCGGTTCCACAGCAATGGCAAAGCGCAGATTGCTCAGGGTGTATTCGTGAGCGCAGTACACCAGGGTCTCGGCAGGCAGCGCGGCCAATCGCGACAACGATTGATGCATCTGTTGCGGCGTGCCTTCGAACAAGCGTCCGCAACCGGCAGCGAACAGCGTGTCGCCGCACAGCAACACGCCATCGTGATAAAAGGCAATGTGTCCCAGGGTATGGCCGGGGACTTCGATCACTTCGAACTCGCAGCCCAGCACCGTGAGGCGATCATGGTCGTGGAGCGCCACATCGCGGACCGGAATTTTTTCGTTGGCCGGGCCCCAGACCTTGGCGCCGGTGGCGTTCTTCAATTGCTCGACACCGCCGACATGGTCATGGTGATGGTGAGTGACCAGAATATCGCTGAGCGTCCAGTCCGGGTGCGCCGTGAGCCAGGCTTGCACCGGCGCGGCGTCGCCCGGATCGACCACGGCGCAACGGCGGCTGTCGGAGTCTTGTAACAACCAGATGTAGTTGTCAGTGAACGCGGGCAGGGCAGTGATCTGTATCATCGTCGAATTCGCCAAGCGGAAAACAAAGGCGCATCTTAGAACTTCCTGGCGCGTTGGAGAATGCAATGACTGATAAAGCGTTCGCACAAGCCGATCCTGACTGGCTGGCGTTGATCGGCGCGGCCCGCGAATGGCTGTCCGGACCCCTGGGGCAATTTTTGCTCGATGAAGAACGGCGCATGCTCGAAGACGAGTTGGGGCGGTTCTTTGGCGGTTACCTGGTGCATTACGGACCGTCCGCGCAAACCCCGCCGCCCGCGCCGCAAGTGCAGCGCAATGTCCGCCTCGGCGCGCCACTGCCTGGCGTGGAGATTGTCTGCGAAGAACAGGCCTGGCCCTTGAGCGAGCACGCCGCCGATGTGGTAGTCATGCAACATGGACTGGATTTCTGCCTGTCGCCCCACGGTTTGCTGCGCGAGGCAGCCAGCAGCGTTCGGCCCGGTGGGCACCTGCTGATCATCGGCATCAACCCCTGGAGCACCTGGGGCCTGCGGCATGTGTTCGCCCACGACGCGCTGCGCCAGGCCCGTTGCATCTCGCCGTCGCGGGTCGGCGACTGGCTCAACCTGCTGGGCTTCGCGCTGGAGAAACGCCGCTTCGGATGCTATCGTCCGCCGCTGGCATCCCCCAAGTGGCAGGCTCGGTTGGCCGGTTGGGAGCGCAAGGCCGGTGACTGGCAACTGTCAGGCGGCGGCTTCTATTTATTGGTCGCGCGCAAAATCGTGGTCGGTCTCCGGCCGTTGCGCCAGGAGCGTCGCGAACCGATGGGCAAGCTGATCCCGCTGCCGATGGCCAAGGTCAACCGTCGGCGCATCGAGCCCTAACCACTCTTTATATTCCGGCCGGGTTGCCCCGGCCTCAGGCGTTGTCGATCCGGGATCGGCAAGCCACCGCATTTTTTGGATTGATTGCATGAGCGATAGCGTAGAACTGTTCACCGACGGCGCCTGCAAAGGCAATCCGGGTCCTGGCGGCTGGGGCGCCTTGCTGGTGTGCAAGGGCGTCGAGAAGGAATTGTGGGGCGGCGAAGCCAATACCACCAACAACCGCATGGAGCTGATGGGCGCGATCCGCGGCCTCGAGGAACTCAAGCGCTCCTGCGACGTGCTGCTGGTCACCGACTCGCAGTACGTGATGAAAGGCATCAACGAGTGGATGGCCAACTGGAAAAAACGCGGCTGGAAAACTGCCGCCAAAGAGCCGGTAAAAAACGCTGACCTGTGGCGCCTGCTCGACGAACAGGTCAACCGCCACAACGTCACCTGGAAATGGGTGCGCGGGCACATCGGTCATCATGGCAACGAACGCGCCGACCAGTTGGCCAACCGTGGGGTGGATGAAGTCCGTGGTTACAAACAGGATTAAATCTGAAGAGTGTGGGAGCGAGCCTGCTCGCGAATGCAATGGGTCATCCAACATCGAGGGTGACTGACACTGCGCTTTCGCGAGCAGGCTCGCTCCCACAAATGGACGTGCATGTTAAGATCCGCGCCTTTACCGATAGACCCGCTGAGAGCTGAGCACTGAATGGCCACCCGATCCGTTGTACTCGATACCGAAACCACCGGCATGCCGGTGACCGACGGCCACCGGATTATAGAAATCGGTTGCGTCGAGTTGATCGGCCGGCGCTTGACCGGTCGGCATTTTCACGTCTACCTGCAACCGGATCGTGAGAGCGACGAAGGCGCCATCGGCGTCCACGGCATCACTAACGAATTCCTGGTGGGCAAGCCACGCTTCAGTGAAGTCGCCGACGAGTTCTTCGAATTCATCAAAGGCGCGCAACTGATCATCCATAACGCGGCGTTCGACGTTGGCTTCATCAACAACGAATTTGCCCTGATGGGGCAGCAGGACCGCGCGGACATCACCCAGCACTGCTCGATCCTCGACACCCTGATGATGGCTCGGGAACGCCACCCCGGGCAGCGCAACAGCCTCGATGCCCTGTGCAAACGCTATGGCGTCGACAACTCCGGCCGTGAATTGCACGGCGCTTTGCTCGACTCCGAGATTCTTGCCGACGTTTACCTGACCATGACCGGCGGCCAGACCAGCCTGTCGCTGGCCGGCAACGCTTCCGATGGCAACGGTTCCGGCGAAGGCGCGGACAACTCCGCCACCGAAATTCGCCGCTTGCCGGCCAATCGTCCGCGGGGGCGGATCATCCCCGCCAGTGAGGATGATCTCGCCCAGCACGTGGCCCGTCTCGAAGCGATTGCCAAATCCGCCGGTGCCCCGGCATTGTGGGTGCAATTGGCAGAGGCGCAGGCCCAGGCTTGACCTGTGCGGGTGCGTCTGCGGGCCCACTTCCGGCCATTGGTCCTCGCCACATCGGTCGCAACCCTCTACCCTCAGGTCATCGCCGCTATACGCGGCCGCCCCAGGACACTGCGCCCCATGTACAAAGATTTCGTCACGGAATGAGGACCTTTCCCAGCATGCGACCGGTCATGAATCCGAAGCACCCAGGGTTATCGGTGCGCGTCGCCGATGACGGTTTCGCGGCTTATATATGGGGCAGCGATTTCAGTTTCGAGGTGATGGCCTACGGCAGCCCGCGACTGGGCCAGGCCGTGGACAAGTGGCCGGTCACGCCGATCACGCCTTACCGCAAGTGCTACGGCATTGACCCGGAAGAGTTCAGCAGTTTCCGCGATGCGCCGGACAGTGCGATCTTCATGGCTTACCTCGACGACGAGCCAGTGGGGCATCTGGTGGTCAGTACCAACTGGAATGGTTTTGCGCATATCGATGAACTGGCGGTCCATGTGCCGGCGCGTCGGCATGGCGTGGCCAAGGCGTTGCTGGATGTGGCGCAGTTCTGGAGTCGTAAGAAGAAACTGCCGGGCATCATGCTCGAAACCCAAAACAACAACCTCGGCGCCTGCCGCTTATACGAGCGTTGCGGTTATGAAATGGGCGGGATCGATCACCTGCGCTATCGCGGCATCGATCCGAACACTGCCGAGGTGGCGTTGTTCTGGTATCGCCTGTTTGATAACCCTCTGGAAGCCCCAATCAGTTCGCCAGCATCGCCACGGCTTGTTCCTTGATGATCTCAATCAGTGCCTGAGCCGCAGTAGACGGTGTGCTGTTTTTCAGGGTCAATGCGTACAGATTGATCGGCACGGCGGGGGAAAACGGACAGACATCCAGACCGCCAGCCTTGGCGCCGAGTGCGGTGAACGGATCGACAATCGCCAGGCCTTCGCCGGCCTCGACCATGCTGCGCATCATCTGGTGGGTTTGCACCCGTATGTGCACCACCGGCGCCGGCCGCAGCGCCTGCAGTTTACTGTCCACCGCGGCGTTCAGCGGGTCATGACCTTCGAGTCCGACCAGTGCTTGGCCGGCCAGATCCTGTACGGCAATGTACTTCTGCCGCGGTTGCAGCCAGCCGTGAGGCGCGAGCAATTGCAGCTTGCCTTGGGCCAATGGCTGGCAATCGATATCGAGGTGTTCCGGGTCGTGCAGGCTGATGCCGAGTTCAGCTTCGCGCAGTAACAGGCCTTGGATGATGCCGTCGCTATTCTGGCTGAGCAGGCTGCAAGGTGCATCGGGGAAACGCCGACGCAGGGCGACGATGCTGTGGGGCAGAAGGGTTTGGGTCAGGGGCGCGGTGCCGAGGATGCGCAATGGCGGCGCATGGTAATGCTTGAGGCTGGCGGCCAGGCGCTGCACCGGTTCCAGCGCGGCATACAGCTGCTGGATAGTGCCTTGCAGTTCACGGGTTTCGTGGGTCGCTTGCAGGCGTCCACGGACGCTGGAGAACAGCATGAAACCCAACTGACTCTCGGCGTCGTGCAAGATCCCCTCGACCTCGGCCACCGGCAACTGCAGCCATTCGGCGGCGGTACCCAGGTGACCGGTCTGCAACAGCGCCTGAATCACTTCGATGTGGCGTAAACGCATGCGTGAAGTCCATGTTCAGCAGGAGAGGGGATCAGTGGCTGAATCCTAACCCAAGTCCGCGCATATGACTTCTGCTCATAACGCCGGGTTATGAGGCAATGGTGGTTTCCGGCAGATTGCCAACGTAAGTGTCGGGCTCGCGGACGATAGTGACGTCGGATTGAATCAGCAAAAACTGATTGTCATCGAGCTTTTTGACGCGATCGCCAATGGCCAGTTTGTAGGTGGTGACAGGCTCCATGCCGGCAAGACCGTCTGGCGACGGGTTGGATTCCTGGAACTCATGCACGGAATAGACGCGGCCTTCTGCGTCTCTTGCATGGAACTGACCGACGAGTACTGCTGCCATTTGCTTAGAACCTCTGGAAATAGATCACCCAATTTGCGGTTCTGTAGACCGTCCTCGGGGGAAGTAAGTTTTCCGGCTGGAAAAAAATAGTCTGCGGCGACACATTTCGTGAGTCGCGCTGGTTCAATCGCCACTCAATATCCTCTATAACTACCGGCTCTTTCATCGGACAGTCGAGATCGTCAATGAGTAACGTCTACACCGTCGCCGTGTTGGTCGGCAGCCTTAGAGAAGCATCGATCAACCGTAAAGTGGCGCTGGCCCTGGCCGAACTGGCACCCGCCAACCTCAAGTTGAACATCGTGGAAATCGGCGATCTGCCGCTCTACAACGAAGACATCGATCACACACCGCCGGCAGCCTACAGCACTTTCCGGCAACAAGTGAGTTCATCCGACGCGGTGCTGTTCGTCACACCGGAATACAACCGCTCAGTCCCGGCCGCATTGAAAAACGCCATCGACGTCGGCTCGCGTCCGTACGGGCAGAGTTCGTGGAGCGGCAAACCGGGCGCCGTGATCAGCGTCTCGCCTGGCGCCATCGGTGGTTTTGGTGCCAACCATCACCTGCGCCAGTCGCTGGTTTTCCTTGATGTACCGTGCATGCAGCAGCCGGAAGCGTATGTCGGCGGCGCCGGCAGCCTGTTCGACGAAGCTGGCAAACTCAACGAAGCGAGCAAGCCGTTCCTGCAGAAATTCATCAATGCCTATGGGCAGTGGGTTGAGCAGTATAAAAAGGCCTGAATCGCCGAACCTGTGGGCACCACCCTATCAAGGTGGTGCCCTTAACCGTGGCGAAATAGCTTTCTGTGGGTTCATCTGTCTCTGCAACCTCTCTCTTTTCCCCGCGCAAGGCTGCTGTGCATGCTCATCGCATCACTGATTTTTTTGTTCACCATCACGCTGGTCATCTGGCAGCCCAAAGGACTTGGCGTCGGCTGGAGTGCGACGCTGGGCGCGATTCTGGCGCTGCTTAGCGGCGTGGTGCACTTGGGCGATATTCCGCTGGTGTGGCAAATCATCTGGAACGCCACTGGAACTTTCGTCGCGCTGATCATCATCAGCCTGTTGCTTGACGAAGCCGGGTTCTTTGCCTGGGCGGCGCTGCACGTGGCGCGCTGGGGCAAGGGCAGCGGGCGCAAGTTGTTCGCCTACATGGTGCTGCTCGGTGCGCTGGTCTCGGCGCTGTTCGCCAATGACGGCGCAGCGCTGATCCTTACGCCCATCGTGATTTCGATGCTGCTGGCCTTGCGCTTCTCGCCGGCGGCGACCCTGGCGTTCGTCATGGGCGCCGGGTTCATCGCCGACACCGCGAGCCTGCCGCTGGTGGTGTCGAATCTGGTCAACATCGTGTCGGCCGACTTCTTCAACATCGGTTTCAACCGCTATGCCGCCGTGATGGTGCCGGTCAACCTGGTCAGCGTTGCCGCGACCCTGGCGGTGTTGCTGTGGTATTTCCGCCGCGACATTCCCAAGGATTACGACCCGGCGCAGTTGGAGGATCCAGCCAGTGCAATCCATGACAAAGCCACGTTCTATGCCGGTTGGGCGGTGCTGGTGATCCTCTTGCTGGGCTGCTTTGCCCTGGAGCCGCTGGGGATTCCGATCAGCGCGATTTCCGCGGTGTGCGCGGCGTTGTTGCTGGCGATTGCCGCGCGCGGGCACAAGATTTCCACGCGCAAGGTGATGAAAGAAGCACCGTGGCAGATCGTGATTTTCTCGCTGGGCATGTACCTGGTGGTCTATGGCCTGCGCAATGCCGGGCTGACGAGTTACCTGGCCGGCTGGCTCGACGGTTTCGCGGTGTACGGCGTGTGGGGCGCGGCCATGGGCACCGGGGTGCTGACGGCGCTGTTGTCATCGATCATGAACAACCTGCCGACGGTGCTGATCGGTGCGTTGTCGATCGATGCCAGCCACGCGACGGGGGTGGTGAAGGAGGCGATGATCTATGCCAACGTGATCGGCAGCGACCTCGGCCCGAAAATCACCCCGATTGGCAGCCTTGCGACCTTGTTGTGGCTGCATGTGCTGGACCGCAAGAATATTCACATCGGCTGGGGTTACTACTTCAAGGTCGGGATTGTGCTGACGGTGCCGGTGTTGTTGGTGACGTTGGCGGCATTGGCTCTAAGGTTAACGCTTTAGACCGTGGTGGCTTCATTCGCGTGCGGGCTCGCTCCCACAGCGTTCGCCGCCAATCTGTGGGAGCGAGCCTGCTCGCGAAAGGGTCGACACAGTCACTGAAGATCTCAGCCGCTACCGGCCACATTCGGCCAAAGATCCGCCACCAGGAATAGCCGTTCAGCCTCTTCCCAATCCCCCGCGTCGCTCTCGACCAGTCGCACCATTAACTGGGCCGGGGCCAAGGGTTCCAGCGCGTCCAGCCAGGTTTGCAATTGCTCGCGGCACCAGGTCTGTTCCGTCTGATACCGCGCCGGGGCCAGCCAGGCATGGCGGGGCAGGGGTTGCCAGCGGCCGGCGGGACGTTGCGCCGCAAACGGCTGCCAATCCTTCTGATGCAGCCAACTGCCGCGCAAATGCTGCGGATGGGCACCGTGGGGTGATTCAGCGGTGCCGGGCCAGGGATACAGCAAATAACCGCCCAGCCACAATTGCGCGCTAAATGCCTGGATATCCAGGGCCGCCAGCACCTCGCGGCTTTCGGGGCGCGCCGAAATGGGCAGTTGATGCTCGCTCAAGTGCGCCAGTTTGCGGTCCAGCCGATCATGGCAGCCTGGGCCCAGCCATTGCGCGGTGTCCTGGCCGTCGCCGTTTTGCGGCCCGAGGTACAACTTGATTGCCAACTCCAGGTGATGCACGCCATCGCGGTCGCGCAGCAGCATGTCCAGTTCGCCGAGGGTGTGGCCGGCGCGACGGATTGGCAGATTGGCGGCGATCAACTCGATGCCCGGCGCGTGCCGCACAGCGTATTGCCACAGGCGCTCGTAATACAGGCCCAGGCGCCGGGTGCGGGCTTGCGCCAGCCAGTGCAGCAAGTCGTAACTGTCCTGGTCCAGTTGCCGTAACCAGCGCTCCAGCCGCTCCGGCGCCTGCACCCACTCGCTACCGGCCAGCGGATGACGCTGCGGCCACGGCGTATCGATCAGCATTGGCGGAGCGAGGATGACCCACGCCAGGTCGCGCACTTCCGAGTGGCGCAACTGGTGGGGCAACTGCAGCAAGTCGGGAAATAGGATCATTCTGCGAGCATAGCGCGAAACCTTGACCCACCCTTGAGGCTGAAAGGATTTTGTCTATCCCGCGCTTTCGCCCATAATCGGGCTTTTCGCCGTCGCAGGGTTCAGGGGCACCATGGAGCAATTTCGTAATATCGGCATCATCGGTCGCCTGGGCAGCTCACAGGTGCTGGATACCGTCCGCCGACTGAAACGCTTTCTGCTCGATCGTCACCTGCATGTGATCCTCGAAGACACCATCGCCGAAGTCCTGCCAGGCCACGGCCTGCAGACCTCCTCGCGCAAGATGCTCGGCGAAGTCTGCGACATGGTGATCGTGGTCGGTGGCGACGGCAGCCTGCTCGGCGCCGCCCGGGCGCTGGCGCGGCACAATATACCGGTGCTGGGGATCAACCGTGGCAGCCTGGGCTTTTTGACCGACATTCGCCCCGATGAACTGGAAGTCAAAGTCGCCGAGGTGCTCGACGGCCATTACCTGGTGGAAAACCGCTTCCTGCTGCAAGCCGAGGTGCGCCGCCACGGTGAAGCCATCGGCCAGGGCGATGCGCTCAACGACGTGGTGCTGCACCCCGGCAAATCCACGCGGATGATCGAATTCGAGCTGTACATCGACGGCCAGTTCGTCTGCAGCCAGAAAGCCGACGGCCTGATCGTCGCCACGCCTACCGGTTCTACCGCTTATGCGCTGTCTGCCGGTGGCCCGATCATGCATCCCAAGCTCGATGCCATTGTGATTGTGCCGATGTACCCCCATACCTTGTCGGGCCGGCCAATTGTGGTCGATGGCAACAGCGAGCTGAAAATCGTCGTGTCCAAGGATATGCAGATTTACCCGCAGGTCTCTTGCGATGGTCAGAACCACTTCACCTGCGCCCCCGGTGACACCATCACCGTGAGTAAAAAAGCGCAGAAGCTGCGGCTGATCCACCCGCTGGACCACAACTACTACGAAGTCTGCCGCACCAAGCTCGGCTGGGGCAGTCGGCTGGGCGGTGGAGGCGATTGATGCTCGATCCCGCGCGTAGCTACGACCTGATCGGTGACGTGCACGGATGCGCTCTGACCCTCGAGCACTTGCTCGACCGGCTCGGTTACCACAAACAGGCTGGCGTCTGGCGGCATCCGTCGCGCATGGCGGTGTTTGTCGGCGACATCATCGACCGCGGGCCGCGGATTCGCGAGGCGTTGCACATCGTCCACGACATGGTCGAGGCCGGCCAGGCGCTGTGCATCATGGGCAACCACGAGTTCAACGCCCTTGGCTGGAGCACCCCGGCGCTTCCGGGCAGCGGCAAGCAGTACGTGCGCGAACGCACGCCGCGTCATGGTCGGTTGCTGGGCGAAACCCTGGCGCAATTCGAGGACCACCCCGGTGACTGGCACGACTTCCTGGCGTGGTTCTATGAACTGCCGCTGTTCGTCGATGCCGGACGTTTCCGGGTGGTCCACGCCTGCTGGGACCAGGGCTTGATCGAGCCGCTGCGTAATCTGTTCCCCGACGGCTGCATTGACGAACATTTCCTCCAGGCGTCGGCCGTGCCAGGCAGTTTCGCCTGCACCGTGTTCGACCGTTTGCTGCGCGGCACGGACATGCGCTTGCCGCATGGCTTGACCATGACCAGCGGCGACGGCCTGACCCGTTCTTTCTTCCGCACCAAATTCTGGGAAGACGACCCACAGACCTACGGCGACATCGTGTTCCAGCCCGACGCCTTGCCCGATCCGGTAGCGCGCACGCCGTTGTCATCGACCGAGAAAAACACTTTGCTGCGTTACGGCACCGACGAGCCCTTGTTGTTCGTCGGCCATTACTGGCGCAGCGGCAAACCCGCGCCCATCCGCCCGAACCTGGCGTGCCTGGATTACAGCGCGGTGCTCTACGGCAAACTGGTGGCTTATCGCCTGGACCAGGAAACCCGCCTCGATCCGCACAAGTTCGTGTGGGTCGATGTGGAACGGCCGGAGGCACTGCGATGAGCAAAGTGGCCGTATTGCGCCTGCCGCTGGCGGTGGATTTGAGTGGTTTCGTCAAGCTGTTGCAGCGCATGCAGGTGCCCCATCGGGTCAGCGAAGAAGCGGGCGAACAGGTGCTGTGGGTGCCAGACGCGATCAGCGCCGACGTGCGCGCGCTCTATGAACGCTATCCCGCCGGCGATCCCGATCAGCAACTGGATATCCCGGTGCAGGCCGGGCGCAGCCGTCCGGGTTTCAAGGAACAACTGCGGCATGCGCCGATGACCGCGCTGGTGCTGCTGCTCAGTTTGATCGTCGGTGCGGTGACTTTGCTCGGCGAAAATCTTGAGACCATGCGCTGGCTGACCTTTCTGCCGTTTCAAGTGGTGGGCGAGTACCTGCATTTCACGCCGTTGGCCGACAGCCTGGCGGCGGGGCAGTGGTGGCGTCTGGTCACGCCGATGCTGCTGCACTTCGGCATTCTGCACCTGGCCATGAACGGCATGTGGTACTGGGAGCTGGGCCGGCGCATTGAATCGCGCCAGGGCAGCATCAATTTGATCGGGTTGACGCTGCTGTTCAGCCTGGTGTCGAACTACACGCAGTTCGCGTTCAGCGGCGCGACCCTGTTCGGCGGCTTGTCCGGCGTACTGTACGGGTTGCTCGGGCATTGCTGGATCTATCAATGGCTGTCGCCGAACCCGGCCTATCGCTTGCCCAAAGGGGTGTTGGTGATGATGCTGGTGTGGTTGCTGCTGTGCCTGTCCGGGCTGGTGTCGATGATCGGCTTCGGCGAAATCGCCAACGCCGCTCATGTCAGCGGGCTGCTCGTCGGATGTTTCAGCGGGTTGTTGGGCGGCTTGTACAGTCGCCGTAAACTGGCCGCATAACCTTTATTGCATGAGTCCCAGGAGACCTTGATGTCCTCTTTTAACCACATGATCGAAAACATCACCCCCGAGATCTACCAGAGCCTGAAACTGGCGGTGGAAATCGGCAAGTGGTCCGACGGCGGCAAACTCACCCCTGAACAGCGCGAACTGTCGCTGCAGGCGATGATCGCCTGGGAAGTGCAGAATCTCCCGGAGGAGGAACGCACCGGCTACATGGGCCCGCAGGAATGCAGCTCGAAATCGATCAAAGTGCCGAACATTCTGTTCAAGTCGGATGCCATCCATTGATCGAGATTGGCCGCGGTGCAATCAGCAAAATGTCGGCGCGCCTTGAAGGCACCGACGTGCAATACGCGTTTCGCCTGGGCGATGTCGAGGTGCCGGTCAATCCGATGATCGGCACGACGGTGCGCCTGGAGTTCCTGGGGGTGATTCACTGCTCCCATTGCGGACGCCGGACCAAGACCAGTTTCAGCCAGGGTTATTGCTACCCGTGCATGACCAAACTGGCGCAGTGCGATATCTGCATCATGAGCCCGGAACGTTGCCACTACGAGGCCGGCACCTGCCGCGAGCCGGCGTGGGGCGAGAAGTTCTGCATGACCGACCACATCGTGTACCTGGCCAACTCGTCAGGGGTGAAAGTCGGCATCACCCGCGCTACGCAATTGCCCACCCGCTGGCTCGACCAGGGTGCGAGCCAGGCGCTGCCGATCATGCGCGTAGCCACCCGCCAGCAATCGGGCTTCGTTGAGGATCTGTTCCGCAGCCAGGTCGCGGACAAGACCAACTGGCGTGCTTTACTCAAGAGCGATGCAGTGGCGGTGGACCTGGCGCAAGTGCGCGACCACTTGTTCGAAACCTGCGCCGAAGGCTTGCAAGGCTTGCAGGAACGATTCGGCCTGCAGGCGATCCAGACCATTGCCGATGTCGAGCCGATCCAGATCCGCTACCCGGTGGAGCACTACCCGGCGAAGATCGTCAGCTTCAACCTGGACAAGAACCCGATTGCCGAAGGCACGCTGCTGGGGATCAAGGGCCAGTACCTGATTTTCGACACCGGCGTGATCAATATTCGTAAATACACGGCCTACCAGCTCGCCGTGCATCAGTAAGGACTCCAGCATGCGCACCGAACAACCGAAGATGATTTACCTGAAGGACTATCAGGCGCCTGAGTACCTGATCGACGAGACGCACCTGACCTTCGAGTTGTTCGAGGATCACAGCCTGGTCCATGCGCAACTGGTGATGCGCCGCAACCCGGAGCGCGGCCCCGGCCTGCCACCGCTGGTGTTCGACGGCCAGCAGCTGGAATTGCTGTCGGTGACCCTGGCCGATGTCGAGCTGACCGAAGCCGATTACCAGTTGGATGAAAACCACCTGACCCTGCACCCGACCAGCAACACCTTCACGGTCGACACCAGCGTGAAGATCCACCCGGAAACCAACACCGCGCTGGAAGGCCTGTACAAGTCCGGCACCATGTTCTGCACGCAGTGCGAGGCCGAAGGTTTCCGCAAGATCACCTATTACCTCGACCGCCCGGATGTGATGAGCACCTTCACCACCACCGTGGTTGCCGAGCAACACAGCTATCCGGTGCTGCTGTCCAACGGCAACCCGATTGCCAGCGGCCCCGGCGAAGATGGCCGGCACTGGGCGACCTGGGAAGACCCGTTCAAGAAACCGGCCTACCTGTTCGCGCTGGTGGCCGGTGATTTGTGGTGCGTCGAAGACACGTTCACCACCATGAGTCAGCGCACCGTGGCGCTGCGCATTTACGTCGAGCCGGAAAACATCGACAAGTGCCAGCACGCCATGAACAGCCTGAAGAAATCCATGCGCTGGGACGAAGAGGCCTACGGTCGCGAGTACGACCTGGACATCTTCATGATCGTCGCGGTCAACGATTTCAACATGGGCGCCATGGAGAACAAGGGCCTCAATATCTTTAACTCCAGCGCTGTGCTGGCCCGCGCCGAAACCGCGACCGACGCCGCGCACCAGCGGGTCGAGGCGATCGTGGCCCACGAATACTTCCATAACTGGTCGGGCAACCGCGTGACCTGCCGCGACTGGTTCCAGTTGTCGCTCAAGGAAGGCTTCACGGTGTTCCGCGATGCTGGTTTCTCCTCGGACATGAACTCGGCCACGGTCAAGCGTATCCAGGACGTGGCGTACCTGCGCACCCACCAGTTTGCCGAAGACGCCGGCCCGATGGCCCACGCCGTGCGCCCGGACAGCTTTATCGAGATTTCCAACTTCTACACCCTGACCGTGTACGAAAAGGGCTCGGAAGTGGTCGGCATGATCCGCACCTTGCTCGGCGCCGAAGGCTTCCGCAAGGGCAGCGACCTGTACTTCGATCGCCACGACGGCCAAGCGGTGACCTGCGACGACTTCATCAAGGCCATGGAAGACGCCAACGGCGCCGACCTCAGCCAGTTCAAGCGCTGGTACAGCCAGGCCGGCACCCCACGTCTGGCGGTGAGCGAGTCCTACGACGCGGCAGCCAAAACCTACAGCCTGACCTTCCGCCAAAGCTGCCCGGAAACCCCGGACAAGGTGGAAAAACTGCCGTTCGTGATTCCCGTGGAATTGGGCCTGCTGGACCCGCAGGGCGCGGCAATCGACTTGCGCCTGTCCGGCGAAGCGTCGGCCCAAGGCACGTCGCGGGTGATGTCGGTAACTGAAGCCGAACAAACCTTCACCTTCGTCGACATCGCCGAACAGCCGCTGCCATCGCTGCTGCGCGGTTTCTCCGCGCCGGTGAAACTCAGCTTTCCGTACAACCGCGACCAGTTGATGTTCCTCATGCAGCACGACAGCGACGGCTTCAACCGTTGGGACGCCGGCCAGCAGTTGTCGGTGCAGGTGTTGCAAGAATTGATCGTCCAGCAGCAACAGGGCGAGCGTCTGGTCATGGATCCGCGACTGGTCACTGCCTTGCGCACCGTGCTTTCGGACGAAACCCTCGACCAGGCGATGGTCGCCGAGATGCTGTCGCTGCCGGGTGAGGCTTACCTGACGGAAATCAGCGAAGTGGCCGACGTCGAAGCGATTCACATCGCCCGCGAGTTTGCCCGCAAGCAACTTTCGGAAGGTCTGTTCGAAGCGCTGTGGCTGCGTTACCAGGCTAATCGTGACCTGTCCAAGCAAACCCCTTACGTGGCCGAAGCCGAGCATTTTGCCCGTCGTGCGTTGCAGAACATTGCGCTGTCGTACCTGATGCTCAGCGGCAAACCGGAAGTGCTGGCGGCGACCCTGGAGCAGTTCGAGACGTGCGACAACATGACCGAACGCCTGACCGCTTTGGCGGTGCTGGTGAATTCGCCGTTCGACGAGCAGAAAGCCACGGCCCTGGCCAGCTTCGCCGAGCACTTCAAGGACAACCCGCTGGTCATGGATCAATGGTTCAGCGTCCAGGCGGGCAGCCCATTGCCCGGTGGTCTGGAGCGCGTGCGTGAGTTAATGCAGCACCCGGCGTTCAACATCAAGAACCCGAACAAGGTGCGGGCGCTGGTCGGTGCGTTTGCCGGGCAGAACCTGATCAACTTCCATGCGGCCGATGGTTCCGGGTATCGGTTCCTGGCGGATCTGGTGATTGAGCTGAACGGGTTCAATCCGCAGATTGCCTCGCGGCAGCTGGCGCCGCTGACTCGCTGGCGCAAGTATGACACTGCGCGGCAGGGGTTGATGAAGGCTGAGCTGGAGCGGATTCGCGCTTCGGGGCAGTTGTCGAGTGATGTGTTTGAGGTGGTTAGCAAGAGCCTTGCTTGATTCTTTGATTGATTGATTGCTTGCGTGCAGATCCGTTGCTTCGGTAACGGCTGCGCGCAATTTCAGGTGTACACCCTGCCTAATGTGGGAGCGAGCCTGCTCGCGAAAGCGCTATGTCAAGTAACCAAGCCCTGAAAGATGTCCCCACTTCGTGCACAAGCGAGCTCACTGGATCTCCGCCCCCCATCACCCCTCCGAATACCCCTCCATTCACCCACCAGCCTTCTGCCATCAGTTAACAAAAGATAACGTGGCGTTGATTGTCAGACCTTTGGAAAGGCCGATAGGATAAGCCAGCTTCCGAAGGGGCTCTAGATTGCGCATTTCAGGACTATGCTCTGGAACAGGCAATCTCGATGAGCACCCTTGCGGCGCCCTGAAAGGTTGAATGACCTAACAATAATAAATGGGGGAAGGTCTATGAGTGAGCCTGTCATGGGTGTGGTTGTTTGCCGCCCGCCGGCGTTACGCAGATTCGCGTTGCTGGCTACAGCGCTCTCGCTGTTGGGCTCTGCGGTGTTGTCGGCACCTGTGCTGGCGGTCGATGCGCCGGCATCCGATATCGTGTTCTCTGTTGAATCGGCCAAGGCCAGCAAAAGCCTGATGCTCGATGTGGTGCACGCCGGGGCGCGGTTGATTGCCGTGGGTGACCGTGGGCACATACTGTATTCCGACGACCAGGGCCAGACCTGGACCCAAGCCAAAGTCCCGACCCGCGCACTGCTGACGTCGGTGTTCTTCGTCGATGATAAGCACGGCTGGGCCGTTGGCCACGACGCACAGATCCTCGCCAGCCAAGACGGCGGCGTCACATGGACCAAGCAATTCGAAGACCTTACCCGTGAAGCTCCGCTGCTCGACGTCTGGTTCCAGGACGCCAACAGTGGCTTCGCCGTGGGCGCCTATGGCGCACTGCTGGCGACCACCGACGGTGGCAAGCACTGGGAAGATGCCAGCGACCGCCTCGACAACGAAGACCAATACCACCTCAATGCCATCGCCTCGGTCAAAGACGCCGGGTTGTTCATCGTCGGCGAGCAGGGCAGCATGTTCCGCTCCGCCGATGGCGGCGAAACCTGGGAGAAGCTCGAAGGACCGTACGAAGGTTCGCTGTTCGGCGTGATCGGCACTGCCCAGCCCAACACCCTGTTGGCCTATGGACTGCGCGGCAATCTGTTCCGCTCCACCGATTTCGGCAGCACCTGGGAGCCGGTTGAGTTGCAAGCCGCCCGGGGTGCGCTGGAGTTTGGCTTGTCCGGCGGCACCTTGCTCGCCGATGGCACCATCGTGATCGTCGGCAACGGCGGCAGCGTGATCAGCAGCAAAGATGACGGCGAGACCTTCACCGTGTTCAACCGCCCGGACCGCATTTCGGTCTCGGCGGTGACGGCCGCAGGGAATGGCAACTTGATTCTGGCAGGACAGGGCGGCGTTCGCGCCACTTCGCCAAACGGCGCCGAGCTGAGCGCCAAGCCGGTCAAATAATAAGAAGGCGGGTCTATGACATCCATGAGCAGTCATCATCAAGACAAGGCGACGTTTCTCGAACGCCTGATTTTCAACAACCGCCCGGCAGTGATCGTCATTTGTTTGCTGGTGAGTATCTTCCTGTTCTGGCAAGCGACGCTGATCCGTCCGTCCACCAGCTTCGAGAAGATGATCCCGCTCAAGCACCCCTTCATTGAAAAAATGATGGAGCACCGCAACGACCTGGCCAACCTCGGCAACACCGTGCGCATTTCCGTCGAAGCCACCGACGGCGATATCTTCTCCAAGGAATACATGGAGACCCTGCGCCAGATCAACGACGAAGTGTTCTACATTTCTGGTGTCGATCGCTCCGGCCTGAAGTCGTTGTGGAGCCCGAGCGTGCGCTGGACCGAAGTGACGGAGGAGGGCTTCGCCGGCGGTGAAGTGATTCCGCAGAGTTACAACGGCTCGCAACAAAGCCTCGATCTGCTGCGCAACAACGTGCTCAAGTCCGGCCAGGTCGGGCGGCTGGTGGCCAACGACTTCAAGTCGAGCATCGTCGATATTCCGTTGCTTGAGTCCTACCCGGACCCGGAAGACCAGGGCAAGTTGCTGGCCCTGGACTACCGCAAGTTTTCCCATGAACTGGAAGACAAGATCCGCGACAAGTTCGAAAAACAGAACCCTAACGTGCAGATCCACATTGTCGGTTTCGCCAAGAAAGTCGGCGACCTGATCGACGGCCTGGTGATGGTGGTGATGTTCTTCGGTGTGGCCTTCGTCATTACCCTGATCCTGCTGTATTGGTTCACCCACTGCATGCGCAGCACCGTGGCGGTGTTGAGTACCACGCTGGTGGCGGTGGTCTGGCAATTGGGGCTGATGCACTTCTTCGGCTTCGGGCTCGACCCCTATTCGATGCTGGTGCCGTTCCTGATCTTCGCCATTGGTATTTCCCACGGCGTACAGAAAATCAACGGCATCGCCCTGCAATCCAGTGAGGCCGACAACGCCCTGACCGCAGCGCGGCGCACCTTCCGGCAACTGTTCCTGCCGGGGATGATCGCCATCCTCGCCGACGCTGTAGGTTTCATCACGCTGTTGATTATCGACATCGGGGTGATCCGTGAGCTGGCCATCGGCGCGTCGATCGGCGTGGCGGTGATTGTGTTTACCAACCTGATCCTCCTCCCGGTGGCAATTTCCTATGTCGGCATCAGCAAGCGTGCGGTAGAGATCAGCAAAAAAGACGCGACCCGCGAGCACCCGTTCTGGCGTTACCTGTCGAACTTCGCCAGCGCCAAAGTGGCGCCGGTCTCGATCATCCTCGCACTGATCGCCTTTGGTGGCGGCCTCTGGTACAGCCAGAACCTGAAGATCGGTGACCTTGACCAAGGCGCGCCGGAACTGCGCCCGGATTCGCGCTACAACAAGGACAACAACTTCATCATCAGCAACTACTCCACCAGCTCCGACGTGCTGGTGGTGATGGTCAAGACCAAGGCCGAGGGCTGCTCGCGCTACGAAGCCATGGGGCCGATCGATGAACTGATGTGGAAGATGCAGAACACCGAGGGCGTGCAGTCTGCGATCTCGCTGGTGACCGTGTCCAAACAGATGATTAAGGGCATGAACGAAGGCAACTTGAAATGGGAAACCCTGTCCCGTAACCCGGACGTGCTGAACAACTCTATCGCTCGCGCCGATGGCCTGTACAACAACAGTTGCTCGCTGGCGCCGGTGCTGGTGTTCCTCAACGACCACAAGGCCGAGACTCTTGATCGCGCGGTGCACGCGGTGCAGGAGTTCGCCAAGGAGAACAACAAGGACGGCCTGGAATTCATCCTCGCTGCCGGTAACGCCGGGATCGAGGCCGCCACCAACGAAGTGATCAAGGAATCGGAGCTGATCATCCTGATCCTGGTGTACATCTGCGTGGCGACCATGTGCATGATCACCTTCCGCTCATGGGCGGCGACCTTGTGCATTGTGCTGCCGCTGGTACTGACCTCGGTGCTGGGCAACGCGCTGATGGCGTTCATGGGTATTGGCGTGAAGGTAGCGACTCTGCCGGTGGTGGCGCTCGGCGTGGGGATTGGCGTGGATTACGGCATCTACATCTATAGCCGACTCGAAACCTTCCTGCGTGCCGGGCTGCCTTTGCAAGAGGCTTACTATCAGACCCTGAAATCCACTGGTAAGGCAGTGCTATTCACCGGTCTGTGCCTGGCGATCGGCGTCTGCACCTGGATCTTCTCGGCCATTAAGTTCCAGGCCGACATGGGCCTGATGCTGACCTTCATGTTGCTGTGGAACATGTTTGGCGCACTGTGGCTGCTGCCTGCGCTGGCCCGTTTCCTGATCAAGCCGGAAAAGCTGGCGGGGCAGAAGGGCAATTCGTTGTTCGCTCACTAGAACACGTTGCGACCCCTCAAGCCGCAACCCCCGCCGGGTTGCGGCTTTTTCATGGGTATTGATCAGGATTCGCTGGGCGCTACTGGCAGGAAATACTCGCCCGCCAGTTGCTGATCAATGACGCCGTGGTAGATCTGGATCTTCTGTGCCGGGTCCTTCGCCTTGGCCAACGCTGATTCGTAGGTCTCGAAGCGTTGTGGAATCGTTTTCAGATGCGCTGTGGTGAACGAGGTCTTATCGTCGGCCAGCGCGCCATAGTGGAAGTGGGCATACCACAACACCTGATCGTCGCGGCTGAACAGGGCATATTCCTGCATGAAGTCCCTCCGTCCGGTTTTCAACTGCACCCGCTGTCCGATGGGTTTCACGTACAGCGCCTGATGGCGCAGCAAGAACCGCACGCCGACGCTGGTGGGCATCTGCGCCAGCGTCAGCCGAGTGCGCAATTGCCTGGCTTGGTCCTCCAATGCCTGCGCCTTGTCTCTCAGATCGCTGATCAGGGCGGCATCTTTTTCAACGGCCGGTGAAGCGTCCTGGTGTTTGTCGAGGCTGTCGGCATAGTGAATGAGCTTTTGTGCCTCGCGCTGCATTTGCTCTTCGATGTCCCGTGGCGAGCTCCCGCCTTGCGCGTAGCCCTCTATTTTGCGTGCTTGTTCCTCGGCTTTTGCCAGCGCTTTGCGGGCATCGCCCCTGAGCTGTGGAAGCGGTATCGACGGTGGGCGTGAGGCCGGTACTGTGGCGTCGACGATCTCCACCCAGACATCGGGCGCGTGTTCATGAAAGGAGAGCAGCGCCTTGTCATCCATCGGTGCGTTGATGTCGACGATATCCCCGACCTGATTGGCCTGCCGTGGGCGCAGCTCACCGATTAACGTGCCTTTGGCTGTCTTGATCACCCGTTTGCCGCGGGCGGGGGATTTGCTTTTTTTCTTGGGCGTGCTTTTGGAGGTGCCCGGTACCTGAGATGAATTGTCATCCCGGTCAGTGCCTTGTTCAGCGGCAATTTGCTGGATTTCCTCCGCCATGCGTTGCTCGGCATCGCCGCATAGCTGATCAATGATGATCCGCAGTCGATTGAACGCCGGTAATTGCAGTTTATCGGCATTGAACACCCAGATAGCACCGAGCGCCGCCTGGGCATTTTTATACCGCTCCACCAGGTTATCGAGTACGGCGATCCGGTCACTGCGTTCGTAACCGAGCGTTGTTTGGAGTTCAGCGTGTGATCGCGACAGGATTTGCAATGGATCGACAATGGACTCCAAGGCGCTGATCACCTCGGAGTCGAAACCCGTGACACTCAATATGCGCAGGATCGTCAGTTGGTAAACCTTGACCCTCAGCGCAGTCAGTTCATTTTCCGGCCTGCCACTGTTCAGCGCTTCCAGGGTTTTCGCGCCGAATACGGGAATGAGTCTGAGCTCTTCGATACGACGGTCAATCTCTTCATACGCGTTGATCTGGGTATCGTTGATGTCTCGAACTTTCTCGGTGAATTCAAAGTAGCGATTCACCACGACGTCGCCCTCGGCGGTCAGGGCATCTTGGATAGCCTGCGGGCCACCTAGAAACTCGCTGTACTCCAGGCTGACGGCGCCACGCTCCAGATCGGCCATGACCACCCGTTTACGCAGGTTCCTCACGAGGTTGCCGAGCAGGCCGCTGAGCAACGACAGGTCCAGCGGCAGATCTGTCAGCACGCTGACTTCCCGGGTGCCGGCAATCAGCGTGGTGTAATTGTCCGTCTGCTTCTCCAGTTCCACCAGGTAACGTTGCCTGAAAGCGCTCCGTTCCTGTGGCGTGCTGCTGGCGCTGTTGTGTTTGAGGACCCTTAGATTCTCAGCAATATCGACGCGTTTTTGTACTTGCTCCTGCTGAGCGAAAAACTCGATGGATTGCAGCTTCAACTCTTCGATGCGCTGGCGACGTTTTTCCTTTTCGGCGGCGATCCGGCTTTTGCGGCCGCCGCCCACCAGTTTAAGGCCCTGGTCCAGCAACCATGTGCCTCGGCCATCGGTCTTGAGCTTGATACCGGGATGGTCCGGGTGCTCAGGATGCACTACAAAGACTTCGCCGAAGCCCGGTACGATCTGCACACGAAACAGCAGACCGGCGACGCTGGCGTGCCATTTATCGTTAATCCGGTACAAACCTCGGAACGGGCCGATGGCCAGCGGTTCCGGCAGTGGCGATGGCCATGGCACGCGCACCGCTCGCAGTTTTTCGAACAGCCGGGCGGAAGTGGAATCGCGTGCCACCGACAGGTTGAAGTCGAGCAAGGTATGGCCACTGCCTGGCGGTTCGAAGGGCAACCCCGGTGTCGCCTCGGTGACTTTTGCCGCTGCGATGGAAAAGGCCCGTGTAACAGATCGGCGGAGCGGGGCGAGAGGATCTGTCGAGGTCTGTTCTTCGATAAGGCGGGGCAATGGCGCGGCCTCGCTGTGGTTCTGCGCAACATGCAGCAGGACCAGCCCCAGGTTCAACAGCACATCAACCCAAGCCTGTTCCCGCGCCGTGGTGTTGTCGCTGTCCAGTGCTGGCAAGTCCTGGATCAGGCTGTGGGTGAGCTGCAGCATCCAGCCTGTCAGCATCGCAGGACCGCGCAACATGGGCAGGATCAGGTTGTTGAAGATCAGCCAGCCACCTTCCAGGAGGGTTGCCCAGCGGCTCTCGGCGTTGGAAACGGCTTGTCGATCCGCCTGTTCGACTAGCGCCTTGGCATTGCTGTCGAACAATTGGGCCAGCAAACGCCCTGCTTGCAGTGACGTGAGCCATTCGCGAGCGGTTTCATCCCCCGCCAGCGTCGCCGGCAGCGGTTTCGTCGGCGGCGAAAATTCGTCTCCGGGATGAAAATGCACAATGTGCGGTTCGTTGAAACCGTTGTTGGCATACACGGGTCGGGCGCGGTCGGGCAGCCAGGTCAGCACACTGGTTTGCAGGTCGCCCGATTGGGCGATGGCGTCGAGCAAGGCCTGTCGATGTGGAAACTGCTGCAGTGCCGGCGAATACAGGGGGCGATAGAGAATGCGCGGGCCATCCGCCTTGAGCTCCCGTGGTTCTATGATGAACATGTTGCTGACCAGGTCAGCGTCTGCCTGAGCTTTTCTTATAAAACCGAGCGGACGAATGACGACGGCCTGTTCATCGACCCTTCGCTCGGCCTGCGTGCTGTGCATTAAGGCATCGATATAGCGGTAGCCTTGGCGAGTAAAGCCATGCTCGGCCTTGATCGATTGTTCAAGCGCCAGCAGGGGCAAACGCACGGATAATTCCAGGCCAAACAATCTCGCCCGCTCCCGGGCTTCGGCGGTGTCCGCTAACAACTCGCGGCGAATCAGTTCCGGGTACTGAGTGCCGACGTCGACCCGGCGCACCAGATCCAGCAGGTACGCCTCGGTGGTCCAGGCCTGAATCAATTGCCCGCCGGTATGCCGGATGGTCACCCGGCCCCTGGGGCGACCGGCAAGGTTCTTGATCGCCAATTGTGTCAGCGACATTTTGACCGGTTCGAGGAAACCGCTGCCCAGGTCGCCGACGGGCACATGGAAGGTCAATTCGAGCTGATCGGCGTCGTAACCGGGGGCTAGGGGTTGGTCCTCGAGCATCTGTCGGTGCAGGGCTTTTCTAGTGAAGGTATGCAGGTCGTCGATGCCGGTCTGGAAGGTGCGGCCACCGGTCCGTTGCTTGATGCCCGCCAGTGTCAGCAGGTGCTTGCGATACGCCATGCGATCAGCCGCCTCGGCGCCTTGCAGCCATGGCGGGAGACTGGCCGCGAGGAGCTGCAGACTCAGGGGGTTTTGTGTATCCACGGCGGGCTTCGTGAACGGCGCTGCGACGTCGGTGATGGCATCGCAACGTTGCTCCAGCTGCGCAAGACCCTGGCGGGCCGGGAGCTTCAGCGCCGCCAGCCCTTCCAGTTGCTGACTCAGCAGCAGCGCGGCCTGGGTGTCGAAGATGTTTCCCTCCGGTTCATAGCGCTTCCAGGTGATCGCGTCGGCAACGAAGGCTTGCTCGAAGCGTGCTGCCCAGGCCAGGCCAAACGCCTCCAGCGAAGGGAAGGGTTCGATTCCGCCCGTGACACTGCACAGCAATACAGCGCCATCGCTGATCAGCAAAATGTCGGGACTTTGCAGGTTGATCGAGCGCTTGCCCACGCTCAGGGTGGTTTGCAGCGTGCAGGCCTGGATTACGCCTTCAGCCCAAGGGGCCTCGAGTCGTTGCTGTTTATCCGGTTGCCGGCATAGCTCGGTGAGTATCTCGGCGTGCACCGGGTTAACAGCGGCGTGCCGCACGGCGGCGGTTTTCAGGATGCCGGCGAGCAAGTCGCCCAGCCATCGCCAGCGCGTTTCCCCAGTGCTGGCGGATTCGTTCCAGAACTCGCTGAGTGCTTCCTGAAAGTCGACAAACACCACCGCCGGCAACTCACGAATCAGCTCGGCGATCACTTGCATGTCTGGCTCGCGATGGCTGCTGCTCTCCAGCCTTAGATGTGTCGGTGGCTGATTGGTGAGAAAACATGGCCGGCCGAATTGTTCGCTGAGTGCCGGTGCTACGCCGCTGGCCAAGTAGCTGAGCACCACATCCAGCAGCAGCGTGAGGCGCCAGCCACCCTCTGGTAGCGGTTGGCCGATGCGGGTCAGGTGGGGATCGAAATCCAGCGGCGGGTATTTTTCCAGCAGCGCGTCCTTGAGCAGACGGGCCGTGACCGAGCGCAAGGTCGGACGACCGCTGAAACGCTCGCGGATACTGCGCGCAATGATCTCGCCCGGCACAGGGGCGGCCGGCGATGAGGCAGGTAACGACATGATGCAATCCTTTGCATGGTTGAGTCTTAAACCTTAAGTCGAGGATAAAAAGAAGGTGCGGTAATTATGTACCGCACCTTTTTTGATTAACGCTGAACGGGTTACTTCAATGGCCGTTGCCAAGGTCGCTGCCCAGCACCACATCCAGCGCACTGCGCGCGTCATCCAGTTGCACCAGGGTCGCGTGCCGCGCGCCGAGGGCATCGCGGTTTTCGATGGCGGTTAAAATCGCCTTGTGCCGCGGCATGGCCAATTCGTGCAGGTTCGGCCGCTGGTTGGAGTGTTTCAAGGCTTCGCCGATGGCCACCGAGAGCATGTTGCACAGGTTCGCCAGCAGGTCGTTGTGGGTCGCGTCGGCGATGCGGCTGTGGAAGTCGAGGTCAGGTTGCAGCAACGCCTCGGGCGTCGGTGCGGCTTCCATGCGCTGGTAGGCTTCGGCGATCGAGGCGATATCCTCGTCGGTAGCGTACTGCGCGGCGAGGGCCGCAGCGGCAGGCTCAATGATGCTGCGCACACTGGTGAGCAGGCCGAAGAATTCGTTTTGCGGGCTGCTTTGCATCAGCCAGTGCAGCACATCCGGGTCGAGCATGTGCCAGTCGCGACGCGGCTTGACCACCGTGCCCACGCGCGGTCGGGAATACACCAGTCCCTTGGCCACCAGTACCCGAGTGGCTTCGCGCAATACCGGGCGGCTGACCGCGTACTCCTCGCACAGCAAGGCTTCGGCGGGCAGTTTGTCGTCGGGCTTGAAGCGGCCGGAGACGATCTGCATGCCCAGTTCCTGGACGATGCGCGAATGCATGCTTTTGCGGTCGGAGGGTTTGCGGTAGTCCATGGGGCGCGGCGCGATCCTGTGCGATGGGGGTGGCGCATGATAGCAGGCACGAGGGGAGTGCATCAGTCTGCAGGTCGGAGGGGTGTGGCGAGGGAGCTTGCTCCCGCTCGACTGCGCAGCAGTCGCCAATAAGCTGCCGCATCGTCACCGATACTGGCAGTAGCCCATTGGGGGGTGCTTCGCACCCCAGCGGGAGCAAGCTCCCTCGCCACAGGTTGTGCAGGGCGCGGGTCAGTGCGAGTGCCGCGGCACCTCCGCCCCACGGCAGCCGACCAGGAAGTCAAAGTCGCAGCCCTGATCCGCCTGCAACACATGGTCGATGTACAACTGACGATAACCCCCGAGCAGCAGTTGTTGCGGCGGTTGCAGGTCCGCCATGCGCGCGGCCAATTCAGCGTCGGAGATGTCCAGGTGCAGACGGCCGCTGGCGCAGTCGAGTTCGATCCAGTCACCTTCCTTCACGGCGGCCAACGGACCGCCGGCTGCAGCTTCCGGGGCGACGTGCAGCACCACGGTGCCATATGCGGTGCCGCTCATGCGTGCGTCGGAAATCCGCACCATGTCGGTCACGCCCTGGGCCAGCAGTTTGGCCGGCAGGCCCATGTTGCCGACTTCCGCCATGCCCGGGTAACCCTTGGGTCCGCAGTTTTTCATGACCAGGATCGAGTTGGCATCGACGTCCAGTTCCGGGTCGTTGATCCGTGCCTTGTACATGTCGAAGTTCTCGAACACCACCGCGCGGCCGCGATGCTGCATCAGTTCGGCGGTGGCGGCGGACGGCTTGAGCACCGCGCCGAGAGGTGCCAGGTTGCCGCGCAACACACAGATGCCGCCGTCGGCGCGGATCGGGTTGTCGAGCGTGCGGATCACTTCGTCCTGGCCGTAGATGGGCGCGTCCTTGGTGTTCTCGCCGAGGGTCTTGCCGTTGACCGTGAGGGCGTTCGGGTGCGGAATCAGGTTGGCTTCGCCCAGACGCCGCAACACTGCCGGCAAGCCGCCCGCGTAGTAGAACTCTTCCATCAGGAAACGCCCGGACGGCTGCAGGTCGACAATGGTCGGCATGCCTCGGCCGATGCGGGTCCAGTCGTCCAGTTCAAGGTCGACGCCAATGCGTCCGGCGATGGCTTTCAAGTGGATCACGGCGTTGGTCGAACCACCGATGGCGGCGTTGACGCGAATGGCGTTTTCGAAGGCTTCCTTGGTCAGGATCTTCGACAGCTTCAAGTCTTCACGAACCATCTCCACTGCTCGCATGCCGGACATGTGCGCCAACACATAACGCCGGGCATCAACCGCCGGAATCGCCGCGTTGTGCGGCAGCGAGGTGCCCAGGGCTTCGGCCATGCAGGCCATGGTCGACGCAGTGCCCATGGTGTTGCAGGTGCCAGCCGAGCGGGACATGCCGCCCTCGGCCGCGAGGAAATCGTCAATCGTAATGGTGCCAGCCTTGACTTGTTCGCTGAGCTGCCAGACCACGGTGCCGGAGCCAATGTCCTGGCCCTTGTGCTTGCCGTTGAGCATCGGTCCGCCGGTGACCACGATCGCCGGCACGTCGCAACTGGCGGCGCCCATCAGCAATGCAGGGGTGGTTTTGTCGCAACCGGTGAGCAGCACCACGCCGTCGATCGGGTTGCCACGGATAGCTTCTTCGACGTCCATGCTGGTCAAGTTGCGGGTGAACATGGCGGTGGGGCGCAGGTTCGATTCACCGTTGGAGAACACCGGAAACTCGACTGGCCAGCCGCCAGCCTCGATCACCCCGCGCTTGACGTGCTCGGCAATCTGGCGGAAATGCGCGTTGCACGGGGTCAGTTCCGACCAGGTATTGCAGATGCCGATGATCGGCTTGCCGTGGAACTGGTGGTCGGCGATGCCCTGATTCTTCATCCAGCTGCGGTACATGAAGCCGTTTTTGTCGGCGGTGCCAAACCATTGGGCCGAGCGCAGGTTGGGTTTCTTATCAGACATGATCGATTCTCTTATTGTATGACTATATGGTTCGAGCTAAGGCGTAACATAAGCTCAATTTCCGCCGTTTGGAAGTGTTGTTGGGTAATTAGTATTACTATATAGTCCTTTTCAACGGAGGGCTGGCCCTGGCGATTCTCGCGAGAGGCGGCTCCCGAGGTTCTATAACAACAACAATCGGAGACCGATCTCATGAGCCAGGAACTGCGGCTTATTCGTCGCATCACGCTGAAACTGATTCCCTTCCTGATCCTGCTGTACTTGATCGCCTATGTGGATCGCTCCGCCGTTGGCTTCGCCAAGCTGCACATGGGCGCCGACATCGGCATCGGTGACGCCGCCTACGGCCTCGGCGCCGGGCTGTTCTTCATTGGTTACTTCCTGTTGGAAATCCCCAGCAACCTGATGCTCGAACGCTTTGGCGCGCGGCGCTGGTTCGCGCGGATCATGGTCACTTGGGGTGCGATCACCATCGGCATGGCCTTCGTCCAGGGGCCGCACAGTTTCTATGTGATGCGCTTTTTACTGGGTGCCGCCGAAGCCGGGTTCTTCCCGGGCGTGCTGTACTACATCACCCAGTGGTTCCCGGTGCGCCATCGCGGCAAGATCCTTGGCCTGTTCATCCTCTCGCAACCGATCGCCATGCTGATCACCGGTCCGGTCTCCGGCGGCTTGCTAGGCATGGACGGCATCCTCGGCCTGCACGGCTGGCAATGGCTGTTCATCGTCATCGGCACCCCGGCGATCCTGCTGACCTGGCCGGTGCTGCGCTGGTTGCCGGACGGCCCGCAACAGGTGAAGTGGATGGACCAGGCAGAAAAGGACTGGCTCAGCGGCGAGCTGAAAAAGGACCTGCAGGAATACGGCCAGACCCGCCACGGTAATCCGCTGCACGCCTTGAAAGACAAACGGGTGTTGCTCCTGGCGCTGTTCTACCTGCCGGTGACCCTGAGCATCTATGGCCTGGGCCTGTGGTTGCCGACGCTGATCAAGCAATTCGGCGGCACCGACCTGGTGACCGGTTTCGTGTCGTCGGTGCCGTACATCTTCGGCATCATTGGCCTGCTGATCATCCCGCGCAGCTCCGACCGCTTGAATGACCGCTACGGCCACCTCGCCGTGCTCTATGTGCTCGGCGCAATCGGTCTGTTTCTCAGCGCCTGGCTGACGGTGCCGGTACTGCAACTGGCTGCGCTGTGCCTGGTGGCGTTCGCGCTGTTTTCCTGCACCGCGGTGTTCTGGACCCTGCCGGGGCGTTTCTTTGCCGGCGCCAGTGCGGCGGCGGGGATTGCCTTGATCAACTCGGTCGGCAACCTCGGCGGTTACATCGGTCCGTTTGTGATCGGCGCATTGAAGGAATACACCGGCAATCTTGCGTCGGGCCTGTACTTCCTCAGCGCGGTGATGGTGTTTGGCCTGGTGCTGACCGGCGTGGTCTACCGCTTGCTGGAGCGCAAACATGTGCTGCCGACGGAGCAGTTTGCGGCCAGTGCGCGGGGCGCGACCCGTACTTGAAACATTACGCAAAACCTTGTGGGAGCGAGCCTGCTAGCGAAGGCAGAGTGTCAGTCAACCAAGATGTTGGATGTGATGGCCTCTTCGCGGGCAGGCCCGCTCCCACAGTGGGCGGTGCCGACTTCAAGACTGTTTACAGGAGAAAATCATGCGTTTAGTTCAGTTCGAATTGCTCAATGGCGAGCGCCGTGTCGGCGTGGTCGAGGACGGTCTGGTGCGGGAAGTGCAGGAAGCGCGCACGGTGCGTGAGCTGGCGCTGGCGGCGATCGAGGCCGGCGTTGGTCTGCAACAGCAGGTTGAGACGCTGGGCCTGGGCATCAGCCATGACTACGCGCAGTTGCTTGCCGAGGTGCGCATCCTGCCGCCGCTGGATCACCCGGACCCGGCGCACCTGTTGGTCAGCGGCACCGGCCTGACGCACCTGGGCAGCGCTTCGGCGCGGGACAAGATGCACCAGCACGGCAACGACGAAGCAGCAATGACCGACACCATGCGCATTTTCAAATGGGGCATGGAGGGCGGTAAACCGGCGGCGGGGCAGGCCGGTGTGCAACCGGAATGGTTCTACAAGGGCGACGGCAGCATTGTGGTGCGACCGGGGCAGCCGTTCCCGGTGCCGCTGTTTGCCGAAGATGCCGGTGAAGAGCCCGAACTGAGCGGCCTGTACGTCATCGGCCATGACGGCAAACCGTATCGCCTGGGGTTCGCGGTGGGCAATGAGTTCTCCGACCATGTGATGGAGCGTAAGAACTATCTGTACCTGGCGCACTCGAAACTGCGCAGTTGCAGTTACGGCCCGGAGCTGCGGGTCGGTGAATTGCCCCAGCACTTGTCCGGCAGTACGCGTATCCTGCGTGACGGTGAAGTGCTCTGGCAGAGCGAGTTCCTCACGGGTGAGGCCAACATGTGCCACAGCCTGGAAAACCTCGAGTACCACCATTTCAAATACAGCCAATTCCTGCGGCCGGGGGATGTGCACATCCACTTCTTCGGCACCGCCACGTTGTCCTTCGCGGACGGCATTCGTACTCAGCCCGGCGACGTCTTCGAGATCAGCCAGGCCGAATTCGGTGCGCCGCTGGTCAACGGCATTGCCCCGGTTGACGCGGCGTTCGCCCCCGGGACCGTCGGCACCTTATAACGGAGATACGGCATGACTCAGATTCTCGGTCACAACTACATCGGCGGCCAGCGCAGCGCGGCCGGTACGGTCACCCTGCACAGCGTTGACGCCACCAGCGGCGAGCAACTGCCGCACACTTTCTACGAAGCCACGCCAGAGGAAGTCGCTGCCGCCGCCCAAGCCGCAGCCGGTGCCTACCCGGTCTATCGCAGCCTCAGCGCTGCTCGCCGCGCCGAATTCCTCGACGCCATCGCCGATGAACTCGACGCTTTGGGCGATGATTTTGTCGCCGTGGTCTGCCGCGAAACCGCATTGCCAGCCGGGCGTATCCAGGGTGAACGTGGTCGCACCAGCGGCCAGATGCGTCTGTTTGCCAAGGTCCTGCGTCGTGGTGATTTCTACGGCGCACGCATCGATCAGGCACTGCCGGATCGCCAGCCGCTGCCACGTCCGGATCTGCGTCAGTACCGCATTGGCCTCGGCCCGGTGGCGGTGTTTGGCGCCAGTAACTTCCCGCTGGCGTTCTCCACCGCCGGTGGCGATACCGCGTCGGCCCTGGCCGCCGGTTGCCCGGTGGTGTTCAAGGCCCACGGCGGGCACATGGCAACTGCCGAGCAGGTCGCTGATGCCATCCTGCGTGCGGCGAAAAAAACCGCGATGCCGGACGGTGTGTTCAACATGATCTATGGTGACCGCGTTGGCGCGGCACTGGTCCAGCATCCCGCGATTCAAGCAGTGGGCTTTACCGGTTCGTTGCGCGGCGGTCGTGCTTTGTGCGACATGGCGGCGGCCCGTCCGCAGCCGATCCCGGTGTTTGCCGAGATGTCGAGCATCAACCCGGTGATCGTCCTTCCGCAAGCCCTGGCTGCACGCGCGGAAAGCGTCGCCCGCGACCTGACTGCTTCGGTGGTTCAGGGCTGTGGCCAGTTCTGCACCAATCCGGGCCTGGTGATCGGCATTCGCTCGGCGGAATTCAGCGCGTTCGTGGCGCTGGTCAGTGGCCTGATCAACGACCAGCCGCCGCAGACCATGCTCAACGCCGGTGGCCTGGACAACTACGGCAACGGCCTCAAAAAACTCCTCGGGCATCCGGGCATCGAGCATCTGGCGGGTCATCCACAACAAGGCAAGCAAGCGCAGCCGCAGTTGTTCAAGGCTGATGCCAGCCTGTTGATCGACGGCGATGCGGTGCTGCAAGACGAAGTCTTCGGCCCGACCACGGTGTTTGTCGAAGTGGCCGATCAGGCGCAACTCAGCGCCGCGCTGCACGGCCTGCACGGGCAACTGACTGCGACCATCATCGGCGAGCCGGCGGACTTCGAACAGTTCGGCGAACTGACACCGTTGCTGGAACAAAAAGTCGGGCGGATTCTGCTTAACGGTTACCCGACCGGCGTCGAAGTCTGTGATTCGATGGTGCATGGCGGGCCATACCCGGCCACCTCCGATGCCCGTGGTACTTCGGTCGGCACCCTGGCCATCGATCGTTTCCTGCGCCCGGTGTGCTTCCAGAACTACCCCGACAGCCTGCTGCCGGACGCTCTGAAAAACGCCAACCCGCTGCAGATTCAGCGTCTGGTGGACGGCCTGCCGTCGCGCGAAGCGCTGTAAGCAACCCCGTAAAACCTGTGGGAGCGAGCCTGCTCGCGAAGACGGATTGTCAGCCAACTCTGATGTTGAGCGGATGACCCCTTTGCGCGCAGGCTCGCTCCCACAGTGGTTTGTGGCGATCGGAAAATCGGGGAGAGCGGTCGGATGCGCTATCATTCCGGCTTTCCCGCCAAACGACTGATCGCCATGACCGCCGAAACCAATACCCTACTCAATGCCCTCGAAACCGCCACCATGGTGGAAATCGACGGGTTGCACGCCTTCGAGTTCGAGCTCGATGAACAGGACAACCTGCACATCGAATGCATGGACGGCCGTGCGGCGAAACATTGGGAGTTCACCATGGTCGAGATACTCGACGCGACGTTCGATGAGACGTTGCACAGCTGGCTGATCACTGGGACGTCCGGCGAACACCGTTTGGTGTGCATGGACGCCTTCAGCGGCAGCAACGACGAGGATGACACGGATGAGGATGCGTAATTTCTGGCCATTGTTGATGGCCGGCAGCGTGGGGGCGATGGGGGTGCAAGCGGCGCCCGTCGACAGTCATGAGTTGCTGGTCGGCTCGTACACGGCGGGGCAGAGCCAAGGGATTTATCGCCTGAGTTTCGACAGCCGTACCGGGCAGATCGCGAGCCAGCCCTTGCAAGTGATCAAGAGTGAAAACCCGTCCTGGTTGACGTTATCGAAAGACCAGCGCCGGGTGTTCGTGGTCAATGAAAACGGCCCCGGACAAACCGACCCGGTCGGTAAAGTCAGCAGCTACGCCATCGACCCCAAGACCCACTCCCTGAGCCTGATCAACCAGGTGCAGTCGCTGGGCAACGAGCCCACCCATTCCAGCCTGAGCGCCGATGCCTCGCATCTGTTCGTCAGCAACTATTCGGTAACGGAAGATCCGGGCGGATCCCTGGCGGTCATCCCGGTCGGCAGCGACGGCAAGTTGCTCCCGGTGGTGCAGATCAGCAGCCACCCGGCGAGTCGCGTTAACGCCGAGCGGCAAAGTTCGGCGCATGTGCATTCGACGGTGTCCTCCCCTGATGGCCGCTTTGTGTTCTCCAATGACCTGGGCGCCGACAAGATCTTTGTCTACCGCTACGATCCCAAGGCCAATCCGCAGTTGCCGCTGACACCGGCCGATCCGCCGTCGGTGCCATTGCCGGCGGGCGGCGGTCCGCGTCATCTATTGTTCAGTGCCGATGGCAAACACGCCTGGCTGACCATGGAAATGAGCGCACAGGTGGCGGTGTTCGACTACCGGGACGGCAAGCTGACGCGAAAGCAGTTGGTCGATCTCGCGGTCGATCAGCCGCAATCGGACAAGGCCGGAGCGGCGTTGCATGCGTCCGCGGACGGCAAGTTTCTATACGTCAGCAACCGTGGCACCGCCAATCAACTGCTGGTGTTTGCCATCGACGCCCAGACCGGTGAGCTGAAGGAGCTGCAGCGGCGCTCGGTGGAAGGGGATCATCCGCGAGAATTGGCCCTCGACCCGAGTGGCAAATTCGTCTTGATCGCCAACCAGAAGAGCAACCAGATTGTGGTCGTCGAGCGTGACCCCAGCAGCGGTATGCTGGGCAAGACTGTGCAAAAACTGCCGATGGACGCGCCGAGCGACCTCAAGTTTCTGCTGCGTCAATAGGCCGCAGGCCCCGGTTGCCGGGGCCTTTACCACAGTATTAATGAAGTTGATATTCGCTAATGCTACAAAGCATTTCAGCGTGCGCAGTCTCGAAGGTTAAGTTTGCTCCACGGCCCAACCGGGCAAGCAAGCCAACTGAATACGAGGACTACCGCTATGAACTTCAATCTCTTCTCCATCATCGCCGCTTCCGCCATCTCGGCGACCGTTGCCCTGCCAGCCAGCGCCAACGTCGAAATCAACAGCAAAAAATCCGGCACCCAGAGCTACACCCAGAAATACCTGCAACAGAGCGCCAACTTCTACGCCGCACTGGATCACAAAAGCCAACACTGAAAGCTACAGGCCCTGACTTTATGCAGGAGCGAAGTCACTTAGGACATCGGCCCGCCCCAGGTCGAAAACCCAAGTGATGTCGCTCCTGCATAACGTATGTACGACCGCGCAAAACCTCCCCGCTGTGTTGCTGCATTCCCCCTGATTCGTTCGCTGCCGCCCCCGTATTTGCTGGGCCGCATGCCGTACGCCTTAAGTTTTCCCGATCAATAAATCTGATGGTCACTATGGATTTTCACCGCTAACTGGCGACCGGGCATTTGAGGGATTCTGTGCCAACTGAAACACGCCCACGGAGTCTCCCCAATGGCCAGTGCAATCCTTCAATCCGCCAAACACGGCGCCTACCTGGCCATCGGTCTCTATGTAGCCATGGTTCTGGTCGTCACCCTTGGCGTGCAAGCCCAATCGTCCGTCGAAGCACCGATCGAGGTCGCCCAACCCGGCATTCAGTTCGAACACCGCGCACAAACCGTAGTGGTCGATCACAGCGAAATATCAGGAGTGGCCGGAGCATGAAAGGGCGCAGATTATGGGCGGTCGGCTTTCTCGCCTTCATGACCAATGGTGCATCGTTGCTGGGCTGCGGTGCTGGTTCGGCCGGCGCGGTGGCACGCTCGATCGAGTTCAATCACAACCTGGTGCGCAGCATCGAATTGGCCAAGGCCATCGAAGCAGCGCAACTGGCCGGCAACCCGCCTGCTCGGGAAGAGAGTGAAGCGTATTTCGGCCCGTTCGAAGTGGATTGCTCGGCATTGAACATGTGCAGCGTGTTGGCCTGACGGTTTACTTGGCCATGACCGCAACGAACAGTTCCGAACTGAGAAAACCCTGCAGCCACGCCTGCAACCGTGGATACGGCGCCTGCCCAAACCACTCGCGATCGACATGCGCAAACTGCCGCACAAACGGCAGCAGTGCCACGTCCGCCAGGCTCGGGTGATCGCCCAGCAAGTACCCGCGATGCGTCAGTAACTGCTCAAGCTTGCCGAGAAACACTTCGCCTTGCGTGCGATAGAACGGCATCGGGTGCTCGGGGTAGCGTTCAGCGTATTTGTAGCGGTTGAGGTGCAGCTTGAACACCTGATCATTCTCTTCCAGCAACGCTTCGATCAGCACCTGAGCGGCAGGATCGTCCTTGCGCAGCCAATCCTCGGGATCGTTCTGGGCCAGGGCCCAACGCATGATCTCGAGGCTTTCGTCGATCACCTGATCGCCTTCAAGGCTCAACACCGGCACCGTGCCTTTGCTCGACAGTGCGAGCATTTCCGGCGGCTTGGCCTTCAAGCTGACTTCCACCACGTTCACCGGCACCCCGCTGTAGCGCAAGGCCATTCGCGCGCGCATCGCATAGGGGCAGCGGCGGAAAGAATACAGCGTGGTCATTTCACCTCCACGGTGCTCAGGCCGTTGCCTTGGCGGCGGACCTGGATCTGCACCGGAATCCGCTCGTGCATTTCCTGCACGTGGGAAATCACCGCGACCTTGCGCCCCTGAGCCTGCAAGCCGTCGAGGGCATCCATGGCCAGTTGCAAAGATTCCGGGTCGAGGCTGCCGAAGCCTTCGTCGATGAAGAGCGATTCGATTTTCAAGGTGCTGGACGCCATCGACGCCAGCCCCAATGCGAGGGCCAGCGACACCAGGAAGGTCTCGCCGCCGGACAGCGAATGCACCGAGCGCAGTTCGTCGCCCATTTCCGTGTCCATCACCAGCAAACCCAGCATGCTGCCGCCGCGCTTCAACCGATAACGTCGCACCAGTTGCCGCAGTTGCGCATTGGCATGGTGCACCAGCAAATCGAGGTTGTAGGCCTGGGCGATCTTGCGGAAGGTGTCGCCGGTGGCGGAGCCGATCAAGGCATTGAGCCGCGCCCAGCGCTGAAACTCGTTATAAGCCTGGTCAATTTGTTGTGCGAGCGCCTGATTGGCGTTTTGCCGGCGCTGGTCTTCGGCTTGTTCGGCGCGCAGTTCGGCGCAGCGCTGTTCGCTGCTGGCGCAATGGTTTTGCGCTTCGAGTAAGGCTTCGGCCAAGGCGTCAGCGGCGAGCGGTTCGTTGTGCAACGCCTGGTGATCCGCCAGACGCTGCTCACGCTCCTGCAAACGAATCCGCGCTTCTTCAACGGCTTTTTCGCTGTGCTGCAGTTGCTGCCGAAGCTGGCTAAATCCTTGCTCGTCGATGGCCAGCAAACTGTCCAGGCCCACATCGTCGAGTTCCGGATGCTGCGCGCGCCACTCGCTGATCCGCACCGCCAGTGCTCGGTGTTCGATGTCGAGAGCTTGCTGGCGCTCGTTCGCCGCTTTCAGTTCGGCGACCAGTTGCACCAGCCGATCGCGCACGTCTTGCAGCTCCTGTTGGGCGCCGGTCAACGCCGTGCGGGCCTGCTCGACGGCATTGTCGAGTTGTTGCTGCCATTGCTCGGCGCTGCTGTGTTCGCCGAGCAAAGTCGCGAGGTTTTCCTGCGCGGCCTGCTGCTGCGCGGTAAGGGCGGTGAAGTGCTGCTCGGCCTGCTGTTGCTGTTGCACGCGGGTGAGTTGCCGGTCCTGTTCTTTATCCAGGGTTTGCTGGCGTTGTTGCTGTTCTTCGTGCTCGTCCTTTTGCTGGTCGAGTTGCTCGCGGCGCTGGCCGATTTGCTGGTCGAGTTCCATAAAGGTCGCCGCAGGTTCGGCGCGCAATGCTTGCAAAGTCGCCGCCGGCAACAGACTGGCGAAGGCATTCAGTTCCTCGTCGAGGCGCTGGCGATCGCTCTCCAGCGCCTGTTGCTGCTGCTCCAGTTGCTGGGTGCTCTGCTGCACGGCGGTTTCGGCGGCGCGCAGTTGTTGCTGCAACCGCGCAGCGTCTTGCTGCAAGGTCAGCAATACCGATTGCCGCTGTTCGTCCTGGCTGATGTTCTGCGCCAATTGGCTGTTTTGCTGGGCCAGCCAGGCGTCGCGCTTGGCCGCGTCCTGGGCCAGCAGTGCACTTGCTTGCGGGTGGGCGTCGAGGATTGGCGTCAGCGTGGTTTGCTCAGCCTGGAGTTGTTCCTGCTGTTGCAGCAGTTCCTTTTGCTGGGCGATCACGCCACCGACGTCGGTGCGCAGTTCGGTGAGTTTTTCCTTGAGCAGGTCCACGGCTTTTTGCGCGTTGGCCTGTTCGCTCTCATCGTGTTTGCCGAGACTGTGCAGCAAGGCTTCCGGTTGATGATAAGGATGCTCGGCGCTGCCGCAGACCGGGCACGGCTGGTCGTCCTGCAACTGCCCGCGCAGTTCTTCGACGCTGGCACTGCGGGCCAGGCGTTGACGCTCCAGCAGTTCACGGGTGACGCTGAGGGTTTGTTCGGCGATCGCCAGCTCAGCCTTGGCCTGCACCCCTTCGGCGGTCAGCCGTTCGCGGGCCTGCTGGGCGTCGAGCAAGCGCTGTTGCAGATCGCCGCCGCGCTGATCGAGTTGCTGCTGTTGCGCCCACAACCGCGCCAGCTCTTCCATGGCGCGCTGGTGCTTGCGGTTGTCTTGCAGCAAATCGCCAAGCAACTTGATCTGCTCAGTGACCGCTTCCGGTTCGGCGCCGGCCTCTTTGTACAACACTTCCAGTTGCTGACGTTGCGCGCTCAGTTGCGCGGCGGCCTCGTTGGCCCGTTGTTGCAGCGATGGTAACTCGCTGGCGCCTTTATTCAGACGGTTGCCGATCAGCATCAACTGCTGCAAGCGGTCGCGATAGGCCTGCCAGGCGTCGCTCAACGTGGCGAGGTCGGCACTGTGCTCCAACTGGCTGGCGATGCGCTCAAGGCGTTCGGCGACGGCTTTTTGCTGGTCAAGCAGGTTTTGAATCACTGCCTGACCGTCACGGCACGCCTGTTCGGCTTGCTGCTTGAGCGCAGCGCTGTCGCTGGCGTCCTTGACGAGGCGGGCGAGGGTGGTCTGCTGCTCAAAGGCCTGGCGCAACGGCAAGGCATTGGCGCTCTGCTGGTTTTGCGCCTCGAGCAACGCCGCTTGGGTGGTGCGTCGGCTGTCTTCCAGCGGCGTCTGGCGGCTCAGCAATTCCTGCTGCTGTGCCTGCTGTTGCTGGATCTGCGCGGCCAGCGGCGTCAATTGCGAAGCCAGCTCCCGCTGCCGGGCGAACTGATGGCGCTGCGGTGCCAATTGCTCCAGACGACTAGCCTGCAATCGCTTGGCGGCCTGGGCGTCCCACGCCTGTTGCGCGGTTTGCAGTTGCTCGGCGGCGCCGTGTTGCTGGTCCTGCAACTGGTGCAGTTCCTTAAGCCAGGTGTGCTGCAACTCCAGTTGCTTGAGTTGTGCTTGCTCAGTCTTGAGTTGTTGCTGCGCCGCGCTGAAACGCTCGTCCAGTTCAGCGCGCGCCTCCGGGGCCAGTGGCGTGACGCCAGTGGCCTGATCCTGAAACAGCTTGTGGGCTTCGCGGGCTTCCTTGGTCTTGTCGAAGGCGCGTTTGCCCAGGCGCGTGTAGAGCGCAGTGTCAGTGAGTTTTTCCAGCAGTTCGCTGCGGTCGTTGTCGTCAGCCTTGAGGAAGGCGCTGAACTCGCTTTGCGCGAGCATCACCGCGCGGGTGAACTGCTCGAAATTCAGCCCCAACGCGGCTTCCAGTTGGGTCCTGTATTCGCCTTTCTGGCTGGCGAGCAATTGATCCTGATCGATATCGCGCAGGCTCTGGCGACTGGCTTGCAACTTGCCACTGGCTTTGTCCCTGGCGCGATTGGCTTCCCAGCGCGCGCGATAGCGGCGACCGTCGACGCCGACGAAATCCACTTCGGCATACCCTTCACCGGTGCCGCGCCGCAGCAGGGTACGCGGGTCGCCGGTGCCGATTTCGCCATCGGCGTCCGGTACTTTGGCGTCGCGTCCGGTGTTGTTGAGCCGTGGCACTGCGCCGAACAGCGCCAGGCACAGGGCGTCGAGCAGGGTGCTTTTACCGGCGCCGGTCGGCCCGGTGATCGCGAACAGCCCGGCACTGGCCAGGGGTTCGGCGGTGAAATCAATCTCGAACGGCCCGGCCAGGGAAGCGAGGTTTTTCAGGCGGATGGCGAGAATCTTCATGGCTGCTCGCCCTCCATTTGCACGTCCTGCAGCAGCAAGGCGAAGTCCTTCAGTGTCTGTTCGTCGACTTCGCTGCCGTAGTTGTCGTGCCAGGCTCGGCTGAACAGTTCTTCCGGGCTGAGCTGGTCGAGTTCGATCAGCGCGCTGCCGTCGGCGCTGCCATCGCGCCTGCCGTTGCCCGCGTATTCGGCGGCGATCCGCACCAGTCGAACGGCTTTGCCTTGCAGAGCGATTTCCACTTGATTGCGCAAGTCCGGTTGCGGCTCGTCGAGCTTGACCCGTACTTCCAGCCACGGCTGGCGCTGGATATCCGCCAGCAAGTCGATGTTCGGCAACTCGGCCAATTGCAACAGCACCTCGGCCAGTGGCGCCGGGCCGAGGCGCTGCAGGTTGACCGCGCGGGGGATCAGTTTTGGTTCAACGCTGAGCAGGGTTTCGCCGTCGAGCTGGATATCGAGAATCTGGTGTTGGTAGCCGATTTCCGAGAACGACAAGGGAATCGGCGAACCGCTGTAGCGAATGCGTTCCTCGCCATTGACCTTCTGCGGCTTGTGCAGGTGACCGAGGGCGACGTAACTGATCGTCGAACCGAACAGGCTGGCGGGCAGCGCCTCGGCGTTGCCGATGATCAGGCTGCGTTCGGAGTCTTCCGAGACCGATCCGCCGGCCATGTGTGCATGGCTGATGGCGATCAGCGCCTGGCCCGGTTGGCGCTTGGCGTTGGCCGCCGCGATCAGCCACTCATGCACCTGGCCGATGCCGCGCAAATAGTCGTCACCCAAGTGTGCGCCAGTGACTTCCGCTGGGCGCAGAAACGGCAGCGCCAGGCACCAGGCGGCGATCTTGCCGTTGGCATCGGGCAACGGCAGCAACAGCCGCTCGGCATCCAGTTGTCCATCGTCGAGCCACAACACCCGGCCCAGCGCATGGGTGCGCAAACGCCTCATCAACGGCGCCGGCAGTTCGATCCGCGAGCCGGAATCGTGGTTGCCGGCGATCATCACGATGGTCAACAGCGGCTGCTGCTCGTGGGCACTGACGATGAAATCGTACAGCCGCTCCTGGGCTTTGACCGGCGGATTGACCGTGTCGAAGATATCGCCGGCAATCAGCAATACGTCCGGTTGGTCCAGCTTGAGCTGGCGCAACAACCAGTCGAGAAAACAGGCGTGCTCGAAATCACGCTCCTGGCCATGGAGGTTTTGCCCCAGGTGCCAGTCGGAGGTGTGAAACAGGCGCAAGGCAGACTCCGCTACTTGAAAAGGTGATGGCCGCGTGGACATGAAGGTGCGGCGAAAAGGGGGGAGTTTACTGGCAAAACCCGCTTTGTACTGCCTTTGTGGCGAGGGACTTTGCGCCTGCTCGGGCATTGTGGCCAGGGAGCTTGCCCTGCTCGAGCCTTTGTGGCGAGGGAGCTTGCCCCGGCTCGAGCTTTTGTGGCGAGGGAGCTTGCTCCCGCTCGGGTGCGTAGCAGCCGCTAACCGCGTGCTGTATCAGGTTTTAGGGCGGCTGCGCCACCCAGCGGGAGCAAGCTCCCTCGCCACAGAGATTTACCTATGAGCGGTGTGCCAGCCTGGATTGCGGCGTCAATTGCACCTCAGCAAAAATCTCAGTAATCGGCCGGCGTGGCTGGCGTTTGTGCAGGGCGCGGACGTATTCGCTGAGGCGTAGCAGTTCTGCGCTGGGCTTTGCCCATTGGTCTTTCGGCAGTGGCTCTGACCACTGCTGCATTACTTCAGGCAGTGCTCGTTGGCCCATAGTGTGGATGCGCCGCACTTCCCATTCGGTGATGTGGTTGGGCAGGGTCCAGAAGGTCATGACGTGGTACAGGTACCAGAAAAATCCAGAGATGCGGCTACGCGAGCCGTCGCGGATTTGTTGGTGCATGCGCGCGCGGGCGTTGTGGAACGTGTGCACGCCTTCATGGGGCGGGTCGTCGGGGCCTTGCAGGTCTTGCGGATCCTGGATTGATTTGAGGTCGTGGATTTCGTACTCCATGTAACCGCGAATCGCCTCCCAATGGCTGATCGCCAATGACAGGCCAAAGCAGGGAAACTCCACACTGGTCAGTGTTTCGCCGTGCTGAAACCCAATGCCCATGCCGTATTGGCGGTGTATGCCGTATTGAGTGGCGCCCTGGGCTTCGACGATCCAGGCCGAGAGCGATTCCCATGGCACGAACAAGGGTTCGGTGGCGCCTTCAGGCATGAAGCAGACTTCGCGGCGTTGGCGGTTGAAGCGGGTGGGGATGATGTTGATGCGTTTTTTGTGGACGTGGTGCCAGACGGCTAGGCAGATGAGTAAAGACCAAACACCTGCTATTGCTGATAATTCATAGGACTCCAAAAAAATTCCAATGACCGAATCTTTCACATCTACCCAGTCGTACCCTAATAGAACGCCCAAAATCCCGCCAATTAATGGAAATAAAAAAGCGACAATAAATGTTCCATTTAAAGGCAACCCCAATGTTACTTGCCACATAAAAATTTTGGGCGATCCCAGTGCGAAATCCATAACAACATCATTCATCTTGCCAATATGTGAACCGTGAGGCGGGAGCGGCGTAGGCAATGGTAGCGGCGCAAGGTAAGTGATTTTCCCGCTCGAAAACTGCTCCACATCACCGGCCTTTCGTAGCTGCTCAAGGTAAGGAGCCGGTAAAGGCTGATCAAGATTGTTGGGCATGGTCGGCCAGCTCCAGCAGATGGATTTCAACCCGCAACATGGGCGGATGTTTTCTCAATCCGTTCATACGCTGCGCTTTCCGCCTGATTTCAACTTCCGCACCTCAGCAAAAATCTCAGTAATCGGCCGGCGTGGCTGGCGTTTGTGCAGAGCGCGGACGTGTTCGCTGAGGCGTAGCAGTTCTGCGCTGGGCTTTGCCCATTGGGCTTTTGGCAGTGGCTCTGACCAGCGTTGCATCACCCCGGGCAGCGCTCGTCGGCCCATTGTGTGAATGCGCCGCACTTCCCATTCGGTGATGTGGTTGGGCAGGGTCCAGAACGTCATGACGTGGTACAGGTACCAGAAAAATCCAGAGACGCGGCTGCGCGAGCCGTCGCGGATTTGCTGGTGCATGCGCGCGCGGGCGTTGTGGAAAGTGTGCACGCCTTCGTGGGGTGGGTCGTCGGGGCCTTGCAGGTCTTGCGGGTCCTGAATCGACTTGAGGTCGTGGATTTCGTACTCCATGTAACCGCGAATGGCCTCCCAATGGCTGATCGCCAAAGACAGGCCAAAGCAGGGGAACTCGACGCTGGTCAGTGTTTCGCCGTGCTGAAAACCGATGCCCATACCGTACTGGCGGTGTATGCCGTATTGAGTGGCGCCTTGGGCTTCGACGACCCAGGCCGAGAGCGATTCCCATGGCACGAACAAAGGCTCGGTGGCGCCTTCGGGCATGAAGCAGACTTCGCGGCGTTGGCGGTTGAAGCGGGTAGGGATGATGTGGATGCGTTTTTTGTGGACGTGGTGCCAGACGCCTAGGCAGATGAGAAATGCAAAAAAACTTGTTTTTAACGCTAGCGGGTGTGCTTCTTGAAAAACACCACTGATGGCGTGAGCGATATCCGTCCAGTCCATCCCGAAGATAAAAAACATAAACCCTACAAATAGCGGAATTAAAATCGCAATAAAAAACGCGCCATTGAACGGTAGCCCCAAAGTTACCTGCCACATAAATACCTGTGGTGAACCCAACCCGAAATCCATAAACGCGTCATTCATCTCGCCAATATGCGGACCATGAGGTGGCAACGGTGTCGGCAGTGGTAATGGCGCCAAGTAGGTGATTTTTCCGCTCGGAAACGGCTCTACATCACCGGCCGTTCGCGGTTGCTCAAGGTCGGGAGTTGGCAAAGGCAGATCAAGGTTGTTGGGCATGGTCGGCCAGCTCCAGCAGATGGATTTCAACCCGCAACATGGGCGGATGTTTTCTCAATCCGTTCATACGCTGCGCTTTCCGCCTGATTTCAACTTCCGCACCTCAGCAAAAATCTCAGTAATCGGCCTGCGTGGCTGGCGTTTGTGCAGAGCGCGGACTTGTTCGCTGAGGCGTAGCAGTTCTGCGCTGGGCTTGGCCCATTGGGCTTTTGGCAGTGGCTCTGACCACTGCTGCATTACTTCAGGCAGTGCTCGTTGGCCCATAGTGTGGATGCGCCGCACTTCCCATTCGGTGATGTGGTTGGGCAGGGTCCAGAAGGTCATGACGTGGTACAGGTACCAAAAAAATCCGGAAATTCGGCTGCGCGAGCCGTCGCGGATTTGCTGGTGCATGCGCGCGCGGGCGTTGTGAAAAGTGTGCACGCCTTCGTGGGGCGGGTCGTCGGGGCCTTGCAGGTCTTGCGGGTCTTGGATTGATTTGAGGTCGTGGATCTCGTACTCCATGTAACCGCGAATCGCCTCCCAATGGCTGATCGCCAAAGACAGGCCAAAGCAGGGGAACTCGACGCTGGTCAGTGTATCGCCGTGCTGAAAACCGATGCCCATACCGTACTGGCGGTGTATGCCGTATTGAGTGGCGCCCTGGGCTTCGACGATCCAGGCCGAGAGCGATTCCCATGGCACGAACAAAGGCTCGGTGGCGCCTTCGGGCATGAAACAGACTTCACGGCGTTGGCGGTTGAAGCGGGTAGGGATGATGTGGATGCGTTTTTTGTGGACGTGGTGCCAGACTGCTAGGCAGATGAGCAAGGCCCAGATGCCGCCCTTAACGGCGTAGCCATAAATGGCAAAAAAAAAGTCGACGACAAATTCCCATGTGTAAAACGGGTCATACCCGAGTATCAGCCCAATGAGGCCAATAATAGGGGGGAATAAAAAGGCGACCATGAATGCGCAGCTAAAAGGTAAGCCTATTGTGACCTGCCACATAAATACCTGCGGTGAGCCCAACCCGAAGTCCATGAACACATCGTTCATTTCACCAATATGCGGACCATGAGGTGGAAGCGGCGTAGGCAGTGGCAGCGGCGCTAGATAAGTAATTTTCCCACTTGGAAACGGCTCAACATCACCGGCCTTTCGTGGCTTTTCAAGGTATGGAGCTGGCAAAGGCTGATCAAGGTTGTTGGGCATGATCGGCCAACTCCAGCAGATGGGTTTCAACTCGCAACATGGGCGGATGTTTTCTCAATCCGTTCATGCGCCGCGTTTCCCGCCTGAGTTCAAATTACGCACCTCAGCAAAAATCTCAGTAATCGGCCGGCGTGGCTGGCGTTTGTGCAGAGCGCGGACTTGTTGGCTGAGGCGTAGCAATTCTGCGCTGGGCTTGGCCCATTGGTCTTTCGGCAGTGGCTCTGACCACTGCTGCATTACTTCAGGCAGCGCTCGTTGGCCCATAGCGTGGATGCGCCGCACTTCCCATTCGGTGATGTGATTGGGCAGGGTCCAGAAGGTCATGACGTGGTACAGGTACCAGAAAAATCCAGAGACGCGGCTGCGCGAGCCGTCGCGGATTTGTTGGTGCATGCGGGCGCGGGCGTTGTGGAAGGTGTGCACGCCTTCGTGGGGCGGGTCGTCGGGGCCTTGCAGGTCTTGCGGGTCCTGAATTGATTTGAGGTCGTGGATTTCGTACTCCATGTAACCGCGAATCGCCTCCCAATGGCTGATCGCCAATGACAGACCAAAGCAGGGAAGCTCCACGCTGGTCAGTGTTTCGCCGTGCTGAAACCCGATGCCCATGCCGTACTGGCGGTGAATCCCGTATTGAGTGGCGCCTTGGGCTTCGACGACCCAGGCCGAGAGCGATTCCCATGGCACGAACAAAGGCTCGGTGGCGCCTTCGGGCATGAAGCAGACTTCGCGGCGTTGGCGGTTGAAGCGGGTGGGGATGATGTGGATGCGTTTTTTGTGGTTGTGGTGCCAGACGGTTAGGCAGATGGCGAGAGCCCAAAAACCAATAAATGACGCATAACCATAGGCTTCGTAAAAAATACCCATCACCGACTCCCAGATGTCATTCCAATCGTGACCAAAAATAATGCCGAGTACACCGGTAAATAATGGGAACAGAAACGCCATCATGAATGCGCCGCAGAAAGGCCCGCCTAGTACAACCTGCCATGAAAATACTTGCGGGGAACCTACCCCGAAATCCATATGCACGTCGTTCATTTCGCCAATGTGTGGGGCGTTAGGAGGCAGAAGTGTTGGCAGGGGGAGAGGCGCGAGATAAGTGGTTTTTCCGCTCGGAAAGGACTCAATGTCGCCCGTGTTTCGACGTTTTTTAAGGAATGACTCAGGCAACGAATGTTCAAGGTTGTTCGGCATGGTCGGCCAGCTCCAGCATAAGAGTTCCAACTCGCAACATCGTTGAATGCTCACTGACCCTGTTCATGCGCCGCGTTTCCCGCCTGAGTTCAAATTACGCACCTCAGCAAAAATCTCAGTAATCGGCCTGCGTGGCTGGCGTTTGTGCAGGGCGCGGACGTGTTCGCTGAGGCGTAGCAGTTCTGCGCTGGGCTTGGCCCATTGGTCTTTCAGCAGTGGCTCTGACCACTGCTGCATTACTTCAGGCAGTGCTCGTTGGCCCATAGTGTGGATGCGCCGCACTTCCCATTCGGTGATGTGGTTGGGCAGGGTCCAGAAGGTCATGACGTGGTACAGGTACCAGAAAAATCCAGAGATGCGGCTACGCGAGCCGTCGCGGATTTGTTGGTGCATGCGCGCGCGGGCGTTGTGGAACGTGTGCACGCCTTCGTGGGGCGGGTCGTCGGGGCCTTGCAGGTCTTGCGGGTCCTGGATTGATTTGAGGTCGTGGATTTCGTACTCCATGTAACCGCGAATCGCCTCCCAGTGGCTGATCGCCAAAGACAGGCCAAAGCAGGGAAACTCCACACTGGTCAGTGTTTCGCCGTGCTGAAACCCGATGCCCATACCGTACTGGCGGTGGATGCCGTATTGAGTGGCACCTTGTGCTTCGACGACCCAGGCCGAGAGTGATTCCCACGGCACGAACAAGGGTTCGTTGGCGCCTTCGGGCATGAAACAGACTTCGCGGCGTTGGCGGTTGAAGCGGGTAGGGATGATGTGGATGCGTTTTTTGTGGTTGTGGTGCCAGACGGCCAAGAGGATCAGTTGTACGCATAGTCCGGTTATTAGCGCATTCCCATGAGCCTCTGCGAATACGCCTACCATGGAGTCCATTATGTCCTGCCAGGAGTATCCAAAAACAACTCCTAAAAACCCCGTAAAAATGGGAAACAAGAATGCAATTGTAAAAGCGACGTTGAACGGTCCGCCAAGCGTCATTTGCCACATAAAAATTTGCGGTGGCCCCACTCCGAAGTCCATAAACACTGCGTTCATCTCGCCAATATGTGGCGCATGGGGTGGTAACGGAGTCGGCAGCGGTAATGGCGCCAAGTAGGTGATTTTTCCGCTCGGAAACGGCTCTACATCACCGGCCGTTCGCGGTTGCTCAAGGTCGGGAGCTGGCAAACGCAGATCAAGGTTGTTGGGCATGGTCGGCCAGCTCCAGCAGATGGGTTTCAACCCGCAATATGGGCGGATGCTCGGTGACAGCGTCTCGCGGCGACACCGGGTAATGGCCTTGTCCGCGAGGGTCCAAGCGAACTACGTGGATTCGAGAGACCCAGACGCCGCTGGCATTCATAGTTTGAATGCAAACCGTCAGTTCCAGGGTTTCGGTGCCAGAGTTATATTGACTGTCGAGGTCCAAGGGGGAGCGCAGGCATAACACCAGTTTATTGGGTTCGGTTTCGGCGATGCGCAGGCTTTCGACGATTTCATCGCTAATGACGGTCTTACGTTCTCGCGGAATGCTTCTACTATGCAGTGGCACGCTGATCCGGTGGGCGCCGATGCCCAGGCGCATACTCGGTTGGCCGCTTAGCGGCGGCTGGAAGTCACTGAGTGAGTATCCAGGCAATACCAGATGGATATCACTGGGCTTGGCCTTCAACAGCAGGTTTTTCAACCATGAGTCATGTTCGTTGGGCCCTAGTTGCGCATAAGGAGCCTCGACGAGGCGGGCAAGGTAATCGCGATACTTCTCCAGGGAATGGTCCCCGCGTTCTTCCCCATCTCGACTCCACGGCGTAGTCCTCAGCCATTTGTCGTGGGCGCTGAGGTTGTAGCGATTGAAGAGCCAGGTGCCGCTTAGTTCCAGTACCGTGAACAATGCGCCGGCAAGGTTGAAGCGAAAGAAGACGGTGGAAAGGCGCGTGCCGGCGGCGGCCCAAGCGGCGGTTCTGGCTGCGCTGTTATTTGCACTAAACAGGGTGTAGCCCACGTGGCCGGTGTGCCCCAATCCAAAAGCGCTAACTGTTGTCATTCCAGCTGCACCGACCGCAGCCAATGCGGCACTTCTTTGCGCTAAGTGATTGGCACTGCGTGTTGCTTGCTGCCAGTCGCGCACCTTATCGACGAGGTTTACGATTGAAGCGGAAAAACCGAAGCTGTACGTGAAAATACCTAATCCAAAATGCAACTTCCCCATCTGCACATGCACACTTTGCAGAGCATGATGCTGAAGTCCCGCAGTTAAAACCGAGCTCCGCGCCTTCAAAGCGGTATCGGCCAAACTTTGAGCCGCCGTAAACCCGGCAGCCCCGGTCGAGGCAAGTGCCGCAAAGAACTCAGCTCGTTTCTTTTGATTTTTAGTCTGTTTCATCGTTTCCCGATAAACCGCAACCAAATTCACCCCCTGCACCAACACCACCAACAACCCCATCCCCTCGCTTTTCACCAACCCAGCCTTCGGCACCTCATAAATCCCCAGCCGGATATTGCTCAGCAAACTCCTGACTTCCTGTTGCTGCGCCGGCGGAAACAGCACCGTCACACCCGCGCGGGCCGGTGTCGCGCCGTAGAGGCGCATTGATTGATCCGGCAGTTCGGCAATCGGGCTCAGTGCTCCCGCCAATCGGCCTTCGAGCTGCGTCAACTGGGCGCGGACGCGGGTGATTTCTTCATGGAGTTCCACCGCTCTCGGGGTTTTGTGGCCTTGGCGGTTTTTGTTGTGGGTGAGGCGTCCGCGTTCGCGGTTCAGACCCGTGAGGTACTCGCGTTCACTCAGCAGTTCCTTGATAGTGCTTTGTAGCGCGCTCTGTTCTGCGGCGCTGGCGACGGTGAAAGTTGCGCCGCTGGTGCGCGCGGCGTCGAGGATGCGCGCCGGCAGGGCTTTGGGCAGCTGTCGGAACAGTTGCTCAAGGTCGGGGATTTTTTCGCCGCCGAGGTCGAAGCCTTCCAGCGCACGGCTCAGGCCCAGGTTCAGCGCCGGGCTGAGGCTGTGTTGCGCGGCGTCGGCGACGGCGCGGGTGTGTTCGGGCAAGTCATCGAGCGCCGGCAAGTGGGGTTGTTCGAGGCGCCGCAGGGTGGCAAGCCAGTGGGGCAGGTTGTTGAACAGCGCCATGCCAGCGTTGGACAGCGTGCTGTATTGCGCGATCAGCTCTGGCCGCAGGCGCAGGGGCAAGGTGTAGAACAGCGGCCGGGTCAGTTCCGGGTGGGCTTCCAGATAGCCGAGCAGCTCCAGGCTGGCCCAGTCGCTGCGGCAGATGTCCTTGAAACAGGCGTACTCGGCGGTGAAAGTGTGGCCCAGTTGCTGCGTATCGTTGCCGTCGTAGTACCACGCCGAGCGGTGATAACGCCCGGCACACACCAGTTGCGTGCGGTCGGCGGTGATGCGCTCGAGCACGCGGTTCCAGCGTCCGACATCGTCGCGGTGCCGTGCCAGTACCTCGTCCATGGCCGGACGATCAATCAAGCCGTTGATGCCGCGTTTACCGCTCAATAACGAGCCATCAAGCAGGTCGAGGACGCGTTGGTCATGTTGCCTGCCCAGATTGACCAGGGTCTGCAGGTGGCGCTCGACGAATTCGGTGGGGGAGGCGTGAAAGTATTCGCGGGTGTAGTAACGCCGATCCGCCTCGGCACTGGCGCGCTCATAGGCCGAGAAGTCAGCGGTGGCGCCGTCGAAGCGGTTCAGCTCATAGGCTTTGTCGACGGCCTCCTGCCGCTCTCGCTCCAATTGCGGCGTAGGCTCGATCACCGACGGCTCGACCTTGCCACCCCGGTTCAAGTATTCGCGCAACCGGTCGCGGGTGAGTTGCCGCTGCGGTTCCGGGAGTTGTTCAAGGTCGGTAAACAAGGCGTTGGTTGCCGGGCCGTGATCGGCCTTGGCGAGTTCGGCCATGTCCTCGCCGCTGAGCTGGCTGAGGGATTCGATGTAACAGGCCAGCAGATAATCGCGTTCGTTATGACCGGTGTTGCTCCAGTCGTCGACCCACTTCACGACGCAATCCTGATACTCAGCCAGGTCGCGGAGTACACCGAGATCATCCTGCACCAGCAGAAACAGCGTGTCGTCCTGATACGCCGGGCGCACCTGCCCCAGCCATTCGCCGATGTGCGCCTGGCGAAAACGCGGCGGTTGCTCCCATAGATAGGGTTCGCGTTCATGTTCCGGGGCGTCGCTGACATGCACTGTCGGCAACAGCACGGCGTCACCCTCGGCAGCCGCTACCGGTTCAGCACCTGCGGCTAGCTCCGCCGACCAGCGTTTGGCTTGCTCGACCGTAAGTAAGTGCTCGCCACCGACCAGGCAATCGACCGGGCGAAGATCGACGCGCTGCATGAAGTATTCGCGATCCGCGACGCTGTCCAGCACTTGCGCGCATTTGGCGGCGGTCCATTGCACCTCGGCGAAGGTCACATGCAGCACGGCCTGGCGCGAGAACACCAGCGCCGGGCGTTCTTCAATGGCGCTGCGTTGATCACTGTCGACCTTTTTGCCTCGGTGCAGCAATGCGACGACCAGGCCGTCGAGGATTCGATATTCGTGCAACTCGGCACTGATGCTGTCGATGATGTACAGCCAACCATCGCGTAACAGGCGGACTCCCACCGGGCGACTGGTTAGGGCGTAGGGCACCGTCAGCTCGGCACTCGGGTCGAGGGGCTTTTCCACCAGCCCATAAGATAACGGCAGCAATTGCACATGGGTGTGCCGCAACTGGCAGGCGCCGGGTGAACCAATGGCGGTTTTCGAGGCGGCGGCAGCGGCGAGGTTGGCGGGATGGGTCATGGCTGGCCTCGTTGGGTGGCCCAGCGATGGGCGCGTTCGGCGGCCAGCGCAACGCGCTCGCCGGGTGATTGCAGGGAGGGCGTCTTGAGCAGTCGTGCGATGTCGGGGTGCTGGTCGAGCGGTGCACCGTCCAGCCAGGCCATGATGTTGGCGAAATACAGCCAATCCGACTGGCTGGCGAGGCCAAGCGCGTTGGCGTGTTCTGCCAGTTGCTCAAGCCTTGGCCAGCGCTCGGTCAAGGTTGAATGACCCAAGAAGTCGGGGAAATGTGTCCGCAAATGGCTATCGAGATCGAGCAGCGCACGACGACGATCCACGCGGTCCAGCGCCTCATTCTGCTCGGGGCTCAGGCGATAGGGCGTCGGCAAGTCTGGACAATCGGCGCCGCGTGGTCGCTGGCAGCACCAATCGGCACTGAGGCCGTCGGCGGTTACGACACAGGACAGCGGACCAAACAGCCGCTGATCGCCGCTATCGAAGAGGGCCCGCGCCACGGCAGCGTCCGCCAGGCGCAGCAGGATGGTTTGGCCCTCCGGCAGCTCAACGGTCAAGAGCTTGCGCAAGTGCCGGGCCAAGTCGTGCAGCGGCTGCGGACTGAACAACAGCAGCATGGATTCTTCATGGGCCTGTCGCATGAAGAACTGGAAGATCGGCCCGTCCGGCTGCTCGATCGGCACCAGCAGCGGTGAAATATCCCGCAGCGCGGCGAACGGAGGAACGTCGAACAGGGCCGTGGCAGTCACTGCGGGATCAAGGCTTCGCAACTGCTGCGGCAAATGTTCGAGGGTTGTGCCGTCGAACAATACATAGGCCGCGTGGTCGTTCCATGGCAGGTGCTCGGGTAAAGGGAGTACTGAATTCATGCGCGGGCCGCCTCGCAAATCAGGCACCGTGAGGCGCGGTTCGATACTAGCGCCTGCCGCTGCTGCACCGGGTCGAACGTCAGCGGTATCAGCGGCAATTCACCGGGCATCAGGGGCTCGGCGAGCATGCCGACCCCGGGTGCGCCACCTTGCTGAATCGCCACGCTACTAAAAATGCCCGCCGGCCCGAGGGTCAGCCAATGCCCGCTAGCCTTGAGCGTGAGGTTTGCGCCGCCATCGATCACCACTTGCTGACCGGCACTCAGGTTGATTTGCACGGCGGCCGTCAGTAGATGATTGGCGCTGCGGATATGCTGGTCGCCCTGCACCAGCAGATGGTCATGCTGTTTGATTTCGGTGAGGCGCTGGCCGTGGGTCAAGCGATGTTCATCGCCGTGCAACTCGTGGCTGGCCGTGCCGCCGACCACTACCGTACGTTGGTTGTCGACCTGGACGCGCTCATCGTTGCGCACCCACTGGACAAAATCGCGCTCGGCGCGCAAGGCGATTTCCTCGGCGCCCTTACGGTCCTCGATGCGTAATTCGTTATAGCCGCCGCCACCCGGACTGCTTTGGCTGCGAAACATACTTTGGGTGTGCTCGGCAGGCAGATCGAGCGGCACGGGCGTTGAGGCATTGGGCAGGCAGCCGAGAACGAACGGCTTATCGGGATCGCCCTCGGTGAACCCTACCAGTACTTCCATGCCAACCCGAGGAATTAGCACCGAGCCATAGCGATCATGAGCCCAGCCGGCGGCGACGCGCAGCCAGCAGCTGGATTTTTCGTCCAGTTCACCGTCCCGGTCCCAGCGCATTTGCACTTTGACGCGACCGTAACGATCGCAATAAATCTCTTCGCCGGGTGGCCCGGTGACCACCGCGTGCTGGTGACCGCAGATGCGTGGTTTGCGGTGTTCTAGCGCCGGGCGGAAGACTGCGTCCCACGGCGTGGCGACAAAGGTATTGCGGTAGCCCTGAGAAAAATCTCCATCACCCGGCGCATCGATCATGGCCTCTTCAAGCACTTGCGGTTGCTTCGCAAAATGTTCGATGCGGTTCAGCAGCCACAACCCATTGAAGTCTTGCCGTGGGTGGCCGCGCATATCGAGGAAGGTGCCGCTGCGCAGCAGGCGTTGATCGCTGCATCCGTGAGCCTGGCGGTAGTCGACACGGTGACGCTCCAAAGCGCGGCGTGCCAGATGCTTACCCCGTTCGCGATCCATGAACTGCCCCGGGAACGCGTAGTCTTCAAGGCGCGGAAGTTGCGCACTGCGGCTGTCGCTGTCGAGTTGCAGCCTAGGTGTCTCGAAGTTGTAATCGCGCCGACTGACGTGCGTGGTCCGGGTTTGCAAGTCGACCGTGAAACGCTGGATCACCGGTTCTTCGGCGACCATGCCGCTGTCCTGGACGTATGGGGTCGCGGCGGCGGGCCGGCTGAATACCGTCTGGTCGTCTCCGAAAACCAGGACGTGGCCCGTTGGGCTGTGTCGGAAATGAAAATGCAGGCCTTCCTCTTCACACAGGCGCTGGATGAAGGTGAGGTCAGATTCTTCGAATTGAACGCAGTAGGGGCGGGCTGGATAGGTCGCGCCGAGATGGAAACGCCACAGGTCGGCCGGCAAGCCATGGTCGGTCAGGACTTTGGCGATGATTTGCGGCACGCTGAGGTGCTGGAAAATGCGCTGGTTGTGGCGGTGACGCAGGTAAGCCAGGTGAGGCGCCAGCACCAGCGAGTAACGCGTCAGGCGCTTGCCGGAGTCACCTTGGGCGGCACGATAGACCTGCCCATGGATACCGCTGCCGTCAGGTCCGAAAGACAGATAGGCACAGCGATGCAACAGGCTTTCAAGGTCGAGTTGGGGAAGTTCGCTGACCAGTTCGAGCCTGACTTCGAATGGGTGGTTGAGCGCTTCGGTAGCGTGGAACTCGAGGACTTGGAGGTCGTAGGCAAACTCGGCGATATCGAGTTTGAAAACGACCTGATTGCCTTGGCTGAACATGCACCGGTCCCTGTGTCTTTCTGAAGGCACAGGACTTTGCGCGGATTGCCTGACGATCGCAGTCAGCCGATTCGATGTTTGCTGTAGGACATATCCTTGAAGTTAAGGCTTCCTACCGGCCTGAGTGCATTCTTTCGAGGCTACTTCGGATACAACGGCGGCAAGCCGCTGTCACCCACTGGATCCTGCACGGTCTCGGCAGTCGGAATGGCGCGGATCGCTCGCCACAGGTCCTCGCCTTGCCAGTGCTGGCCGGTTTCGCTGTACAGCGCGCCGTTGAGGCCGTCGAGGGCGTCGGACAGCGGGATGAAGCGCGCGGCCATGTCGGCCAGGGTTTCCGGTTGTTGCCGTGCCCAGGCGTCGAGCGCCTGGCGGGTGGCGTGCGGATCGTTGGCCAGACTGGCGCGTTTGATGTCGTCGAGCAAGGTCCGCGGGCTAGGGCCGGTTTGTGCGGCGCGCAGGATCGCCGGTTGCCAGCGCGCGCGCCACCACAGGCCGAAGCCGAGCAGGGTGGTGCAGGCCAGGATCAAGGTGCTGAGCTGCCACCACCACAACGACTCGTTGTCGGCGGTCACCGTCGGCGTGACGCCGGCCGGGGTGTCGACCATCAGGCTCGGATTGTTGCTCACCTGTAGCGTGCGGGCCGGCAAGTTGCTGTGTTCCAGATGATCTTCGAAGGTATTCCACCACACCACTTCCACCGGCGGCAGGTCGATCGCGCCGCTACGGTTGGGCACCAGCGCTTCACGGTCTTCACGGCTGCCGAGCACACCGCGTTCGGTGGTCTGGTTGCTCAGCACCGGTTGGTCCGGGTAACGCCGCAGGCCGGCGATTTCGGTGGCCGGCAGCGGTGGCAATTGCGCACTGGCGAGGCCTTCGGCCTTGAGCGTCAGATTTCGGGTCAGCGAGTCGCCGACCTGGCTGTGATCCGGCTCCGGGTTCCAGCTTTCGCTCAGGCTCAGGCTGCGCGCCGGCAGCCAAGGCGCGTCGGCGGGGTAGTCGGCGGGTTTGCCCTTGACCCGCAGTGACATCGCGGCAGAGCTGACGCGCATCAACTTGCCGGGTTTCGGCCCCAGTGAGGTGGTGGCGTCTGCGGCCGGTTTAGCGTCGACCAGGGTCGCGCTGAACACCTGCGCCGGAATACTCAAGGCGCCGCTTTGCTGCGGGAATATCCCGTAGCGCATTTCAATCACGCCGTGACGCACGCCGTTGATGACCTTCTCGTAGGTGCGCGACTCGCCGAGCTGTTCGATGCGCGCGTCGGGCACTTGCAAGGGGGTGAGGCTGCTGTCGTCGTACAGTGACACCGAATGGTAAATGCGCAAGGTCAGGATCGCCTGAGCCTGCACATAAACCGACTCCTGATCGAGACTGGCTTCGATAAACACCGGCGCCAGGGCGTTTTCGTTTTCCTGGCTGTCGCTCTGCACCACTTGCAAGCTGATCGGCTGGCTTTCGACCTCGCCGATTCTCAGCGCCGGGATCTCCACGCTGCCGTTGGCCCGTGGCAGCAGAGTAATGATCCAGCGGGTGGTGGCGCGGTTGTCGCCATTGATGGTGGTCAACTGGTTGACCTGCCGCGTGCCGCGCACTTCGAACAGCGGCTCGAGCGGTGCCAGGTCAGGCTTGCCGAACAGGGTAACGTCGCTGGATTCTAGGGTCAGCTCGACGGTTTCGCCGGAATTCACGCGGCTGCGGTCGACACTGGCAATCAGCCCCGAGGCTTGGGCCTGGACGGTCCACAGCAGCAGTGTGAGCAAGTAAGCGGTGCAGCGGGTCATCGCGTTTTTCCCTGATCCTGATGTTGTTGCTGTTCGTACCAGAATTTACGTCGGAGCAGTTCGCCGGGATCGTCCGGGATCTCCCGCAGCCATTGCTCCAGCGCTTGCCGGCGCTCGCCGTCGAGTGGCTGGTCGAGCCGGTGCGGCGGCGTGGTGCTCTGCTCATCCTTGAGTTCGCTGCCGGGCACTTGATTGGCGCCGGGCGCTGGCGGGGCGGTCGGCGGTGGCGCGTCCTGCCCCGGTGCCGCTGAATCGTCGCTGTTGCCGTCGTCGCTGTCGGCCGAATGCGCCGGGGTTTCAGCGGGCGGTGGCGTGGTAGGGGCGGCAGTTTCGTCGCTGTCGTCGGTGTCGGCCGGGGCGTTCGGGGGGGGCGCGTTTTGCTGTTTCAGCAGGCTTTCCACTAGCGCTTTGTTTAACAGCGCCGGACGCAGGTCAGGTTGCAGCTCCAGCGCTTGCTCATAGGCGTCGATCGCCGCGTCCAGTTCACCACTGTTGGCCAAGGCATTGCCTCGATTGTAGTGGGCGCGGGCGTCATTGCCTTCGGCGAAGCGCTGAGCGGCAGCCGCGTAGTCGCCAGCCTCATACAACGCGACGCCTTGCCACTGCCGATCCTCGAAGTGCTGCGCGGCCTCGGCGGGTTTTTGCTGTTTGAGCAGATGCAGGCCTTGTTGGTCGGGGCGCAGCCACAGATCTTCGAAACCAAAGGCGTAGCTCGGTTGCGGCAGCGCTAATAGCAGCGGCAGGCAGAACAACCAGCCACGCCGTCCGGCGCACGCGGCCAGCAGTAACAGCGGCAGCAGCAGCCAGTAACCCTGATCGGCCCAGGTGTCGAGGCGCAAGGTCTCGCCGTCGTTGCGCAACGCGCGCGGGCCGTCGAGCAAGCCGAGGCCGCGCAGGTCGCGGTCGTCCAGGCGGGCGGCGCGGTAGCGGCCATCCAGGTCGGTGACGAAGGCTTTCAGGCTCGAGCCGTCGAGGTGCGGCACCAGGATCGCGCCTTGGGCATCCTTGAGGAAACTGCCATCCTCTTGCCGCACCGGTGCGCCCTGGGCAGTGCCGACACCCAGCATCAACAACTGCGGCGCCTGGCCATTGAGTGCGCGGCGGATGCCTTGCTGTTCCTGCTCACTGAGGGACGAGCCGATCAGCAGAATCCGGCCCTGGCCCAGCGCGCCTTGTTCCAGCAGTTGGCGCGCCTTGACCACCGCCAGATCGGCACGATGACCGACCTCGGGCATGAGCGACGGCTTCAACGCTTCCAGCAGGTTGTGGCTGGTCGACAGGTCGTCGGACAGCGGCACCAGAGTGTGTGCGCTGCCGGCGTAGACGACGATGGCGGTCTGCGCATCGCTGCGTTGCTGCAACAGATCAAACAGCTTGCGTCGCGCCTGCTCCAGTCGGGTTGGCGGCGAGTCGGTGGCGAGCATCTCCGGGGTCAGCTCCAGCAGCACCACCAACGGATCGGCGGGTTTCTGGCTGGTTTGCTCGACCCGTTCCCAACTCGGGCCGAGCAATGCCAGGATCGTCAGCACCCAGGCGATACCGAGCGCCACCCACGGCAATTTGCTCTCGCGACCGCTGCCGCCACTGAGTAGCGCGGCGTGAAAGGCCGGCGGCAAAATCATCTGCCAACGCCCGGCGCGCTTCTGTCGGTGCCAGAGTTGCCAGAGCAACCAGCCCAGCAGTGGCAGGAGCATCAAGGCCCAAGGACGGAACCAGTGCGGCCAGAGGTCGGCGATCATCGACGCCTCCGCAAGCGCAGGCGCTTCAGGCGTTCGCCCCAGTCCGGGTGTTGTTTTTGCAGGAACAGTTCTTTGGTAAAGAAACGCTGCACCGGGTTGTCCGGCCAGCGCTCGCGCACCACCAGCAAGATGCTCAGCAGCAGCGCCAGGCTCAGCGGCCAGTGATACAACGCCTGGGCCGGACGGGCCTGGGTCGGTTGCTGGCTGACTGGCTCCAGTTGATCGAGGGTTTCGCGGATCGCCTGCAGTTCCTCGCCGTCGTGGGCACGGAAATAGCGACCGCCGGTGGCCTCGGCAATGGCTTTGAGCGCCGGTTCGTCGAGGTCCAGGCTCGGGTTGACCCCGAGGAACCCGGTGCTGCCGGATTGTTCCGGGTCGGCGCCGATGCCGATCGGGTAGATTGTCACGCCTTCTTCGGCGGCCAGGCGCGCGGCGGTCAGGGGGTCGATTTCGCCGCCATTGTTGGCGCCGTCGGTGACCAGAATCAGCACGCGACTTTGCGCCGGGCGCTGGCGCAGACGTTTGAGCGCCAGGCCGATGGCGTCGCCAATCGCGGTGTTCTTGCCGGCAATGCCGATCCGCGCTTCGTCGAGCCAGACGCGCACGGTACGGCGGTCGAAGGTCAGCGGCGCCTGCACGTAGGCCTGGCTGCCGAACAGGATCAGGCCCACTCGGTCGCCAGTACGTTGTTCAAGAAAGTCGCCGAGCAAATGCTGCACCAGGCTCAAGCGACTGACCTCGTCGCTCTGCCACTGCATGTCGGGAAAGTCCATGGAGCCGGACACGTCCACCGCCACCAGCAAATCCCGGCCGCTGGCGGCGATCGGCAGCGGTTCGCCGAGCCACTGCGGGCGTGCGGTGGCGATCAGCAGCAACAGCCATAAAAGAATGAACGGTGATTGCTGGCGCCATGCCGGCAGATTGGCCCGGGCACGGCGCCGCGCCAGACCCTCGAGGTCGCTAAGGAAACTGATCTTCAGCGCTGGCTCGCCGCTGTCCGCCACCGGCAGCAGCACGCGCATCAACCATGGCAGCGGCAGCAGGAGAAATATCCACGGCCAGGCGAATTCAAACATGCTTGCGAATCCAGGTATCGACGGCTTGTGTCAGGCCGGCAATGGCCTTGTCGTCGAGTTTGCATTCGGGTTTGTAGGCGCCTTCCACCAGTACCATCCACCGCGTCAGGCCCGCAGCGGGGCAGCGATTGTCAAGAAAGGCCAGCCATTTACGACCGTTGAGGGTGTGGCTCTGGCTGTAGGGATAGTGGTTGCGGCACAGCCGTTTGAGCAGTCCATTGAGCTGTTGCAACCAGGCACCGGCCGGCGCGCCGTCGTAAGGCTTGGGCATCAGCGCCAGCTCGGCCAGGGCCGCCACACGCACCGGGTCCAGAGGCTGCTCGGCGCGCACCAGCGGCCGCTTGTTCGGGATAAAACGTTTGAGCTGCCACAGCCCGAAGCCCAGCAGCGGCAGCAGCACCAGCAGCAACCACCAGCCGGGCGCGGGCGGCCAGAAAGCGATGGGCGGCGGCGTCATCAAGGGCTGTAATTGGTCGAGGCTGCTCATCGACTTTTACCCGGCTTCTGCGGATTCAGGTAATCGCGCAATTGTTCGACCATTTCCCCCTGCGTGCTCAGCGGCATCAACAGCACCCGTAACTTCTGCGCGAGCAATTCCCAGCGAGCGATGCGCGCGTCGGCCTGGGCGCGGTAGGTCTGGCGCAAATCGTAATTGAGCGTGTCGATTTCCAGTTGCGCACCGCGCTCGGCGAAACGCAGCAGGCCGGCGGCGGGCAGGGCGTGGTCGAGCGGGTCGGACACCGGCAACAACAGCAAATCGGTGTGGCGCGATAGCAGGCTCAGTTGTTGCTCGGCGCCTTCGGTCAGCGCGCGCTCGTCGCAGATGACGATGACCAGGCTGCCTGGGCGCAACACTTCACGGGCACGGCGCAGGGCCATGCCGAAGGCGTCGCGATCGGGCTCGCTTTCGGTGTGCAGCGATTGATTGACCCGCACCAAGCGGTTGAGCAACTGCAGCAGGCTTTGTTTACTGCGGCGTGGTTTGATCTCGTAATGCTCGTTGTCCCCGAACACCAGGCCGCCGACCCGGTCGTTGTGGCCCAGCGCCGCCCAGCCGATTAGCGCCGCCGCTTGTGCCGCGAGCACCGATTTGAACATCAGCCCGGAACCGAAAAACAATCGGCGACTTTGCTCGACCATGATGAAAATCGGCCGTTCGCGTTCTTCATGGAACAGCTTGGTGTGCGGCTCCTGGGTGCGCGCGGTGACACGCCAGTCGATGGTGCGCACATCGTCACCCGTCTGATAGACCCGCACCTGATCGAAATCGACGCCACGTCCGCGCAGCTTGGAGTGGTGCAAACCAATCAGCGGGCTGCGCTGGCTCGGCGTGGAAAACAACTGTACTTCGCGCACGCGATGGCGCATCTCGATCAACTCGGCGAGCGTGATGCGGATGCCCGGTTCGGGCGCGAGGCTGGCGTTCATGGGGGTCAAGCGACGGCTACGACGTCGAGAATCCGCTGGACCACCCGGTCCTGGTCGATCCCTGCGGCCTCGGCTTCGAACGACAGAATGATGCGGTGGCGCAACACGTCGAACAGCACCGCTTGAATGTCTTCCGGGCTGACGAAGTCGCGACCGGCCAGCCAGGCATGAGCCCTTGCACAGCGGTCGAGGGCAATCGAGCCACGCGGACTGGCACCGTAGGCGATCCACTCGGCCATTTCCGGGTCGAACTTGGCCGGCGTGCGGGTCGCCATCACCAGTTGCACCAGGTATTCCTCCACGGCGTCGGCCATGTACAAACCGAGGATTTCCTTGCGCGCGGCGAAAATCGCCTGCTGGCTGACCCGACGCTCGGGTTTGGTCTCGCCGTTCAGCGCCTCTCCGCGGGCCTGCTGCAGAATCCGGCGTTCGACGGCAGCATCGGGAAAACCGATTTTGACGTGCATCAGGAAACGGTCGAGCTGGGCCTCTGGCAGCGGATAGGTGCCTTCCTGCTCGATCGGGTTTTGCGTGGCCATCACCAGAAACAGCGGCGACAGCTCATAGGTGCTGCGCCCGACACTGACCTGGCGCTCGGCCATGGCTTCAAGCAAGGCCGACTGCACTTTGGCCGGCGCCCGGTTGATTTCGTCCGCCAGCACCAGGTTGTGGAAGATCGGCCCTTGCTGGAATACGAAACTGCCGGTTTCCGGACGATAAATTTCCGTGCCAGTGATGTCGGCGGGCAGCAGGTCGGGGGTGAACTGGATACGGTGAAACTGCGCTTCGATGCCTTCGGCAAGCTCTTTGATGGCCTTGGTCTTGGCCAGCCCCGGCGCCCCTTCGACCAGCATGTGACCGTCGGCCAGCAAGGCAATGAGCAACCGCTCGATGAGTTTTTCCTGGCCGAGAATCTGCGTTGAAAGAAAGGTTCGCAGCGCCAGCAGCGCTTCACGATGTTCCATCGATGACTGTTCCTGGAAAGGGTGGCCCGGCGCATTTGCACGACGCCACGGCTGGGGGCGTTACTTTAATCCATGACAGGGGGTGGCGACTAACGGCATTTTGTGGAAAAAGTGCGTTGTGGCGCTCGTTCTTGACCGTCCGGACCGTGCACGTCCACTGCTCCCTTGAAGCTATAGGCCAATGCAGCATCAATTCAACTCACTCAATACTCGCTGAATCGGCGCACGAGTCAGCAGCTCAGTCCAAGGTCCGTCGTCAATGATTTCGCCGTTGTGCATGACGATTACCCGGTCAAAGCGGTGTAAATGCTGAACGTCGTGGGTGACACAAATCAGCCCGCGGCCGGCAAAGGTTTCGAACAACAGGTCCCAAACGGGATCGGCGAGTTTCGGTTCGATCGAGGCCGTGGGCTCATCGAACAAATTAAAGCGTCCCGGGCGATTGATTAGCCTTAGGAGGGATAAGCGCTTGGCTTCGCCGCCGGAAATGTTCGAGGCGTTTTCACTGATATTGCGTTGAGCGACTACCTCAACAAGCAGCAGTTGCCGTATGGCTTCTTCAAGATGGGGTGAAGATTCGCTGCCAAACAGAACCGATTGCTCGAACGTGCCTTCCAGAAAGCGAGGTTGCTGGGGGCAGTACCTCAAGGCACTCAAGTGTGCGCGCGGCTCCAACACTGAAATCGGTATCCCATTAATGCTCAACTCACTTCGATTGAGCTCATCTAGTCCGGCGAGCATTTCAAGCAAAGTGGACTTACCGGCGCCACTTGGGCCGGTAATTGCCACGGAGTGATCTTGACTGAACATCAGCGTTTGTTTGATGGACAGTTGACGCGCTCCATCCTCCATCAATACGCAAGGCGCAAGCGCGAGAGTTGAATTAGCTTGAGAAGTGACGTTCTGTTGTCGAGCGCAATGATCGAAGTCGGGTAGCGACAACAGGCCATCCAGCCTGCTCTGGTCCGCCAGGAATTGGTCCAAGACACGATAGCCCTCGGTTAATGCGGCGATGTTGAGTAAATAGCTGCCAGCGATCGAGAAAATGGCGACCAGCTGCCCAACGCTGATAGAGGGCTGGCTCGACAATTGATCCAGCACGCCCCATCCAAGCAATCCGGCCGTGGATAGGCCGACGAATAGAATCCTGGCCGCGGTCAAAAGGCCACCCGAGGTAGTCGCGGCTATAGCTGAATCGGCGTAACGTCTAAAAGCCTCGTTCAATGGCTCCATTGCCGTGGATTCGGCACTTTCAAGTTTTATCGCTTTGCCCGCATTAAGCGTGTTGTAGAGAAGCGCGCTTAACTCGTCTTCTTGTTCGTTGACTGCATCGATGTGTTTTCTACGCCACTTGATAATTTTGTGGGTGAGGAACAGATAGATGATTCCCAGGCTTGTAATGCCGATAAAAATCTCACTGCCACCCATATAAAAAAAAGCACCGCCAACGATTAGAATTTCAAGACACATTGGCAGGCCAGCGGTGACCAGAAATGTGAGCAGTTGTTCATGAGCGGTAATTCCGCGCTCGACCGACTTTATGAAGTAACCCATTCGCCACACATTGAATTGCGCGAACTCCTTCCTCATCAAGGTAGCCAACCATTCGATAGAGGCGTTCATGACAATATGCTGAACCAATCTGGACAGGAAGTGGATTTGCACAGGAGTCATGATTGCCTGAATCACGCCTGCCGCAACCAGGCCGGCCGTTAGCATGAGGAATACGGTAGGCGCTGCAGTTTTATCACTACTCAAGGCGTCGACGATTGCTCCCAGTAAAAAGGGTGGTGCTAGCACTATGAGTTTGAGCGCTATGACTGTGGTAATGGTGAGGATCAAAAGTTTCGTATGTTTCCTGCATGCAGTGCTAATTAAGATTTTCATCGTGCCCATGCAATCACCTGTCGGGATCCGGCTGTTTGAGGAGTTTAATTGCTGCGCAGAATGTGCTGAGGAACAAGTGTCGCGAAGCGATCACCTGACTTGCGCGTTTTCGCAAGTGATTAAATTAATAGCAGCAACTTTATGGGTGGGCTATAGCGCAACTACCTACACAGGTGTGGGCCTATTCTTTGCATCCGGTAGGAAGGATGAGTGGGGCAGTGCGTTATTTGTTTAATTGTGGTGCTTCGTCTTTCTGGATCGATACTTCCAAGCGTTTAGCCTCTCCGGCAGATGGACCGGAAGGGAGCATAGTGAGCGGAGTCAGTGACTTCAGGGCGGGTAAAGCGGCAATCGCCCCTGTCTTCTTACAATTCGCTGATATAGGTCCCGATCCCCGCAAGAATATTCTTCAACGTCAACTCCACCTCCGCCAAGTCACTGGCATCAGTGCTGTGGCTGATTTCCAGCATGTCGTCGCCATTCAATGCATCGGCATCCGTGGCGGCGATTTCGATCAGGAGGCGGGTAGGGCTGAGGGTGACTTTGACGCCATCGAGGGTCGAGGGCTCGCCGTCGAGAGTGATTTCCAGTTCGTCTTCGTCGGGGTAACGGGTCATCAGGAACATTTCGCCTTCGTCGCTATGGCAGCAGAGCATGGCCATGTTGTCTTCTTCGTCATCGCACGGATTGACGATCAAGAGGGCGGTGGTCATATGCATGGCGAAAATCCTGGCTCGGTGAGCGTGGTTGAGACAATAAGGGTCGATTCTGCCAGCCTCGGTCGAATTATGCTTGGTCGCGTGTCGGACATGCGGAGTCCGTCGCGTAGCATTTTGTGCAACACGGCTGCGCCAAATACGGTCTGAAAAGCCCCAATTCCCCGCCTGCCTGCTAGTGTTGTCCGTTGCACGCGCAAGGAGTTACGTGCCGATGACCGAATATGTCGCAGCACCGCAAGCACACGCCTTGCCGCACTCGTTAAGCTGCGCAACGGACTGATACTCGCAAGGACGGTGCGGCAGAGGGTTCTACCGTCAAGTTTTTGCAGATGTTTCCTCATGGAAGGTCGATGTGACCTGAGGCTCTCGTCCAGCTTCACCCACCTGTCACCCTGTTTCCTCTGCCCGAGAATCAGGAACAGGCTGACGGGATCCCCGACAGGGGTTTGCACGCGACGCTTCCATCAATAACAAGCCCAAGCGGAGTACCACAGATGGCGTTCTTCACCGCAGCCAGCAAAGCCGACTTCCAGCACCAACTGCAAGCGGCACTGGCGCAGCACATCAGTGAACAGGCACTGCCACAAGTGGCGCTGTTCGCTGAACAATTCTTCGGCATCATTTCCCTGGACGAACTGACTCAACGTCGGTTGTCCGACCTCGCTGGCTGTACTCTTTCTGCGTGGCGCCTGCTTGAGCGCTTCGATCACACGCAACCGCAAGTGCGTGTCTACAACCCCGATTACGAACGTCATGGCTGGCAGTCGACCCACACCGCCGTCGAAGTGCTGCACCATGACTTGCCGTTCCTGGTGGACTCGGTCCGTACCGAGCTGAACCGTCGCGGCTACAGCATCCATACCCTGCAAACCACTGTGCTGAGTGTGCGTCGCGGCAGCAAGGGCGAGTTGCTGGAAATCCTGCCCAAGGGCGCCCAGGGCGAAGGCATTCTGCAAGAATCGCTGATGTACCTGGAAATCGACCGTTGCGCCAACGCCGCTGAATTGAACGTCCTGAGCAAAGAGCTGGAACAAGTGCTCGGCGAAGTGCGCGTTGCGGTGGCCGATTTCGAACCGATGAAAGTCAAGGTCCGGGAAATTCTCGCCGGCCTGGATAACAGCCAGTTCGCCGCCGATCCTGAAGAAAAAGCCGAAATCAAAAGCTTCCTGGAATGGCTGGTGGGTAACCACTTCACCTTCCTTGGCTACGAAGAATTCGTGGTCCGCGATGAAATTGATGGCGGCCACATCGTCTATGACCAGGATTCATTCCTGGGCCTGACCAAGTTGTTGCGCGCCGGCCTGACCTTTGATGACCTGCGCATCGAAGACTACGCCGTGAACTACCTGCGCGAACCGACCCTGCTGTCGTTCGCCAAAGCCGCGCACCCAAGCCGCGTACACCGTCCGGCGTACCCGGACTATGTGTCGATCCGTGAAATCGACGCCGACGGCAACGTCATCAAGGAATGCCGTTTCATGGGCCTGTACACCTCGTCGGTGTATGGCGAGAGCGTGCGGGTCATCCCGTACATCCGCCGCAAGGTCGAAGAAATCGAGCGCCGCTCCGGCTTCCAGTCCAAGGCTCACCTGGGCAAGGAACTGGCGCAGGTGGTCGAAGTGCTGCCCCGCGATGACTTGTTCCAGACCCCGGTGGACGAGCTGTTCAGCACCGTGATGTCGATCGTGCAGATCCAGGAACGCAACAAGATCCGCGTGTTCCTGCGCAAAGATCCGTACGGCCGTTTCTGCTACTGCCTGGCCTACGTGCCGCGCGACATTTACTCCACCGAAGTGCGGCAGAAGATCCAACAAGTGTTGATGGATCGCCTGAAAGCCTCGGATTGCGAGTTCTGGACGTTCTTCTCCGAGTCCGTGCTGGCCCGCGTGCAACTGATCCTGCGCGTCGACCCTAAAAATCGCCTCGACATCGACCCGGTGCTGCTGGAGAAAGAAGTGGTCCAGGCCTGCCGCAGCTGGCAGGACGACTACGCCAGCCTGGTCATCGAGAGCTTCGGCGAAGCCCACGGCACCAACGTGCTGGCGGATTTCCCGAAAGGCTTCCCCGCCGGTTACCGCGAGCGCTTCGCCGCGCACTCGGCGGTGGTCGACATGCAGCACCTGCTGAGCCTGACCGAAACCAATCCGCTGGTGATGAGCTTCTACCAGCCGTTGGGCCAGGTCTCCGGCCAGCGCGAGCTGCATTGCAAGCTGTATCACGCCGACACGCCGCTGGCGCTGTCCGACGTGCTGCCGATCCTCGAGAACCTCGGCCTGCGTGTACTCGGTGAATTCCCGTACCGCCTGCGTCACACCAATGGCCGCGAGTTCTGGATTCACGACTTCGCCTTCACTGCTGCCGAAGGCCTGGATCTCGACATCCAGCAACTCAACGACACGCTGCAAGACGCGTTCGTCCACATCGTGCGTGGCGATGCCGAGAACGATGCCTTCAACCGCCTGGTGCTGACCGCCGGCCTGCCGTGGCGCGACGTGGCGCTGCTGCGTGCCTACGCCCGTTACCTGAAGCAGATTCGCCTGGGCTTCGACCTCGGGTACATTGCCAGCACCCTGAACAACCACACTGACATCGCTCGCGAGTTGACCCGGTTGTTCAAGACCCGTTTCTACCTGGCACGCAAACTCACCGCCGACGACCTGGAAGACAAGCAGCAACGGCTGGAACAGGCGATCCTCACCGCGCTCGACGACGTCCAAGTGCTCAACGAAGACCGCATCCTGCGTCGCTACCTGGACCTGATCAAGGCCACCCTGCGGACCAACTTCTACCAGACCGACGCCAACGGCCAGAACAAGTCGTACTTCAGCTTCAAGTTCAACCCGCACGCGATTCCTGAGCTGCCGAAACCGGTGCCGAAGTTCGAAATCTTCGTTTACTCGCCACGGGTCGAGGGCGTGCACCTGCGCTTCGGCAACGTCGCACGGGGCGGCTTGCGCTGGTCCGACCGTGAAGAAGACTACCGCACCGAAGTGCTGGGCCTGGTGAAAGCCCAGCAAGTGAAGAACTCGGTGATCGTGCCGGTGGGCGCGAAGGGCGGCTTCCTGCCGCGCCGTCTGCCATTGGGCGGCAGCCGTGACGAGATCGCGGCCGAGGGCATTGCCTGCTACCGCATTTTCATTTCCGGCCTGTTGGACATCACCGACAACCTGAAGGACGGCGCGCTGGTGCCACCGGTCAACGTCGTGCGGCACGACGATGACGACCCGTACCTGGTGGTGGCGGCGGACAAGGGCACTGCGACCTTCTCCGACATCGCCAACGGCATCGCCATCGACTACGGCTTCTGGCTCGGTGACGCGTTCGCTTCCGGCGGTTCTGCCGGTTATGACCACAAGAAAATGGGCATCACCGCCAAAGGTGCGTGGGTCGGCGTACAGCGCCACTTCCGCGAGCGTGGCATCAATGTCCAGAAAGACAGCATCACCGTGGTCGGCGTCGGCGACATGGCCGGCGACGTGTTCGGCAACGGCTTGTTGATGTCCGACAAGCTGAAACTGGTCGCGGCCTTCAACCACCTGCACATCTTCATCGATCCAAACCCTGAGCCGGCGTCGAGCTTCGCCGAGCGTCAGCGCCTGTTCGACTTGCCGCGTTCGGCCTGGTCCGACTACGACACCAGCATCATGTCGCAGGGCGGCGGTATTTTCTCGCGCAGCGCAAAAAGCATCGCCATCTCGCCAGAGATGAAAGAACGCTTCGACATCAAGGCCGACAAACTGACCCCGACCGAACTGCTCAACGCCTTGCTCAAGGCCCCGGTAGACCTGTTGTGGAACGGCGGTATCGGCACTTACGTCAAGGCCAGCAGCGAAAGCCACGCCGATGTCGGCGACAAGGCCAACGACGCCCTGCGGGTCAACGGCAACGAGTTGCGCTGCAAAGTGGTGGGCGAGGGCGGTAACCTCGGCATGACCCAACTGGGTCGTGTGGAATTCGGCCTCAATGGCGGCGGTTCCAACACGGACTTCATCGACAACGCCGGTGGCGTGGATTGCTCCGACCACGAAGTGAACATCAAGATCCTGCTCAACGAAGTGGTGCAGGCCGGCGACATGACCGACAAGCAGCGCAACCAGTTGCTGGCGAGCATGACCGACGAAGTCGGCAACCTGGTGCTGGGCAACAACTACAAGCAGACTCAAGCCCTTTCCTTGGCAGCGCGCCGTGCCTACGCGCGAATTGCCGAGTACAAGCGCCTGATGAACGACCTCGAAGGGCGCGGCAAGCTGGATCGCGCGATCGAGTTCCTGCCGGCCGAAGATCAGCTCAACGAACGCGTCGCGGCGGGCCATGGCCTGACCCGTGCCGAGTTGTCGGTGCTGATTTCCTACAGCAAGATCGACCTCAAGGAAGCGCTGCTCAACTCGCTGGTGCCGGATGACGACTACCTGACCCGCGACATGGAAACGGCGTTCCCGCCGACCCTGGTCAGCAAGTTCTCCGACGCCATGCGCCGTCACCGCCTGAAGCGCGAGATCGTCAGCACCCAGATCGCCAACGACCTGGTCAACCACATGGGCATCACCTTCGTTCAACGGCTCAAAGAGTCGACCGGCATGAGCCCGGCGAACGTGGCCGGCGCTTATGTGATCGTGCGTGACATCTTCCACCTCCCGCACTGGTTCCGTCAGATCGAAGCTCTGGACTACCAGGTCTCGGCCGACGTGCAACTGGAGCTGATGGACGAGTTGATGCGCCTGGGCCGTCGCGCTACGCGCTGGTTCCTGCGTGCCCGTCGCAATGAGCAGAACGCTGCCCGTGACGTCGCGCATTTCGGTCCGCACCTGAAGGAACTGGGCCTCAAGCTCGACGAACTGCTGAGTGGTGAAATCCACGAAAACTGGCAGGCCCGTTATCAGGCTTACGTCGAAGCCGGTGTGCCGGAGTTGCTCGCCCGCATGGTCGCAGGCACCTCGCACCTGTACACCTTGCTGCCGATCATCGAGGCCTCGGACGTGACCGGCCAGAACCCTGCAGACGTGGCGAAGGCTTACTTCGCGGTCGGCAGCGCGCTGGACATCACCTGGTACCTGCAACAGATCAGCGCACTGCCGGTGGAAAACAACTGGCAGGCCCTGGCCCGCGAAGCGTTCCGGGATGACGTCGACTGGCAACAACGGGCGATCACCATCTCGGTCCTGCAACAGGGCGATGGTAGCCAAGACGTGGAAGCACGTCTGGCGCTGTGGATCGAGCAGCACCAGAGCATGATCGAACGCTGGCGCGCGATGCTGGTGGAAATCCGTGCCGCCAGTGGCACCGACTACGCCATGTACGCCGTGGCCAACCGTGAACTGCTCGACCTGGCGTTGAGCGGGCAAGCGGTGATCCCGGCCGCTGCTGAACTGGCACCTGCCGCCTAATCAGCCGTTAAATGAAAAAGCCCTGCCTTGAGAGAGGCGGGGCTTTTTTATGAATTTGGGGTTTGGGTTGTCTGGGCTGGCGCTATCGCTGGCAAGTCGAATCGTCGCATCGCAGCTCCCACAGGTTTTTGGGTGTACACACAATTTGCATACAACAATTAACCTTGTGGGAGCTGGCTTGCCAGCGATGACACCCTCATAGCCACCGCGTTACTTAATGATGGCCATGTTTTCAGTATTTAACGACAAACTACCTGTCGGCCCGGTCAGTAAATGATTGAGCGACTGGTCAAACTTCTGCAGTGCTTTAACTTGCACATCTTGCTGCTGATTAATGTCCGCCACGATGTCATCGGCATGTTGAGAGTAATTGCCCCATAATGGCGTCAATGCCCGTGCCTCATAACCTTTTGCGGTGCCGATGTAGTTCGAATGCGCATCGTAGAACAGCACACTCACGTTCGACTCGATATCCGAACTGCGTGCAGTGATCAGTTGGCTGCGGGTGTCGATCACTGCGATCACATCGGGCCGGTCAGCTTGCAGGCTAGGCATGTTGGGGTAGACCGTAACTGTCCCGAACGCCCGGCGCAGCGAGGCCATTACGCCATCCACCGCAAAGTCGGGATTGGACGTGGCGACGTAAGCATCGTGGATCGGCTGCGCCAACAGGCTCTGGCCGAAACCTGTTCCGGCGTTGGCCTGATAGTGCCGAAGGTAGGCGCGATTGGTCTCGGTGTTGCGGCTGTAGACTACGCCGAGCGTGACATTTTTGCCGCTGGCGATCTGGGTCGTGCTGGAGCGGCCCTCTGGTTGATTGAACACGCCATCGAGCGAAGAGACCGCAGAGGGCGCGGTTGGGACTGAGCAACCGGCTAACAAGGCAGTGAAGGCGAGACAACTGACAAGCACAGGTTTCATGGTGTTTCTCCGGTGAAACAAACATGTTGGGATGGCGACAGCCGACAAACGTTCGGCATACTTTTTAGACTAAACCTGCGCCCGTTAAATAAACGGCAACTTAGCGATCAGGGCAGACTTTGTCCGACTTAGAGGAAACGACTTAATTACTGAAAGTGATAAAAAGGCTCGAATAAGCAATTCGAACCATTTTATTTATGGCTGTTGCCGCAGCGATTAGTGACCAAGTTCTGGTCCTGCAACACCGTGATTTTTTCCGAGGGATCAGTGGACTCGTGGGCGAATGCGCTGGCGGGCAGCAGCAGGCTTAGGGCGATGATCGGGGTGGCCAGCAATTGAAGGGTTTTCATGGGCAGATCCTGTGGGGTTGGTCTGTCACCACAGTAGGCCCGAGCGGGGTTGGGGCAAATATCCAATTGCTGCGAAGGTGAGGAGACCACGATGAAGCAACTGCGGCGAGGAAGCGCTGTTCCTCGCCGCAGCGGTCAGCTATTGAAGTGCACACCGCTCGCCAGGTGGCTGTCGAGCAGGCCGATGAAGTCTTGCACTTCGGGGCAGTTGAAATGGTTACGCATGGCGTCCTCGGACTGCCAGCGGGCGCTAACGGTCCAACGGTTGCTGTCGTCGGGGCAACGATCAACCATATAGGATTCGCAGCCAGGCTTGCTGCGCAGGGTTTCGACGATCCTTTTCAGTTGCTCGCCCAGTTCCTCCGAGCGGCCTGCGAACGCCTGCACCTCGACCGTGTTGATCACTTCTTTGGTCATTGCTTACGCTCCTGAATCAAGCCGGATGGGTCTTGCTCATTGAGATTTAACGCTTGCACAGAATAGGCCGCCGCACCGAGACATCCAACGACCAATCGGCAGATAAACCTGCATACCAATACCGCTTAAATCACTTGCTGCAAGATATCGCGCAAGCGGTCCAGAGCGGTGTCGATGTCCAGGGTTTCGATGGCGCCGAAGCCCATCAGCAAGCCCAGTCTAGACGGTTCGCGGAAATAAAACGGATCCAATGGGTACAGCCCGACTTCGACTTTGCGCGCCAGCTCGATCAGCAGCGGCAAGTCCACCGGCACTTTGAACAGCAGCACCATGTGGAAACCGGCATCGGTCGGAATCGCTTCCAGCCACGGCGAGAGGTCGGTCGCGACCCGCGCCAATAGCCGTTCGCGACGCCCGGCGTAGATCGCATGGCAGCGGCGGATATGCCTGAGCAGGCAGCCCTCGGCGATGAACTTGGCCATCGCCCATTGCGGCAGGGTGGACGTGTGGCGGTCGGTAAGCTGTTTGGCGCGGATCACCGCTTCGAGGATCGCGGGCGGCAAGATTGCATAACCGAGGCGTAACTCCGGCAGCAGGGTTTTCGAGAAGGTCCCGACGTAGGCGACGATGCCGCGCTCGTCCAGGCTTTGCAGCGAGTCCGTGGGCCGGCCCTCGTAGCGGAACTCGCTGTCGTAATCGTCCTCGATGATGATCGCGCCCAGCTCATAGGCGCGTTCGAGCAGCGCCACGCGTCGCGCCTGGCTCATCGGCATGCCCAGCGGAAACTGGTGCGACGGCGTGACGTAGATCATCCGCGTACCGTCGGGAATCTTCTCCACCACCAGGCCTTGCTCATCCACCGGCACCGCCACCACCTCGGCGCCATGGGAACTGAACAGTAGCCGTGCCGGCGGATAACCGGGATCTTCAATGGCCACCCGGCTGCCCGGTTGATTCAGCACGCGGGAGATCAGGTCCAGCGCCTGCTGCGCGCCGTTGCACACCACCACATCCTCATCCTGGCAGTTAACGCCACGAGAGAACGCGATGTGCCGGGCGATCGCGTTGCGCAGCGCTGGCAAGCCTTCCGGCACGCTGTAAAAACCCTTGGAGCCGCCGATCTGCCGCAGCGCGTGGGCGGTGCAGCGGCGCCAGTCGTCATGGGGGAACTGGCCCTTGCTGGTGGCGCCGCCGATAAAGTCATAACGCAAAGAGCCTTCCAGGGCCGGGTGGCGCAGGAAGTCCGGCATATTGCGCCAATACTCGATCACCGCCGAGCTCGCCAGCTGCGTGTGGCTCTGCTTGCGCACGATCTGCGCGGGCCGGGCGTTGACGTAAGTGCCTTTGCCGATCACCCCGGTGAGGAAATTTTCATAGGTCAGTTGGGCGTAGGTATCGGACACGGTCTTGCGCGAAACACTCAGTTGTTCGGCCAGCAAACGGCTCGGCGGCAGTTGCGTCCCGGCTGCCAGGCGGCCCGACTCGATGGCACTGCGCAACTGCTGGTACAGCTGGCCCGCGAGGTCTTTACGGCCGTTGATGACAACATGTAATTCCATACCCGCGTGGCTCCTGGCTGGTAATCAAGGCGCGGTGTGCGTCGCGCGCGGTATAGGTTACCTGTAGAGCCTAGCCTTGATGAAGTTGCGCGGAGCAAAACCGGCAAATTGGACTCACCGTGAGAAAGGGCGATGGACTGGCGATTTATCGTCGGATTGGATCTGTTCGCCGTTCGTACCGAGATTTACTGTGGAATCAATTTCACTCGTTTCAGGAACCGTCATGAGCCCCCGTCTGGATTACTACAACGCCTCGCCCAAAGCGATGAAAGCGATGATCGCCATGGAGGCCATGACCAGCAACCTGAGCATCGACACCGCGCTGCTGCATCTGATCAAAATCCGCGCCTCGCAAGTCAACGGCTGCGCCTTCTGCACCGACATGCACTCGGTGGACGCCCGGCGCCTGGGCGAAACCGACCGGCGCCTGTACGCCATCGCCGTATGGCGCGACAGCGGCTTCTTCACCCCCCGCGAACGCGCCGCCCTGGCCTGGACCGAAGCCGTCACACTGCTCGCCGACAGCCTTGTGCCCGACGACGTCTACGCCCAGGCCCGCGAACAATTCAGCGAAGAAGAACTGGTCGACCTGACCGTCGCCGTCAGCACCATCAATAGCTGGAACCGGCTGGCGGTGAGCTTTCGGCAGACGCCGAGCGGCTGAGTCGTTCTGCGTCATCTTTCTCGTATATCAATCACTGTTGTTTTGGATGTTCCAATATATGCGCGCGTGCCATCACTGCTGATAACGGTCGCAAACGAACCTGTGTTAATCGTATCGATGACTTGGTGGGTTGCTACATCGATTACAGTGATTGAATCAGCGCCGCAAGCGTAAATTCGACTGCTGTCGGTACTGGACGCAAAATGAGTAATCCCAGCAATCGACAATCTTTTAATCACAGTGTTTGTTGCAGTTTCAATGATTGACAGTCTTGGAGAGGGCCCTGAAACGTACACAAATGCATCATCTGGTGTGATTATTACTTGATCTGTAGTGTGTCCAAGGCTGATATCTTGCAGTTTGACGTTGTTTGTTGTGTCAACAACTGATAAGAAATGGTTTTCTCGTGAACATACATATAGACGCGCTGCTGCATTGCTAATGGCTATGTTGCCGGCGCCCGTTGGGAAAGGAACAGTGGCTACCGTTTCTGTTGTGGCGGTATCTATGACGATCACACCCCGATCTGTGGTTCCGAAGTGAAATATAGCTACGTACAGCCGAGAACTGTCAGGGCTCACAGCCAGTCCGCCAAATCTGCTATGAGGAACGATGTTTATCGTCTGAGTGAGAGTGTTACTTGCTGCGTCAATGACCTGAATAGTAGAGTCAATGCCGAGGTAAAAGCTTGACTGGTCGGGGGAAATTGCCAATGGGTTATGGAAGCCGTACAGCCTGGATGTCGCTATTTTGGTTATAAGTGTATTGGTTGCTGTATCTATGACATCGACATTTCCTCCGTCTGGCATTAAATCTGCACCATAAACGCGCGTGCCGTCGGGGGAGATGGCTAAAAACATTGAGCCATTTGATTCTGGGATATCACCTACGGGACCTTGTGCGGAAACTGATAATAACGCAGTCGCCATTTGTGTATCGCTGGCGGCGTTCAATATATAAGGGCCAGCAGTCTGATGCACTGTAACCCCGTGCACGCTGGCAATGCCGCGAACGTCCGTATGGAAGTCGCGATTGCCACTGCCGCCGTCGGCGTAATTGACTCCTGCGGGCAATGTCAGGGTGACACGGGCATTAGGGACGGGTGTGTTATCGGAATGAGTTAGCAGTAGTTCAATAGGTTTGACCCGGCCTCCAGGAGCTACAACATAAGGAGAGCGAGTGAAGGATAATTTTTCATCTTCGGCAACGCTGACTGTATAGATGCGTAGAGGGAAGCTTACTGCCGTGGCTCTGCTAGGTACCTTGTCAAAGTTGACCATGAAAGTAATGGTCAGAGTCGAACCTTCCTTCAGCGTTTTCAACCAATCAACCGGCGCTAATGTTTCCAGTCCTGACGACGAGTTATGACTCGGGCCCTCCCAGATAATCTTTTTATCCGTTGCTCCGCTTTCCAGCATTCCTTGATATTCCAGCCACACCCGTTGACCACTGAGTTGCAAGGGCCATTCACTAATGGTCAGCTGCTCGTCACCCTTCATTGCTGCGACGTTCAGATCCCTGGCCGTCACACCGGCGATGGTAGGGATGCTGGCTTGCAGATCGTCGCCGGCAAAATTTTGCACAGCCAAGGCCAGGGGCAACGAGGGTCTCGCTGGCTCACTGTCACGAGTTACGCGGTAAGTCACGGTCACTCGTTTGCCCAAGCTGAACGCCACTAGCGAATTGGGTAGGGGCACGTCTTTCGGGCTGATGCTCAACACTTCCACCGGAGCCGTAGTATGCGAACCTTCGGCAGGGGAGTCGGGGCCTCCGGTCCAAGTCATCGTAATTGAGTCGCCAATGGCCATGTCATCGTAGTCCACCACTGCGGTTAACAGGTCTTTCGCCATGACTGGATTGAGGCTGGTGCCATTCGGGGCTTGTTTGATAGCAGGTGACTTCAGCGCCATCGCCGTACCCACACCAAACACCAACGCATCCGAGTAACTAACCCGCGCCGGCGGCCCGACCCTGGCAATCTCGTACCACACCGTTACCTCGCCATCGCGGTTCGGTTCGATGTGCTCGGCGACAAACCGGGCATTGAGGCTGAAGTCCACTTCCTGGTCGGCGTTGTGCGAGCTGATCTTGATACTGTCGCGGGTCCTGCCGGTCTTCGAACCGACCCAGGTGTAGGTGACGAGGTCGCCGGGGCAGGTGGGTTCTGCGGCGCGGGGCACGGTCAGCCGGCTCATGCCATCGGGCAGTTCGTCGGGGTCCAGCACGCCGTTTTCTTCGCCGGCCACCTGCGGTTTATCCAGCTCCACAATGGCCTCGCCGATATTCAACAGCGCCGCCGGACGGGACCCGCGCCGGACGATTTCGCCTTCGTTGTCGAGCAGCAGAAGGTTGTACGACAGGGCCAGGGTGCCGCCTTCCAGAATCTTCAGGTGCCTGCCGTCGACGCTGATCAGCAGGTCGGCTTTGGCGTCGATTTCATCGGTCGTCGGGATGTACAAGTCCAGCTCCGGTTCGTAGCTGCCACCGCCGGGCGGCGCCTGGGTGCCGCTCCATTTCAGTTCGATAGCCATTTCATGAACGAAGGCCTCGTCGAACGGAATGCGCACCCAAGTGAACGGCAAGTCCGGGTCGATCGCGCCTTGTCGTTCATCGTCGGCAATCGGCGCCGCGAGGCGTTTGGGCTCGCCCAGGATGTTGACGAAGCGGCCCTTGGAGCGCTGGATCACCGTGCCGTCGCGCTCCAGCTCGTAGGCGAACACCGCTTGGGTTTTGGCCAGTGCGCGGACGTCGGCGTTGCGCAGGGAAACCATTTCCACCGTCGGGGGCGTCTTTAGAATTTGTTGCCTGACCTTGACGTCGACGGCTTCGCCTTCGAGCGGCGTGCCTCGCAAGTTCATGATGATGAAATCGTCCTTGGCAAACTCATCGATGGATTCGGCCCACACCTGCGCCACGATGTAGTCGTCGCCCACCAGCTCCAGGTCCAGGTTATTGCCATTGGTTTTGGAGATGATCGGCGCTTCCAGCCGTGAGTTGCCGGTGTCGACCACGATGCGCGTTTCCTGGCACCAGTCTTCGGACTGGTTGTTCACCAGGTCCCTGATCATAAAGGTCACGGCCAAACCCGCAGGGCCGGTGTCCTGCGCATCGAGAATGGTTTTTTCATCGGCGGTGATGACGATGGGATGGCCGGCAGGATCGTCGATCTGTTCCTGGGTCACGGGTGCCGAGCGTACGAACTGGCCGCCCCAACTCAAGGTGCAGACATCGCCCACGGCGATGTTCGGGTAAGGCTGCGGGCTGTCATTGCCGGGTTTGGCCCGGACGGTAATCTTGACCCCAGCCCTGGCAATGTCCTTGTCGACCCCATCGAGGACAATCTGCGGATCGATGTACTGATACAACGCGGAATGCTGGCCCTCCACCGGGTCCAGGTCCTGGCCGCCGGGGAGTTCGAGTTTGACGTAAAGCCTGAGCGGCGGGGTGAAGGTTTCAGGCGCCTGGTTGCGCCGTGTCACTCGGTAGCTCAAGGTATAGGAACCGCTGGGCAAGCGCCCCGGAGCCACCCACAAAATCGTCGGCTCGGTGATTTCGGTGGGGTCGCCGATGCTGTGTTGATCCACCGTGGCGTTATTGAGCAGCAGCTCGACCTTGTCGCCCAGGTCTTTGGTGGACCAGATTGGAATCTGCACCTTCAACCCCCGGTCCGGAAAATTGCCCCGGGCGGCAGCGAAGTTGATGCCCCACTCGCCGGACGGCAACGCCGGCTCGGTGCGACCGGGGATCAACGGTTCGAGCAGGACCTTGGGCGCCAGCTGTTTGCGCGGTTGAATGAGCATGATGAATAACCTGGTCGGTGGCCGTGGATGACACTTTGAGTTAATGACTGCGGCACTCACGGTGGCTACTGTCAGATCTGACAGTGGCGACGAATGGTGGTGTACTAGCTTGCGGAGCGCGCTAGCCGTGCCGGACACCGCCAGTAACGCCCGACCGTGCCGCCAACCAACCATCGACACAATTGACTTGCACGGCCGGCGTCGGCTTCTGCCATGCTCAACGTCCGCGACACCGCTCCTACCAAAGGAACACCGCAATGGACAACGTTCAGCAATTGGGTGAGATGCTTCGCCATTACGCAGACAGCGAAGCGCACAAGAAGCAGCAGTTTGAGAGCCAGGCGCTGGTGTGGGCCGCCCGCATCGGTGAGTTGTTCGACCAGATCCAGCAATGGCTGGCGCCGGTGCAGGCGCCGGGTTTGCTGGAGGTCAGGCGCGAGGCTTATGTAGCATTCGGGCCCAGCGTGCCGGTGGAAACTTCGACCTTCAAGACCGAGAAGCTGAGCATTGTGATCGCTGGCAAACCCGTGGAGTTCGTGCCGGATGTGATGGGCGCCGGCGGGCAGATTTCCCTGGCGGTGATGGGTTTGACCGCGGCGCGCTACGGCAGTATTTCCCTGGTGTGCCAGCCGCCGTCGACGAACTGGCAATGGCGCAAGACCAACGGTCTGAAAGACCCGGATACCTTCGCCTTCGATGCGAATTTCCTCGCCCAGCAGTTGCAGGGGTTGATTCCCCGCGAGCGTGGCTGATCCCCGCTGACGGGCATCCCGGTGGGAGCGAGCCTGCTCGCGAAGGCATCCGTTCAGTCAGCCCATCGGGGCCTGACACGGCGCTTTCGCGAGCAGGCTCGCTCCCACCCAGTCATTACATTTCCATATTGATCCAGCCGCGCTTGGGTTCCTCGGGCGCCACCGCATTAACCGGTTTGCCGGTGGCCGCCTCGACCCGACGTGCCACATCCGGGTCGTCGGCGAACGGCATCATGCTCGCCTCATCCAGGCTCTGGGCCGTTTGGTGGCGCAGGCAGTAGTAGATCGCCAGCCCCAGACTGAGCATCCCCAACAGATCCAGCATCAGGTCGATCATGCGATCTGCGCCTCGCGCTCGGCTACCTGCAAGTCCGAGACCCGCACCGTGCGCCACACGTTGTACGCCATCAGCAGCATGCCGCTGAGGAAGAACACGCCGCCGGCGAAGCGCACCACGAACCCTGGATGGCTGGCCTGCAATGCCTCGACAAACGAGTAGGTCAGCGTGCCGTCGTCGTTCACTGCGCGCCACATCAGGCCCTGGGTAATGCCGTTGACCCACATCGAGGCGATGTAGAGCACGGTGCCGATGGTCGCGAGCCAGAAATGCGCGTTGATCAGCGCGGTGCTGTGCATCTGCTCGCGGCCGAAGATCTTCGGCACCATGTGATAGGTCGCGCCGAAGGTGATCATCGCTACCCAGCCGAGGGCGCCGGCGTGGACGTGGCCGATGGTCCAGTCGGTGTAGTGGGAGAGGGCGTTGACGGTCTTGATCGCCATCATCGGCCCTTCGAACGTCGACATGCCGTAGAACGCCAGCGACAGCACCAGGAAGCGCAGGATCGGGTCGCTGCGCAACTTATGCCAGGCACCGGACAAGGTCATCATGCCGTTAATCATCCCGCCCCAGCTCGGCGCCAGCAGGATCAACGACATGGCCATGCCCAGCGATTGTGCCCAGTCCGGCAGTGCGGTGTAGTGCAAGTGGTGCGGACCGGCCCAGATGTACAGGGTAATCAGCGCCCAGAAATGCACGATCGACAGGCGATACGAATACACCGGCCGCCCCACTTGTTTCGGTACGAAGTAATACATCATCCCGAGGAACCCGGTGGTCAGGAAGAAACCCACCGCGTTATGGCCGTACCACCACTGCACCATGGCGTCGGTGGCGCCGGAGTACACCGGATAGGATTTGAACCAGCCCACCGGGATCGACAGGTGATTGACCACGTGCAGCATGGCGATCACCACGATAAACGCGCCGAAAAACCAGTTGCCGACGTAGATGTGCTTGGTCTTGCGCTGCACCACGGTGGTGAAGAACACGATGGCGTAGGCGACCCAGACCACCGTCATCCACACCGCGCCGCTGAATTCGATCTCGGCGTATTCCTTGGTGGTGGTGTAACCCAGTGGCAGAGTGACCAGCATGATCACGATCACCGATTGCCAGCCCCAGAACGTGAACGTCGCGAGCCAGTCGCTGAACAGCCTTACCTGGCAGGTACGCTGCACGGCGTAATAGCTGGCGGCGAATTGCGCACTGCCGGCGAAGCCGAAAATCACCAGGCTGGTGTGCAGCGGTCGCAAGCGGCCGAAGGTGGTCCACGGCAGGTCAAGGTTCATCTGCGGCCACACCAGTTGCGAGGCGATCCACACGCCCATCGCCATACCCACTACGCCCCAGAACACGGTGGCGATGACGAATTGGCGCACCACTTTGTAGTTATAGGCCTGTCCGATTGTTGCTGTGCTCATGCTCGGTCCTTCCACGGTTGCATAGGCTGGCCAGTCCACGGGATTTGGCCTGAAAGCATCGTAGAAAGCCTTTGGCGAACAAAACAGACTCAGAGAAAACTCATAGTTGCGGATCAGAACGCGGCTGCGTCCATCTGCCACAGGGTGATACGGTTTTTTACGGTTTAGCTGAATCTGTAATGCAAGGAGCGCACGGCTCATAGTCAACACCAAGCGATGTACCAGTGTTGTGCCTGAGCCCTGATGAGGTAACCGATGTATCAATACGATGAGTACGACCGGGCGCTGGTGTTTGAGCGGGTCGCGCAGTTTCGCGATCAGGTCGAGCGCTTCCTCGCGGGTGAGCTGAGCGAGGAGGAGTTCCTGCCGCTGCGCCTGCAAAACGGCCTGTACCTGCAAAAGCATGCCTACATGCTGCGCGTGGCGATCCCCTACGGCACCCTCGGCGCCGAGCAGTTGCGCACCCTGGCGAGCATCGCTCGGGATTACGATCGCGGTTACGGTCACTTCACCACCCGGCAGAACATGCAATTCAACTGGATCGAACTGGCCGAAGTGCCGGACATCCTGCAACGCCTGGCTGAAGTCAACATGCACGCGATCCAGACCTCCGGCAACTGCGTGCGCAACATCACCACCGAGGCATTTGCCGGAGTGGCGGCGGACGAGCTGATGGATCCGCGCCCGCTGGCGGAAATCCTTCGGCAGTGGTCGACCATCAACCCGGAATTCCTGTTCCTGCCGCGCAAATTCAAGATCGCCATCTGCTCAGCCGAGCAGGACCGCGCGGCGATCATGATGCACGACATCGGCCTGTACCTTTACCCCGGTGCTGATGGGCAGAAGCTGCTGCGGGTGATCGTCGGCGGTGGTCTGGGGCGCACGCCGATCCTCGGTTTGCAGATTCGCGAAGGCTTGCCGTGGCAGCATTTGCTGTCGTATGTCGAGGCGGTGCTGCGGGTCTATAACCGCCACGGTCGGCGCGACAACAAGTACAAGGCGCGGATCAAGATTCTGGTCAAAGCCCTGGGCATCGAGGCCTTCGCCAAGGAAGTCGAAGAAGAGTGGCAGTACCTGATCGACGGCCCGGCGCAACTCACCGACGCCGAGTACCAGCGCGTGGCCAGTGCCTTCGTGCCGCCGGTCTATCGCGAGCTGGACGATACCGACCTGGCATTCGGCACGCACCTGAGCGAACACCCGGACTTCGCCCGTTGGGTCAATCGCAACGTGCAAGCGCATAAGATGCCGGGCTACGCCAGCGCCGTGCTGTCCACCAAACCAGGGGCAGAAGCCCCGCCAGGGGACGTGACCGCCGAACAAATGGACGCCGTGGCGGATTGGTCCGAGCAGTTCGGTTTTGGTGAGATCCGCATCGCTCACGAGCAGAACATCGTACTGCCGGATGTACCCAAGACGCAGCTGTACGCTTTGTGGCGCGCGGCCAGCGCGCAAGGGCTGGGCTGCGCCAACGTCGGTTTGCTGACCGACATCATTGCCTGCCCCGGCGGCGATTTCTGTGCCCTGGCCAACGCCAAGTCGATCCCCATCGCCCAAGGTATCCAGGCGCGTTTCGACGATCTGGATTACCTGCATGACCTCGGTGATATCAGCCTGAACATCTCCGGCTGCATGAACGCCTGCGGTCATCATCACATTGGCAATATCGGCATCCTCGGGGTCGATAAAAACGGCAGCGAGTGGTACCAGATCACCCTCGGCGGCGCTCAGGGCAAAAACAGCGCGCTGGGCAAGGTGATCGGGCCATCGTTCAGCGCTGCGGAAGTGCCCCAGGTGATCGAGCGAATCATCGACACCTTCGCCTGCTATCGCGAGAGTGAAGAGTTGTTCGTCGACACCGTACAGCGCATTGGCCTGGAGCCGTTCAAGGAAGCGGTGTACCCGAAGACGCTGGAGGTCTCGGCATGAACAATCTGCTGCGGCTGCATCAAGGCGTCGCCACTTTGGTGGAGCACGACCCGTGGACCCTGGTCAGGGAGGGTGAAGCGACGGTAGGGGCGCTGATTCTGCCGCTGGCGGCGTGGCTATTGCGCCGGGCTGAACGGCCGGAAGAGAACCACGCCGTGTGGTTGGGGCCTGACGACGAGGTGGAAGGCCTGCGCCCGTGGCTGGCGCAGATTCCGCTGATCGCCGTGGACTTCCCGAGCTTTCGCGACGGTCGCGGTTATAGCCAGGCCTACCTCTTGCGTAGCCGACTGGGCTGGCAGGGTGAGTTGCGTGCGATTGGCGATGTGCTGCGCGATCAACTGAGCCTGATGCGCCAATGCGGTTTCGACAGTTTCGCCGTGCGCGAGGATAAATCCGCCGAGGATGCGCTCAAGGGCCTGGCCGGGATGAGCGTGCTGTATGGACGGTCAGTGATTGAACCGCGGCCGTTGTTTCGGCGGCGCTGACGATTGGGATCTGTGTTGGCTCTGTTGACGTCATCGCGGGCAAGCCAAATCGTCGCACCGTCGCGCGTTAGGATTCACACCCAATCAACCTGTGGGAGCTGGCTTGCCAGCGATGGCGGCCTTATGGGCACTACAAAACCCCAGGTCAGTCACTTCAACGCTGGATCACCCATGTTCATTTTCTTCCAGCCCTGCAACAACACCTGGGCCTTGGGTTCCTGGCCGTTCTCCAGGTAGAACTGGATCAGCGACAGCCGCGCATTGCGATTGGTCGGTTGCACTTTAAGCAAGGCTTCCAGTTGCTGGCAGGCCTGGTCGACGTGGCCGGCATCGTGCAGGGCCACGGCGTAGACATAACCGAATTGCCCGCTCTGCGGTTCCAGTTCGGTGGCTTTGCGCAGTGATGCGAGCGCCTGAGTTTTGTTGCCCGAGCGGATCAGCGCCAGCCCTTGGGTGTGATGCAGCAACGCCGCGTCCGGATGCGCCTGCAAACCCTGGTCGAGCACGGCCTTGGCCTCGTCCGCACGGCCATTGGCGCCGAGCCACTGCACCAGCGTCACCAGCGCGGGGTAAAAGTCCGGGTCGCGCAGCAATGCCGTGCGCAGCGACGGTTCCACCAACGTAGTGCGGCCACTGGCCTGGTATAGCATCGCCAAGTTGAGGTTGGCTTCAGCCCGTTCGCCGAGACTGTTTTGCACCGCCTCGTATTCAGCAATGGCGCTGTCCCAGTCGGCCTCGGCATTGCCCAGCGCGGTACCGGCGACACTCAGCAGATCCCGCGCCACGCCGATGCGCACGGCTTTCACCGGGTCCTTGAGCAGCGGAATCAACAGCGGCGCCCGTTCCGCCGGCGGCAGGAAGGCACTGATGGCCCGCGCCGCCAAATCGCGCACTTGCGGCGCCGGGTGAGTCAGGTCCTTGGTCGCCAGTTTCAGCGCCTGTTCGCTGGGGTACAGCGGCAATTCCGCAAGCAGCGTCGCCCGCTGAATCGCCGGCAAGTTGCTGCGCTGCAATTGCTGATACAGCGCGTCGGCGGCGCCAGGCTGACCGCTGCGGATCAGCCAAAGGCTGTCATCGTAGCGCGGTGCTTCGAGGGGCAACGAATTGGCCGACCACAGTTTGAACTGCTCGGTGACCTTGTCCCCGGCCTTGCCCTGGTGGCAGGTCAGGCAAGCATCCGGCGTGCCCAGTTTCTTCGCCCGTTCCGGGTTGGGAATGCTGAAACTGTGGTCATGCCGGAAGTCATTACCCATGTAAAACTTGCCGGGCATGTGGCAATCGATGCACTGCGAACCCGGTTGGCCCGGCGCGTGGCGAGTGTGCTCGAGGCTGTCGTAGTTCTTCGCTTGCAAACCACGCCCATCGACCGTCTCGACCGCGGTTTTGCCCGCGGTATTGTGGCATTGCAGGCAGACGCCGTTGCCCGGTGCCTTGAGTTGATTGCTGTGCGGGTTGTGGCAATTGCTGCAGCGCACGCCCTTGTCGAACATCTTGCTCTGGGCAAACGAGCCGTGTTCGAAAACCTCGTCCTTGATCTTGCCATCCAGCGCATACAACTCACGGGTCAACACGCTCGGCAGGTAATCATCCATCAAGCGTTTGCCAACGGTGTAACCATCCCCCAGCGGCGCGCGACGGGCGTGGCAGCGGGCGCAGGTTTCGATTTCCACCGTGGCGTTCTTGTCCTTGAGGTCGACGGCAAAACCGGCGTGGATCAGGTCGGTTTTCTTGGCGGTCCACTCCAAGTGATTGGACGCCGGACCGTGGCACGCCTGGCAACCGACGCCAAGGCTGTTCCACTGACTGTTGAAGGTGTTTGTCGCCGCGTCGAAATTGCGCTTGTAACCCGTCGTGTGGCATTCGACGCACATGAAATTGGCGTTCTGGCTCGGCTTGCTCCAGTGCAACGGGTTCTTGAAATTCACTCCCTGGCCCGGATACAGATGAAACCAGCGCTGCTTCTCGGTATCCCACGCCACGCCCAGGGCCTGCAAGCGACCTTCACCGACTTCGATCAGGTACTGCTGCAACGGCGCGATACCGAAGGTGTACGCCACTTTGAAATCGGCGGGCTTGCCGTCGATCCCAGGCGTATTGACCCAGAACTCATTGCCCTTGCGCAGAAACCGTGTGGTCTCGGTTTCCCCTTTGAAACTGACGTTGTCGAAATCCCCGAGCATCGTATCAGCGGTGGCCGGTTGCATTGCCAATTGGTGGTGCGAGCCTTGCCAGTCCTGGGCCTGTTGTTGGTGGCAGCCCTGGCATTGCTGCTCGTCGACCAAGGTTGCGGGCGGTTGTCTGGCGGGCAGGGCGGCAGGCGCCGCGACCTTGGCGATCGGCGCTGGCGCCGGGACCAGCGGCGGCATCGGTTTGCTGCTGCCGAGGAAGAACCACAGCCCGGCGAGTACCAGCAGCAACACCGTGGCAGCGACAGGGTAGAAGTAGCGAGTCAACGAAGGAGAGCGTGAATCTGGGGCGGGTTTGACGACTTTTTTAGTGGGCTTGCGCATTGCGACTTCCGATGTCCGAGTGCGTTGGCCCAGTGGGCGCGCTTGAGGCTGTATGCAGCTTTGCCGCATGACCGGCGTCTGTCAAATGCGCGGTCGCGCACGGGTATGAATATTCCGTGTCGGCCCGGCAAGTCGCTGATTGTTGGCTATAACTAAGGGTCTGGATTTCCTTCCCGTGGTCGGCTGTCTGACAGGAGTTAGCGCATGAAACTTGCCTTAATGATGAGCACCTTGTGCATTGCCTCGCTCGGGGTGGTGGGGTGCGCCAGCAAAGTGGTCGAGCCCGACCAATATTCAGGTTTTCTCAAGGACTACAGCCAACTGAAAGAGGCGAAGTCACCGTCCGGCGCCGAGGTGATGCGCTGGGTCGATCCGAAACTCGACATCAGTCGGTTCACCAGTGTCTACGTCGAACCCACGCAGCTGTATCCCAAGCCACAAGCCACGGTGAAGATCCCGCAAGCCACGCTGAACGGCATCACCGGTTATTACGACCAGGCGCTGAAACGCGAAATCAGCAAGTCGCTGCCATTGGCGGCGGGCCCTGGGCCAGGGGTGATCGTGGTGCGCGCGGCCATTACCGCGGTCACTAGCAAAACCGAAGGTCTCAAGCCCTATGAAGTGATCCCGATCGCCTTGGTGGCCGCCGCCGTCAGCACCGCCAGCGGCATCCGTGATCAGGAAACCACCCTCGCCACCGAAGCGGTATTCCTCGACGGCCGCGACAACCACGTGATCGCGCAAGTGGTGCGCAAAGGCACCGGCAAACCGCTGTCCAACGACTCGCAAGTGATGAAAGCCGATGACGTCAAAAGCGTGATCGACGGCTGGGCGGCGGACATGCACCAGTCGTACCTGAACCTGAAGAAATAATCGTCTCCGTGGGAGCGAGCCTGCTCGCGAAAGCGTCGGTCAGCCAACTTCAATGCTGCATCTGATGGCCTCTTCGCGAGCAGGCTCGCTCCCACAGGTTTTGCTGTGGGGTTAGAAATTCACCCGTGCCAACCGGTTGTAGTGGCTGATCATCGAATCGTAGCCGCGAGTGATCGCGTAGTAATCGGCGCTTAGGCGCTGCGGTTCAGCCTTGTTGCGCCAGTCCTGGTCCAGTGTCCGCAGGGCATCGAGGTATTTCTGCGTCGGCCCGGACAGCTCGTTCCACAAGTAACGCGCGTCCTCGCCGCTCTTGCTCGGTAGCAGGCTCCTGCGAAATTGCTCCTTGGCCTGCCAGGCCTGTTGCAGTTGCTCGGTGGTCGCGGTCAGTTGTGCCGGGTTCAGTGATCGGTTTTTGACCCCGTCGCTGACCAGGTTCAGCGTGTCCCGCGCCTGAATCATGTACGCCAGCAAGTGCCAGTGAATGTCGTGGCGCAGTCGGCTCTCGATCAACGACAGTTGCCCGCGACGCTGCTCAAGGTCGAGCCGTTCGACCTGTTGGCGTAACGGGTTCGACGCATTGAAGTAAGCCTCGGCCTGGGGTTGCCACAAGTTGTCGCCGATCGCCGCCGCTGGCCCGCCGGCCGCCGAGCGTCTGCGCTGGTATACATCAATGCCGGCGGTGAGCGGCGCCACGTCTTTCAAGGTTTGCACATACTGATCGGCGAGCGTCGCCAGCGGTAAGTCGTACTGCAGAATGTTCAGTTTGTCGCTGATCCGCGTCGAGCAGTAATCCGCTTGCAGCGTGCGCAACTCATTGGAACTGTCATCGGCGAAATCGCGACTGTCGGCGATCCATTCCTGTACCGATTGTTTGCTGCGCTGGGTGGCATAGGCCTCATAGGACAGGCGCCAGCGCACGTCAACCCGGTTCAGGCATTCCACCAGCGGGTTGAGGGCGTTGGCCTGCGCGGTGAGGGGCGCTTCGCGGTGATCCAGCCACAGGTCGACCCGGGCAATCGGTTTGCTGGCGCCGGCCAGGCCCATCAAGGTCAGCATCAGCACTAGACCGACGGGTAACAGCCAATTGGGGGTCATCGGCGATTCTCCTGTGGGTACCACTGTTCATCGGTGGCCGGGGCGTTGCATTCGGCGGCGTCAACCGGCATTCGGCTGCACAGGCGCTCGGCCCAGGCTTGCAGACCCTGGTTGCGGTTCACCGAGCCTTGGTTGGACATCACTTTGGCCACGCCCAGCCCCGCCACCAGCAGCAACACGCCGACGCCGATGGCAATGCGCGTGAGCCACGGGCTCGGGCGTTCCCAGGACAACCCCGGGGTGATATCTCGCCGTCGCAGCAGCCCGACACCGATCACCAGCGTCAGGTAGGTGGCGCCCGCCACGGACCCGAGCAACACGCCCAGCGCCACACTGAGGATCAGTGTCGGTACAGCCTCGCGCAGCAGTCGGAACGGCGGATCGTCCGGGCTGAATCCCGGCAGCAGGCGCCCGCTCAAGCGTTCGTCCAGCGTCCACCACGGGTGCACCAGACGTCGGGTCGCCCAGTCGAGCGCTGCGCCGCCGGCCCCGAACAACAACGACCAGAACACCGTCACGCCCAACAACTCACCGAGGCGAATGCCCGCCGGCGCCTGATTGACCGCGGTGCCGATCAAGCAGGCGAGGACGATGCCCAGGTACATCGGCCAGGCGTCGAAATGCGGTTCCCAGTCACGCCAGAAGAACGGCGTGCCGCCCGGCATGTCGGCGCTGATTTGCGGGTGGCTGGCGTACAGCTCGGCGCTGAGCGTGCGGCAGGCGCTCCAGTCGTCGAGGTCGAAGCGCCGCGCCATCGCCCGGCGCTGACGAAACTTCATGGGCCCCAGCAGAAACCGCGCCGCTCGCCGTTGCGCGGTGGACGGTGGCTCCTGCGCCAGTTGCCGCTGCAAGGCAATGAATTGTGGGGCTTGGTGTCGACGCAGCAGGCGCTCCCAATCCTGTTTGCTGCAGCGATTGTCAGGCCCCGACTGCCAGCCTTGAGCAGCGCACACCGCCTCGAAAATCTCCGCCGACCAATGCGGACTGTCCAGCAACAGGCGGGCCAGCAAGCGGTTGAACCAGGGGTGATGATCGAGGCTTTTAAGCCAAGGCTGTTGCTGATAGCGCCGATAGAGGCGCAAAAAGCGTTCAGGATGGGCCAGCGCGTCGCGCAACTGTGCTTCGACACTGGCCTGGCGTTGTTCCACCAAGACCTCGATAAGGTATTCCGGCAGCGCCAGCCGTTGCCACGCGGTGAGCCACTGGAAGCGTTCCATGCACCATTCCACCAACGCTTCCGGCTCGTGGGTGTGCAGGGTGCAATGGCGCAGCAGCGCGGTTTCGAAGTCAGCGGCAGTGCCTTGTTCGGTCGCCTGTTGGTAAGCCTGTTCGACCTGCTCCAGGCTCATCTGGGAAAAGCCCTGAACCACCGTCGGCCGCTCGATCAGCGTCACGCCACCCTCGGCGTCCGGCTCGATCGACCAGCCTTCGAGGTCCGCCGCCTGTTCCAGGGAATGCCAGGCCAGCGCTTGCTCATACGCCTCGCGCAAGCGCTGAAACCCGACCGGATCCTCGTCCGGGCGGGTCTGTTTAAGTAATTTGGCGTATTGGCGCTTGATACTGCGAGTGTCGGCATCATCTGGCAGGCCGAGCAGGGTCCAGCAACTCATTTCGTGTGCAACTCCATGAAATCCTTGGCATCCATCAGTGGTGGCACATTGATGTCGCGCAGCCTACCTCTTTCAGCACAAAAAGTCCTCTATGCAACGTCCGCCACTGTCACTGGCCTCCAAACCAGCGGAAGTACGGATTGCCGCCGTCCCCGGCCATCACCTCTCGCATGTCCCGGGCCCAGGCGTCGCGGTCGCCATCGTAGGCATGCAGGCTGGCACGGTAGAACTGCATCAGGCGTTGTTGGTGAGTGGCCATGCGGGTAGTGAACAAAGCGTCGGCATTCACCAGCGGCGGCGCACTGCGCAGGTCGAGCAGTGCCGGCAGCACGCGGGTGATTTCCTTGGCGCGAACCCAAGGCGCGTATTCGATGCGTGGCCAGTCATCGGTGACGGCCGGGGCGTCGGCGGCAAAGCGTTGCAGCCCTTGGCGATCGGTGACCCAGGTGGCGAGCAGTGCCGGAGCCGAGCCGACGCCAACGTCTTGCAAAGTGCTGCGCACTGACTCTTGCTGGAAGCGCCGAGTGATCCGCGCCGCATCCAGTTCGATCGGCTGCAGCGAACCCACCAGCAGCATTTCGTGAAACTCGCTTGTCCACAACGTCGCGTAGGGAAAGACATCCAAAAAGCTGCGCACCAAGGCGCGGGAATCATCGATATTTTGCGTCGGCAGCGGCAGCCACTGCGCGACCAGGCCTTGAGGCTCGAGGCGACTGGCCGCCAACTGATAGAAATCCCGGGAGTACAGATTGACCACGCCGGCGGCGGAGGGCGGCGGTGGCTCCAGGGTGATCAGGTCGTAGCGTTGCGTGTTGCGCAGCAATTCCTGGCGGCCGTCGCGCAGCCGCACGTCGACGCTCGGATCGGACGCGGCGTTGAAATTGCCCTTGAACAGCGGCGCTGCTTGCACCACCGATGGCAACAGTTCGGCCACCACTCGCTGCTCCAGACCCGGATAGCGGGTCAGCGCACCGGCGGTGATACCGGTGCCGAAACCAATCACCAGCGCCGAGCGCGGTTCGCCGTTGTGGATCAACAGCGGCAGCAACGCCTGAATCCGCATGTAGCGCAGCGACGGCATGGCGTCGCCGGTGTTCGACACACCCTGAATGTACAAGCGCTGAAAGCTGTTCTGCCCGCGTCCCTGAGTGACCACCGCCACGGTGCCGCCGCGACCTTCGTGGTAATACGCCAGTTTGCTGTTTTGCGCGCCAGGCAACAGGCCGGCAAATTTGTCCACGGGAGTCAGCCACGCCACGACAACCGACAGCAGCGCGATAACGATCACCCCGTGACGTCGACCTTTTTTCACCCCGTGGCCCTGGCGCACCGCGCAGTAGCCGATGGCCGCCGCGATGATTGCCAGCAGGCCCAGGGTGCGTACCAGACCCAACCAAGGAATCAGCAGGAAACCGCAAAGCATCACGCCGACGATCCCGCCCAGGGTATTGAACGCCACTACAGCGCCGACATCCTGACCGATGTGCTCACGGCCGACGCTCAAGCGCAGGGCCAGGGGAAACGCCGCGCCGAGCAGCAGGGTCGGCACGAACACCATGCACAGTGCAGCGACCGCGAAGCGCGTGCTCATGCCCAGCAGTTCGCTGGCGCCGAGGCTGAGCACCCAGGCTTCGGCCACACTCTGGGCGAGCACCAGCCAACGGCCGAGCACAGCGATTTCCAGCAGCGCAATCAACCCGGCGCCGGCAATCAACAGCCCGAATACACCCCACGGATCGCGAATCCGCTCAACCCGCCGAGCAAGCAAGGCACTGCCGAGGAACAGGCCGGTCAGGTACGTCGCCAGCACCACGGCGAACGCGTAGGTGCGGGTGCTCATGAACGGCACGATCGATTGCGACCACACCACCTCATAGCCCAGCGCCACGCCGCCGGCGAGCGAGTACAGCCATAGCGCCAGGCGATCCGGGGCTTTGCTCGACGCCTGCCTGGGCGCCGCTTGAGGCGAAGTCGGCTGAACCCGCTGAAACCACAACGCACCGCCCGCGGCCAAAAGATTGAGCACCGCGGCGGCAATGGCACTGCCGCGTACGCCGAAGGTTGCAATCAGCACGAAAGCTGCCAGCAGAGTCCCGGCAATGGCGCCGGCAGTGTTCGCCGCGTAGAGCAAGCCACCGGCCTTGCCCAGTTGCTGCGGATCCGCCGCCAGCGAACGCACCAGCACCGGCAGGGTCCCGCCCATCAGCAACGCTGGCACGCCAACCAACACGAAGGGCAACACCCAGGCTAGTAGGCCGACGTGTTGCTCTAGCCAGGCGAACGGACTGGCGGCCAGGCTCATCGCCATCGTTGCGCCGACGCCGATCAACGCCACCAGCACTTCCAGCCCGGCGTACAGCCGCACCGGACGTTGCAGCCGATCGGCCCAGCGCCCGAACAGCAGGCCACCCAGCGCCAGGCCGGCAAAAAATGCACTGATCCCGGTGGTGATCGCATACACCTCGACCCCCACCACCAGCGACAGTTGCTTGATCCACAACACCTGATACACCAGCGCGGCGGCGCCGGAAATGAACAGTAGTAGAGCCGGGATCAACAACGCATGACGGGCGAGGGGGCGCGCGGTGGGGAAGGCCGAATGCTTGCTGGCGACGCGTGAGGACATTGCGGGGTTGCCTTGTTTCCGGATTGGAGAAGGTTTGTGGCTGTGGTGGGCCTATCGCTGGCTTGCCAGCGATGGCAGCACCCCAGTCCCAAACCAAAAAAATAAGTCCGCCCGCCAAACACGGCGAGCGGCGATCCAGCCTTTACTGTGCGGCCGGTTGATTCTTCATTTTCTCGGCAATTTTCGCATCCACCGCCGCGCGGATCTGGTCGATGCTGAAGCTGGCCGGTTTCTGGCTCGGTGGGTATTCGATGAAGGTTTCGAGGAACTTCGCCGATTTGGTCACCGCGACGCCTGCCAGGTAGACGTTCTTGGTGTTCCAGTCATAGAACTGGTCCGAGACAACGTCCGCCCGTTCATACGGGTCCATACGCAGGTTGAGGATTTTCGGCACCCGCAGACACACGAACGGTTCGCTCCAGACCCGGAACCCGCCCGGTTGGCGTTGCTCGCAGAACACCACTTTCCAGTTGTCGAAGCGCATCGACACCAGCACCCCGTCATCGTTGAAGTAGTAAAACTCTTTACGTTCGCCCTTCGGCTGTTGGCCGGTCAGGTACGGCAACTGGTTGTAACCGTCCAGATGCACCTTGAAGTTGGTGCCGCCGGAAGTCGGCGCCCAGCCCTTGAGCAGTTTGTTCTTCACATCCGCATCGCCCGCGGCGGCGAGCAGGGTCGGGAACCAGTCCATGCCCGAGAACATCTCGTTGGAGACTTCGCCGCCCTTGATCTTGCCCGGCCAGCGAATGATCGCCGGCACCCGGTAGGCACCTTCCCAGTTGGAGTTTTTCTCGTTGCGGAACGGCGTGGTCGCCGCGTCCGGCCAGGAGAACTGGTTCGGCCCGTTGTCGGTGGTGTAGACGACGATGGTGTTGTCGGCGACTTTCAGGTCGTCGAGGGTTTTCAGCAGTTTGCCGACGTCGTTGTCGTGCTCGATCATCCCGTCGGCGTACTCGTTGCCAGGCATGCCGCTCTGGCCCTTCATCGATTCGCGGACGTGGGTGAACACGTGCATGCGCGTGGTGTTCATCCAGACGAAGAACGGCTTGTCAGCCTGAACCTGTTTCTCGATAAACGCCTGCGCAGCGGCGGTGGTTTCGTCGTCGATGGTCTCCATGCGTTTGGTGGTCAGCGCGCCGGTGTCTTCGATCTTGCCGTCGGCGAAGCTGTGGATCACCCCACGTGGCGAGTTGGCCTTGACGAACTCGGCGTCATCCTTCGGCCAGTAGGGGCGCTCGGGTTCTTCTTCGGCGTTCAAGTGGTAGAGGTTGCCGAAGAATTCGTCGAAACCATGGGCGGTGGGCAGGAATTCGTCGCGGTCGCCCAAGTGGTTCTTACCAAACTGGCCGGTGCTGTAGCCCTGGGACTTGAGCGCCTGGGCAATGGTGATGTCCCGCTTTTGCAGGCCCACGGGGGCACCGGGGATGCCGACTTTCGAGAGGCCGGTGCGCAGTGGGGTCTGCCCGGTGATGAACGAGGAGCGACCGGCGGTGCAACTGTTCTCTGCGTAGTAGTCGGTGAACATCATGCCTTCTTTGGCAATCCGGTCGATGTTGGGGGTCTTGTAGCCGACCACGCCCATGGAATAGGCGCTGATGTTGGTCTGGCCAATGTCGTCGCCGAAGATCACGAGTATGTTGGGCTTTTCGGCGGCTCCGGCGGTCGCCGAAAGCGCCATTACCGATGCCGCCACCAAGGCGAATTTCGGTAACCAGTTACGTATGCGAGTCATGTGACTTGCTCCTTTTGCTCACTACGTCGCGTGGTGCGACAAACGTTTATTGCGGTCCTGCGTCACGCTTTTGTTATTGCACTTGCTCGGTAGCGGCTGGCTCGAAGGGGTAGATCCGGCGCCAGTCCTGCGCCATGTCCACCAGCGTCCAGCCGCGGGTTTTCGCTTCGTCCAGGGCTTTGTCCAAGCGGCCGACTTGCGACTGTCGGTCATAGGCCCATTCCCGTTTGGCGTCGGTGTGGTGCACCAGGCCCATAAAGCGTTTGCCGGGCCCGGCGGCGGTCCACTGGAGCATCTGCAGGTCGCCGTCGGAGTTGCCGAAGGCGAGGATCGGCCGCCGACCGATGAGCGCGTCGATGCTCTCCGGTTTGCCCGGGCCGTCGTCGTTGTGCGCCAGTTTCGGCGTGCGCACGATCGAGGCCTTGCCGTCCTTGAATTGAAACGCGGTGACGAACGTGGTGCCGATCACCTGTTCCGGCGGGATGCCGTAGACCTTCTCGGCGAAGGCCCGCATGAACGCGGTGTCGCCGCCGGAGACGATGTAGGTCTTGAAGTCCTGGCTGCGCAAGTAATCGAGCATTTCCAGCATCGGCTGGAAGATCATCTCGGTGTACGGCTTGCCGGTTTTCGGGTGGCGGGCCTGGCTCAGCCAGGTCTTGGCGTATTCGTCGAAGGCTTCGGTGGTCATGCCGGTGTGGGTGGCGCCGAAGATTTTCAGCACGCCCTCCAGACCCGTTGCGGCCAAGGCCTTGTGATCGTTTTCCAATACCGCTTTAAACGGCTGGGTAGTCTTCCACTCCGGGTGGTGCGGCGCGTTGCGCTTGACCTCGTCGAAGGCAAACAGCAATTCGAAGTACGCCGGTTGCTCGCTCCATAGCGTTCCGTCATTGTCGAACACCGCGATACGCTCGGCCGGTCTGACGAAGTCTTTGCTGGTTTGGTCGGTGACGCTCTGCACGAACTCGATGATGCTTTTTTTCGCCGGCCCGTCGTTCCACGACGCCAAGGGTTCGTTGGCCTGGGCCAACAGCGGCAGGCTCAGGGCCAGGGTCAACAACAGCATCAGGCCAGGGTGCGAGCGAAGCGGAGTGGGCAGCGTCATGGGAAGTCCTTCTCGTAAACGGGATTCAGCGGCCGCAGGGCCGAAGGTCGTGCAACAGTGGTGCGTGATTCGGCCTGTCGATGAAGCGTAGCCAAGGATTGCTTGAACGACCGCAGGGGCTGGTCATCGGCTGACTGGCGGCCGTACCGCGCCTGTAACAGCTGTTGCGCGGCGGGGCCGAGACCGGCAACCCTCAGACCCAAACGGCTGCGCCGCGCCCATATGTACAGCGCGCTGAGTTGTAAGGGGTGGCCATCGAGCTGGCCGGGAATCTGCCGCCAGGCGTAATCCGCCGACTGTCGCCACGCGGCCTGGCGCGCGTCGCGGCGCTGGCGCCAGGACTGTCGAACCTGTTGCCACCAGGGGCGGGCGAAGTAACCGAGGGCGAGCAGTGTCAGCAACAACATCGCCGCGCCGATTAGCCACTGCGACAGGTGCAAGTGATGGCGCTGGCCCAAGCGCTTCAAGTCTTCGTTCAGGGAAAACACCGGTTGGCCGCTGGAAGCGGCGCTGGCTTCGAAGGTGATTGCCGGCACCTCGGCGGTATCGAGTTGCCGGGTGCTGGCGTTCCACCATTTCACCCGGATGGCGGGCAGGCTGTGCGAGCCCGCGCTATCGATGCGGTAAGTCACCCGATCCATGCGCTGGCCACCGGTAATGCTGCCGCGACCGTCGCCCAGGTTGCTGATCTGCGGGGTGTTCGGGTATTGGCTCAGGCCTTTGACGGTCTCGAAGGCTGGCGCCGGCAGGGCCATGGCCAGCGCGCCGTCGGCTTGCAGGGTGACTTGGCGGGTGAGGCTGTCGCCGACTTTCAACTCCGTTGTTTTAGACAGGCTTTGCGTCAAGCGCAGGGCTTGCGCCACCAGCACCGGTTCGTCGGGCGCGAAGCCGGGTGGCTGGGTCGCGTCGAAGTACAGCGGTTGGCTTTGCGCAGCGAGTTCCGCGCTGGCCTGGCCGGGTGTGGCGCGCACGGTCAGCGCCGGGATGTCAAAGCCTTGGGCCTGATTCGGGGTGATCAGGTAACGGTAGCGCAGGCCGCTGAAGGGTTTGCCGTCGAGGGTCTGGTTGAGGTGCTCGGCTTCGCCATTCGGCGGCAACACCAAGGCGCCGGGAAGCTTCACGTCGGGCAGGGTGGCGGCGCTGGTGAACCAAGTGTCGGTGAGCACATCGACCTGCAACTCGACCACCGAGCCGACCATGATTTGGGTGGTGGGTTGTAGATGGGTCTGGACTCGGAGTTCTGGAGTGGCGGCGTGGGTGCAGGTGCTGACTATCAGCAGGAAAGCGGCGCCGAGTTTGGTTGAGGCTGACAGGACCTCTTCGCGAGCAGGCTCGCTCCCACAGGGAATGCTCATGGCTTGCCCCCACTTTGATCCTGCAAACTGAACTTCTGCCTGAGAAACTTCGCCGGGGAGGTGGTGAGGTTTTGCAGCCACAGTTCATCCGACACTGCTTGCGGGGTCTCTATCGCCTTGCTTTGGCCCTTGCCGGGGGCCTTGTCCATTTTGATCTCGTCGGGTTTGACCTCCGGCGCGTTCTGCGCGGCGCTGTCGGTGTCTTTTTGCAGGGCCGTCGCCAGCGCCAGATTGGCCGTGGCTTCCGGGAACTGTGCTTGCAGCTTCAAGGCCTGGGTATATGCGGCGATGGCTTGCTCGAACTTGAAGCGGCGCACGTAAATATTGCCTAGGTAGAAGTACGCCTGGGGCGTGTCAAGTCGGGCGAAACTGGCCAGCGCCAGATCGAAATCGGCAGCCTGATAGGCGGCGATGCCCTTCCAGTATGGGTCGACAAACTTCGCCGCCGCTGCCGGGTAATGCTGATGTTCGAAGGCCCAGCGCCCTTGCTGGTCCGCAGTGAAGAACGCGTCGGCCAACGGGCTGGCTTGGACTGGCGACGAGGGAAGGGACAAACCCACCGCCAGCAGCCACGCCGCCAGCCAGTTCAGACTCCAGCCCTTGCGCACGCTGAAAAACCCCAACAGCAGCAACGGCCAGCACAGCCAGTAACCGGCGTCTTTCCAGTGCAGTTCCTGCTGCTCGGCACTGGCGGCCTGAAAGTGCTGTTGCGCGTGCAGTTCGATCCAGTCGAGGTCGTCAGGGGTGCCAGTCAGGCTGCCCAGCGGCGCGTCCACGGCCGAAGCCAATTGTTTGAGCGCGGACTCGTCAAAACTGCCCAGGCTCGGCCGGCCATTTCCATCGAGGCGCGGCTGACCGTTGGCGCCCTGGACGATCCCGCCATCGCGACGGCCCACCGCCAGGATCAGCACTTGCAGCACGCTGTCGCTCAGCGCTTGTTTGACCTCGGCCAATTGCCCGGTGTCGGCGCCGTCAGTCAACAGCACCAGGGTGCCGGGACTGTGTTCCGCCGCCAGCAGCCGTTGCGCCTGCTTGATCACCGCAACCAGGTCTTTCCCCGGTTTGCCGATCAGATCGGTGCCCAAGGCCTGGATGAAGGTGTCGAGCAGGGCCGGATCGTCGGTGGGCGGCAGCACCAGGTGCGCGCTGCCGGCGTAAGCGATCAGCCCGACGCGGGCACCGCTGCGCCGTTGAATCAAGTCATGCAGTGTGTGCTTGGCCGCTTCCAGGCGGGTTGGCGCAATGTCATTGGCGTCCATGGAGGGCGACAGGTCGACCGCCAGGATCAGCGGCGCGCGGTTCTCCAGGAAGTCCGGGCGATCCTGCTCCCAGGTCGGCCCGGCGGCGGCCACTGCGCCGACGACCAGCAACGCGCTGAGCAAGTGCACCGGGCGCAGGCGCTGGTGATCTTGCGGCGTGATCAGCAAATGCGGCAGCAAGTGCTCGGCGATGTTTGCGCGCAGTCGCCGTTGCAGGTCATGGCTGCGGCGCCAGAGCAACGGCAGTGCGCCGCCGAAAATCACCAGCAGCAACCAGTAAGGGCGAAGGAAGTGCAGGTCGCTGAGGTTGATGTCCATCTCAGGCCTCCTGCGTCTGGCGGGCCTGCAGCAGGCGCGGGCGCAGCATCGCACCGAAGTGATACACCGCCAGCAGCCCGAGCGCAGTGCCCAGCGGCCACCAGAACAGGTCGCGCTTGGGTTGGTGGGTGAGGGTTTTCACCTGGTGCGGCGTCAACTGGTCCAAGGTGCTGTAGACCTGATCCAAGGCGCTGCGATCTTCCGCGCGGAAGAAGCGCCCGCCGGTGCTGGCGGCGATTTGTTGCAAACCCTGCAGATTGACCTTGGCCTCACCGGAGGCCGTCGGGTCGCCGATGCCGATGGTGTGAATCACCACGCCTTTGGCGGCGGCCATGCTCGCGGCGTGATCCGGCGTAATCGCGCTGCTGGTGTCGTTACCGTCGGTGAGCAGGATCAGCACTTTCTCTTGCTCGTGGGCGGCGTCGAGCATTTTCAAGCTCAAACCGATGGCGTCGCCAATCGCGGTATTGGGCCCCGCCATGCCGATGCCGGTGTCGTTCAGCAGCAAGGACAGGCTGGTGTGGTCGAGCGTCAGCGGCGCTTGCGGGTAGGCGCCGCTACCGAATACGATCAGGCCGAGGCGGTCGTCCTTGCGCTTGTCGATAAAGCCTTGCACCACTTGCTTGACCGCTGCCAGACGATCCATTTTTTGCCCGCTGGCGTCGGTGAAGTCGGCGGTTTCCATGGACTGGGAGATGTCGATGGCGAGCATCAGGTCGCGCACCGGTTGCTGGCGCTCGATGGGTTTTTCGACGTAGACCGGCCGGGCGACGGCCACCACCAGCAAGCCCCACACCAGTAAATTCAGCAGCAATTGCGCGAGGTTGAGGCGAGTGCCGGCCTGGCTCGGCGCCTGGCCGACCGCGCGACTCATGGCGGCGAAAAACGGTACGCGCACGGCACTGCGCGCTTCGCGATAATCCGGCAGGTAGCGATAACCCAGCCACGGCAGCGGCAACAGTAGCAACAACCAGGGGTAATCAAGCTGCCACATGATGCTGCTCCACCCAGGTCTTGCTGAGGGCGAACAACTGCTGGCGCTGTTGTTCGGGGAGCGCCGCCAGGGTCGCGTCCGAGGCGTAGGCGAGTTGCGCGAGCTGTTGGGCGAAATCAACGGGCAGCTGTTGTGGGCTGTGTTGTTGCAGGAAGACTTGCCATTTGTCTTTACTTAGCGCCGCAGGCCCCTGTGGGAACGAGTCTGCTGGCGAGGGCAGGCTGGCAGTCGACCTGTGTTTTGAATGGGAGGGCCATTTCGCGAGCAGGCTCGCTCCCACAGGGGAGGGTTTGGGCATTGAGAGCGCTACGCGCTTGAGTAACTCCGGCAATTGCCGGAGTGCGGCCACCGGATCGCCGTTGTTTTGCAGTTCAGCCAGGCGCACCAGGGCTTCGCGCCGATAACGATTCTGCCGCCAGTGCCAATACCGCCGGGCGCCGATCACTAACGCGGCACCGATCAACAATGCCAGCAATACCCACCAGCCCCAGGTCTGCGGCACATAACTGACGGGCGCGGGCAGGCTTAACTCTTTGAGTTGATCGATACTCGGGATAGCGTTGCTCACCGCTGAGCCCGCCCGAGTTCGGCGCGCAGTTGCGCCTCTGCATCGCTGGCGGTGCTGAACATCATCAGCGGCACCTGGCTGCGGCGCAGCAAACTGGCGACGTCCTTGAGTCGGCCGCTGAGAAAATCCCCCAGGGGTTGGCGGACCTGACGCTTTTCCACCGCCAATTCCACTTGCAACTGGCCTTGGGTCACCAGCAAACGGCCGTTGTTCGGCAAGTTAAGGGCGAGCGGATCGTAGACCTGCATGGCAATCACGTCGTTGTGGGCCGATAACTGTCGCAGCAGTTGCAAGGTGCGCGGTCCGGCCCCGGCGAAGTCGCTGACGATGCAGATCAAGTGATCGTGCCCGGCCAACGCCAGACACTGTTGAAGGACCTTGTCGAGCTGGTCGTCGTCCTCGGCGTCCGGGTTGTTGGCGTTGAGGGTCTGATTCTGTTCAGCGATGCGGCTGCACAAGGCTTCGATGCGTTTTCGACTGCGTAACGGCGCGATGCGGTCGATGCGTTGGTCGTTAAATACCAGGCCGCCGACCCGATCGCCGGCGCTGAACACCATCCATGCGGCCAGAGCGCCGAGTTCGGCGGCCAGCGCCGATTTGAAACTGCGCTGCGAACCGAAGAACATCGACATGCGCTGGTCCACCAGGATCAACGCCGGGCGGTCGCGTTCTTCGGTGAAGGTGCGCACCACCGGTTTGCCGGTGCGCAGGGATGCCCGCCAGTCCAGGTGGCGCAGGTCGTCTCCCGGTTGATAGCGGCGCAACTCGTCGAAGTTCAAACCCCGACCGCGCAGGCGCGAGGCATGGTTGCCGGCCAGAATGCTGGCGCGGGGCTGGCGCGCGAGGAAACTCAAGTCGCGGGCCTTGAACTCCAGGGCCATCAAGTGCGCCAGAGAAACGTAGACCAGGCCATCGGTGTTCATGCCGGAATCGCAACCTTGTCCAGCAGGCGATCGAGCACCTGATCGGCGGTTACGCCATCAGCGACCGCGTCGTAGCTCAGTTGCAGGCGATGACGCAGCACCGGATGCACCACCGCGCGGACGTTGTCCGGGGAAACGAAATCCTGGCCTTGCAGCCACGCGTCGGCGCGTGCGCAACGGTCCAGGCCAATCCCGCCACGGGGGCTGGAGCCAATGTTGATCCAGCGACCCAGATCGGCGTCGTAGTCCGCCGGATGCCGGGTGGCGTTGATCAGGTCAATCAAATAGCGGTCGATGGCCGGCGAGACGTGGATCGCGCTGACCTCGCGCCGCGCCGCGAAGATCACCTCCTGCGACAACGCGAAACCTTGGGCGGGTGGGGGCTTGGCGCCCGCCGCGAACTCTTCTTCGCGCAACAGCCGCAGCACCTGACTCTCGTTTTCCGCGCTCGGGTAGTCGAGCAACACTTTCATCAGGAAGCGATCCATCTGCGCTTCTGGCAATGGGTAGGTGCCTTCCTGCTCGATCGGGTTTTGCGTGGCTACCACGATAAATAGCTCAGGCAGTGAGTGGCTGTTGCCAGCCACGGTGATCTGCCGTTCTTCCATCGCTTCCAGCAGCGCGGCCTGGACCTTGGCCGGGGCGCGGTTGATCTCGTCCGCCAGAATCAAATTGCCGAACAGCGGACCAGGCTGGAAGCGAATTTCGTTTTTGCCGTCGACCTGATGCAGCACCTCGGCGCCGGTGATATCCGATGGCAGTAAGTCCGGGGTGAACTGGATACGACTCATTTTCGCGTCGAGGTGCTTGGCCAGCGCCTTGACCGTCCGGGTCTTGGCCAGCCCCGGCAGGCTTTCCAGCAGCAGATGCCCATTGGCGAGCAATCCCACGAGAATTTGCCGAATCACTTGATCCTGGCCGAGCACCGCTTCGGCGATGCTGGCCTGCAGCGAATTAAGGTCGTTGAGCGCGGTCATGGGGTCGTCCTTACCTTAAACATGAAAATCGCGAGTCGCAGTCGGTGGCTCAGAAAAACGCCAGTGTCAGGTTGACGCTGAAGCCATTGCCTTCGGGGCGGTTCTTGGTGTCGAACTCTGGCACCCAACGGGCGCTGATATTGGCTTGCGCATCGGCGAATTTGCCGCTCCAGCCAACCACCGGCCCTGCGCCCACCGCACGTCCGCGAAAGCCATTCAAGGCATCGGCGGTCTGGCCTTTGTCGTCGGTGATCTGCTGAATGTAACCGGCCGCCAAACCGGCATTCCAGCCATTGCCGAAACCGTGGGTCCATAAGGCGTCGAGGCTGAAAATGTTGCCGTTGCGGTAATCGGTCGCGTCGTTTTCGGTGTAGAACTCCAGCCCGCTGGATACGGTGAACTCGCCGCCCTTGCCATCCAGATGGGTGAAGGCGACCGTGGGCATAAAGGTGTAATTGTTCTGCCCAGGGTTGGCCAGGCGATCGTCGTTGTACGCACCGGTCGGCACGTAGATCGGCAGTGAAAAAGAAATGTGGTTGAGCGCATCGAAGTGATAACCGGCGGCAATCGGCGTGACCAGCGCATCGGCGAACTGGGTGCCGGAGTCATCGGTGCCGAGGGTCCGGCCGCGCGGGCCGGTGACGCTGGCGGTAATGTCGGTGTACTGCACCGGCACGCCGATGGCCGAGGCGTAGTTCCAGCGACCTTTGCCGGTGTCCCAGACATGGGTCAGGTTGGCCATGGTGTAAGAAACTTTCATTTCGATCCCGGCACTCAATTCGCCGGAAATCGGCACCGCGCGGCTGCCCTTCAATTCACCGTCGTACCAGATACTGGTCAACGACATCACCCAACCGGGTTCCGGCGGCACGATCCCTGCATTGGAAAACACTTGCTGGCCGGTAATTGGCCGACCGACCCCGCCCTCAGCCGCCCACAGCATCGGGCTGCCGCCTATGACACAGAGCACCAGCAACGGACGCATCACACGAGGCTTGAACATCATGAGCTCCGATTATTGTCAGTGAGACCGGCAGGGGACAGCAGCATGGTGACGCGGGTGGCGTGCGCTCCCGTGGATGTTTTGGCAGTCATGGTCAGTCCTTAATCCACAGCCTGGATATCGTCGAGTTTCCAGCTTTTATCGAAGTAGGCTTCGGTCGGCGCGTACAGCCGGAAATAGCTGAACCAGTGCTTGCCGGGGAGGGTTTGCACCCAGTTGTTTTCGAAGCCTGTGGGCGCGCTTGGGCCGAAGTACAGGTCTACCGAACCGTCGGGGTTTTTCTTCAGGTCCTGGCGGGATGACAGGTCGGCCTTGCGTTGCGGATTGTCGATCAGTGTGCGGCTGCCGATGTCGTAGACGGTCATCGACCAGAACTGCTTGGCTGGCGGATTGGCGCCGACATGCAGTCGGTAATTTTTGCTGCCGTCGAGCCATTGGCCGTGGTTGTCGGTGTAGGCGCCGAGGTAGGTCTGGCCGAGCCCTGGCGTCTTTGAGACCATGCCTTTGGTGTTGGTCACGGCTTCGTAGAACCAGGCGCTGCGCTCCCATAACTGATCGTAATAGGCCACGCGTTGCGACGGCTCGGCGATGTTCAGCACGGTGTCCCACTGGCGGTCCGGCCAGTACTGGGCGTTGGCGAAACGCTTGGCGAAGGTGTTGGCCTGGGCGATCAATTCCCCGACCTGCACCCCCTCGGTCAAAGCCTTGCGCTGCCGTTCATTGGGATTGAAGGGGCGATCCTTCTCGATGCCGAGGCTGGCGAGCATCGCCATGTAGAAACGGTCCCGCTCGTTGACCGGCTCTTTCTGAATGATCTGGTGCAGCCGTTCCCAGTAGGCCATACCGCGCGGCTGGGTACCGGACCAGGCCTTGCCGGCGGGTGACAGCAAGCGGGTTTTCGGCGGCGCATTGCGCTGGGCATAGGGGTACATTTTGAACTGCTCGACCAGCGCCTTGCCCTTGGCCGGGTCGGGCTCGAGAACACGAAAACCCACGAGCACGTTCATGGTTTCCGACTTGGCCAGGTAATACTTGCCCGCGTCCGCTGGTGGCGTGGCGCCCGGCGGCAGTACCAGGTATTTGCCACCCTTGCCTTTGTCCGGGCCGGTCTGGCCCATGTCGATAATTGCCCGCTGCCAGAAATCGCCCACGCCACCGGCAGTCGGCCCTGGCGGCAGTTCAATCACCAGCGGCCCGGTTTCATTGAGGTCGACAAAACCCAGGATGTAAGGCGTGGTGGCGTTGGCGGTGATCACCCCCAGCTTGTCTTCATAGCTGTTGAGCACCATGAGGTCGCCGTCGCGCGCGTCGAGTTTGTCGCGGAACTCTTCCTGCCATTGCGCATAGGCCACCAGCGGCAATGCCCACAAATAACTTTGCGTCGCCTGCTGAAAGTCCAGCTCTGCATAGAGCTTGTCGATCGACTCATGCGCCGGCAGTTCGCCGTCCATGGCAATCGGGCCGATGCGGGTGTCCAGATTGTGAGTGTCTGTTGCTTGTGCGCCGACCCCACAACTGACGAACATGGTCATGAGGCTGAAACCGGCTGCGCGAAGTGCACCGTGCATAAAATGTCCTTACTTGCCGAAAGTGACGTTGATCCCGGCGAACAGGGTGAACTGCGGCAGGCCATCGCCTTTGCGTTCGACGGTCCACTGCGGTTCAACGAATGCGTTGAGGATGTTGCTGCCGGACTTCCAAGCCTTGCCTACGCCCAAGCCAATCGGGATGTAATGGGTGTCGTTCTTGAGATCGAAGGTCCAGGTGCCGGTGGAGCGCAGGTACCAGCCTTTGGGCAGGTTATGAATGATGAAGGGCTGCAACGTCGCCGATTCGACATGTGCGCGGTCATGATCACCGGCGAACGAGCTTTGGTATTGCACCAGCGCGCCAAGCAGCCCGCGCGGCGAAGAGTCGATCGCAACGGCCGCCAGCCCGGCCTGCCACTTGCCGGTGCCCAATTCATCCTGTTCAGCGGTGGGTGCGGTGATCTGCGGACCGACGCCCAACTGCACGCCATCGGTCTTGAGCAGGAAAATATCGAACAGGTTCAAGTCACCGATGCCGGTGCTGTAGCCGTTGTGCGGATCGGGGCGAGTGCTGATCGGCAATGTGGCGCGCAGTAGTTGCGGCACGCCGATGAAATCATTCGGGGCCATCGGCAAGGTGCCGCGCAGCAACGCGTCATTCGTGTGCGCGTTACTGTCGAACAGCTTGGGCGTGTAGTAGTCCTGCAGGTTAGCGCCCGGTGCCAGATTCAACGGGTTGTTACTTTTGTTCGCCGTGTCGGCGTTATCCGCCTGCGCATAAAAAGCAGGTGCCAGGACTGCCGCCAATAGACAGGCGTGGACGCTCCGTGTGTTTAACATATCCCCGGTTCCCTGGTGGCTGGTAGACAACTCGGCACTTGGCGGCCGTCACTCCGTAATCCCTTTCCTATCAAGCCTCTAGAACAGGTCTTTTGACGTTAGCAGCTAGCAGCGGGTTAGCCAGTCGAAAGTGTTAATTCGTTGGTTTTCATGCGTAAAAAATTTTTACCTGCGTGTACTAAAAAGTACATACAGATCAAGAGGCTGGCCTCGGTGGCTGCGGTTCGTTAGCGATTGCAGTTACCAACTCTTCGCCAGACTGCGTGCCGGCCTCGGAATCGGCGCTGGCTTTCACCCGGATCATGAATCGCATGCTCGTGCCTCTGTGAGTTGAGGGGATTCGCTGGATAGTCGAACGGGGGAGGGGAGAATCGACAAGTGAGGCAAACACCCCGATTTCATGGTTAACTTCTGCCTCTCCAAATTTCCTGATAACAACCTTCATAAGGAATATTTTCATGGCTCAAGTCACCCATCGCGGCAATCCGATCCAAGTCAACGGCGAATTGCCACAAACCGGCTCCAAGGCGCCAGCCTTTTCCCTGGTGGCAGGCGATCTGTCGGACGCGACCCTGGCCACGTTTGCCGGCAAGCGCAAAGTCCTGAACATCTTCCCAAGCGTTGACACCCCGACTTGCGCCACTTCGGTGCGCAAGTTCAACGCCCAGGCCAACGACATCAGCAACGCCGTGGTGCTGTGCATCTCCGCCGACCTGCCGTTCGCCCAAGCGCGTTTTTGCGGTGCCGAAGGCCTGGAAAACGTCAAGAACCTGTCCACCATGCGTGGCGCCGAGTTCATCAACAATTATGGCGTGGCCATCGCTGAAGGCCCGCTTAAAGGCCTGACTGCTCGTGCGGTCGTGGTGCTGGACGAGAATGACAACGTGCTGCACAGCGAACTGGTCAGCGAAATCGGCCAGGAGCCGAACTACGAGGCGGCCCTCGCTGTCCTCAAGTAAGCCTCATTACAATTGTTAACGGCCTGGCCCTGTCCAGGCCGTTTTCATTTGTGATTCAGTGTCTTGGCCAAACATCCTGAAACGTAAGCCCAAGGTAAATTGCCGGTAAAGCTGCTTTGCTAAAACGTCTTCAGTGCTTATCGTTCAGCCTCCCGTAAAAGAAGCCCACGCGCCTAATGGTTAACCACTCCATGCAATCCTCCGCCCCACGCAATACCCGTCGCTGGCTATTCGGCCTGCTGATCCTGCTGGTCATCGCGGCCCTGTGCTGGAAGTTCTGGCCGGCCGGCGAAGCCCACAAGGAGGGCGCCGAGCCGAAAGCCGCGGCCGGGCAGACCGGGCGTGCTGGCATGGCCCGTCCTGGTTTCGGCGGCGCGGCCGGGCCGATTCCGGTGCGCGTGGCGCCGGCGATCAAAGGCGATTTCCCGCTGTATTACAAGGCGCTGGGCACGGTGACGGCGCTCAACACCATCAATGTGCGCAGCCGGGTGGGCGGCGAGTTGATCAAGGTCAATTTCGAAGAAGGGCAGATGGTGAAGGCCGGTGACCTGCTGGCGGAAATCGACCCGCGGCCGTACCAGAACGCCTTGCTTCAGGCCGAGGGCACTTTGCTGCAGAACCAGGCGCAATTGAAAAACGCCCAGGTTGACGTCGAGCGCTACCGCGGCCTGTTCAAGGAAGACAGCATCGCCAGGCAGACCCTCGACACTGCCGAGGCGCTGGTCGGCCAATATCAGGGCACGGTCAAGACCAACCAGGCAGCGGTCAATGACGCCAAGCTCAATCTCGAATTTACCCGGATCCGCGCGCCGATCGCCGGACGCCTCGGCCTGCGGCAACTGGACGTCGGCAACCTGGTAGCGGCCAACGACACCGCGGCTCTGGTGATCATTACCCAGACCCAGCCGATCAGCGTCGCCTTCACCTTGCCGGAAAACAGCCTCGACACCGTGCTTGCCCGCTACCGCAGCGGCGCCAAGCTGTCGGTCGAAGCCTGGGACCGCGGCGACGTGAAATTGCAGGCCACTGGCGTGCTGCAAAGCCTCGACAATCAGATCGACATCACCACCGGCACCTTGAAGTTCAAGGCTCGTTATGAAAACCGCGATCAATCGTTGTTTCCTAATCAGTTCGTCAACGTGCGTTTGTTGGCCGACACCCTGAAGGACGTAGTGCTGGCGCCCTCGGCGGCGATCCAGTTCGGCACCAACGGCACCTTCGTCTACGCCCTCGACGGCGATAAGAAGGTCAAGATCCGTCAACTGAAGATCGGCGCCAGTGACGGCGAAAACACGGTGGTTACCGAGGGTCTGGCCGCCGGTGATCGCGTGGTGCTGGAAGGCACCGACCGCTTGAAGGAAGGCAGTGAGGTGGAAGTGGTCAATGACAGCCAGGAAGTGCCGACCACGCCGACCGAACACCTGCAAGGCAAGTCGTCCGCCGCGGCGCCGGATGCAACCCCGTCTGACAAGGCGAAAAAGGGCGGCGCATGAATCTCTCGCGGCTGTTCATCCTTCGCCCCGTCGCGACCACCCTGAGCATGCTGGCCATTATCCTGGCCGGCGTGATCGCCTATCGGTTGCTGCCGGTGTCGGCGTTGCCACAGGTGGACTACCCGACCATTCGGGTGATGACCCTGTACCCCGGCGCCAGTCCCGATGTGATGACCAGCGCGGTCACCGCGCCGCTGGAGCGCCAGTTCGGACAGATGCCGGGCCTGACCCAGATGGCGTCCACCAGTTCCGGCGGCGCTTCGGTGTTGACTCTGCGTTTCAACCTCGACATCAACATGGACGTCGCCGAGCAGCAGGTGCAGGCCGCGATCAACGCCGCGACCAATCTGCTACCCAAGGACTTGCCGGCACCGCCGGTGTACAACAAGGTCAACCCGGCTGACACCCCGGTGCTGACCCTCGCCATCACTTCGAAAACCATGTTGCTGCCCAAGCTCAATGATTTGGTCGATACGCGCATGGCACAGAAAATCGCCCAGATCAGCGGCGTCGGCATGGTCAGCATCGCCGGCGGCCAGCGCCAGGCGGTGCGGATCAAGGTCAACCCGGAAGCCCTGGCGGCCAATGGCTTGAACTTGTCGGACGTGCGCACGCTGATCGGTGCGTCCAACGTCAACCAGCCCAAGGGTAACTTCGATGGCCCGACCCGGGTGTCGATGCTCGACGCCAACGACCAGCTCACTTCGCCGAAAGACTACGCCAACCTGATTCTGGCTTACGCCAACGGCGCGCCCTTGCGCCTCAAGGACGTCGCAGAAATCGTCGACGGCGCGGAAAACGAACGCCTCGCTGCGTGGGCCAATGAAAACCAGGCGGTGTTGCTCAACATCCAGCGTCAGCCCGGTGCCAACGTGATCGAAGTGGTCGACCGGATCAAGGCACTGCTGCCGAGCATCACCGACAACTTGCCGGCCGGCCTCGACGTGGTGGTGCTGACCGACCGCACCCAAACCATCCGTGCTTCCGTCACCGATGTGCAACACGAATTGCTGATCGCTATCGCCCTGGTGGTGATGGTGACGTTCCTTTTCCTGCGCCGCTTCAGTGCGACCATCATTCCCTCGGTGGCCGTGCCGTTGTCGTTGATCGGGACCTTCGGCGTCATGTACCTGGCGGGGTTTTCGGTCAACAACCTGACCCTGATGGCCCTGACCATCGCCACCGGGTTCGTGGTCGATGATGCCATCGTCATGCTGGAGAACATCTCGCGCTATATCGAAGAAGGCGAGACGCCGTTGAATGCTGCGCTGAAGGGCGCGAAGCAGATCGGTTTTACTCTGATTTCCCTGACACTTTCGCTAATTGCCGTGCTGATCCCGTTGCTGTTCATGGCCGATGTGGTCGGGCGGTTGTTCCGTGAATTTGCCATCACCCTGGCGGTGGCGATCCTGATTTCCCTGGTGGTGTCCCTGACGCTGACGCCCATGATGTGCGCGCGTTTGCTCAAGCGTGAGCCGGAGCCAGAAGAACAAAGCCGTTTCTACCGGGCGAGCGGGGCGTGGATCGACTGGTTGATCGCCCGATACGGGACCGGTTTGCAATGGGTACTCAAGCATCAACCGCTGACCCTGCTGGTGGCCATTGGCACCCTGGGCCTGACGGTGTTCCTGTACATGGTGGTGCCCAAGGGTTTCTTCCCGGTGCAGGACACCGGGGTCATCCAGGGGATTTCCGAAGCGCCACAGTCAGTGTCGTTCGCCGCCATGAGTGAGCGCCAGCAACAATTGGCCAAGGTAATCCTCGAAGATCCGGCGGTGCAGAGCCTCTCGTCCTACATCGGCGTCGACGGCGATAACGCCACGCTCAACAGCGGGCGCCTGCTGATCAACCTCAAGCCGCACAGCGAACGGGACCTGAGCGCCACGGAGGTGATCGCACGCCTGCAGCCCACCCTCGACAAACTGATCGGTATCCGCCTGTACATGCAGCCGGTGCAGGACCTGACTATCGAAGACCGGGTCAGTCGGACCCAGTATCAGTTCAGCATGTCGTCACCGGACGCCGAGTTGCTCAGCCTGTGGAGCGGGCGCCTGGTGCAGGCACTGGCCCAGCAGCCGGAACTGACCGACGTGGCCAGTGACTTACAGGACAAAGGCTTGCAGGTTTATCTGGTGATCGACCGCGATGCGGCGTCGCGCCTCGGTGTGTCGGTGGCCAACATCACCGATGCCTTGTACGACGCGTTCGGCCAGCGGCAGATTTCCACCATTTACACCCAGGCCAGCCAGTACCGCGTGGTGCTGCAGGCCCAGGCCGGTGAAAAGATCGGCCCGCAAGCGCTGGACCAGATTCACGTCAAGACCACCGATGGCGGCCAGGTGCGCCTGTCTAGCCTGGCGCGGATCGAAGAGCGCCAGGCGCAATTGGCCATTGCGCACATCGGCCAGTTCCCGGCGGTGATGATGTCGTTCAACCTGGCGCCCGGCGTGGCGTTGGGGCATGCGGTGGAGGTGATCGAGAAAGTCCAGCAGGATATCGGTATGCCGGTGGGCGTGCAGACTCAATTCCAGGGCGCCGCCGAAGCGTTCCAGGCCTCGCTGTCGAGCACCTTGCTGCTGATCCTAGCGGCGGTGGTGACCATGTACATCGTGTTGGGTGTGCTCTACGAGAGTTATATCCACCCGATTACCATTCTCTCGACGTTGCCGTCAGCGGCGGTCGGCGCCTTGCTGGCATTGATTCTCAGCGGCAACGACCTGGGCATGATCGCGATAATCGGCATCATTTTGCTGATTGGTATCGTCAAGAAGAACGCGATCATGATGATCGACTTCGCCCTCGACGCTGAGCGCAACCAGGGAATGGACCCGGAAACCGCGATCTACCAGGCGGCGTTGCTGCGCTTCCGGCCAATTCTGATGACCACCCTGGCGGCGTTGTTTGGCGCGGTGCCGTTGATGCTTGCCAGCGGTTCCGGAGCCGAGCTGCGCCAGCCCTTGGGGCTGGTGATGGTCGGTGGTTTGCTGGTCAGCCAGGTGTTGACGCTGTTCACCACGCCGGTGATTTACCTTTACTTCGACCGTCTCGGCCGACGCTGGGGCCGCAAGGCTGACGCGGTCGAGCCGGTAGAGCAGCCATGAACCTGTCCGGACCTTTCATCAAGCGCCCGGTCGCCACCATGCTCTTGAGCCTGGCGATCATGCTGCTGGGCGGTGTGAGCTTCGGCCTGCTGCCGGTGGCGCCGCTGCCGCAGATGGATTTCCCGGTGATCGTGGTCCAGGCCAGTTTGCCGGGGGCCAGCCCCGAGGTGATGGCGTCCACTGTGGCCACGCCGCTGGAACGTTCCTTCGGCGCGATTGCCGGGGTCAACACCATGAGCAGCCGTTCCAGCCAGGGCTCGACCCGGGTGATTCTGCAGTTCGACCTCGACCGCGATATCAATGGCGCCGCGCGGGAAGTGCAGGCAGCGATCAACGCCTCGCGCAACTTGCTGCCCAGCGGCATGCGCAGTATGCCGACCTACAAGAAGGTCAATCCGTCGCAAGCGCCGATCATGGTGCTGTCGCTGACTTCGGATGTCCTCGAGAAGGGCCAGCTCTATGATTTGGCGTCGACCATCCTCTCGCAGAGCCTGTCGCAGGTGTCCGGGGTCGGTGAGGTACAGATCGGCGGCAGTTCGCTGCCTGCGGTACGGATCGAACTGGAGCCGCAACTGCTCAACCAGTACGGCGTGGCGCTGGACGATGTGCGTAACACCATCGCCGATGCCAACGTGCGCCGCCCGAAAGGTTCGGTGGAGGACGATCAGCGGCTGTGGCAGGTGCAGGCCAACGACCAGTTGGAGAAGGCCAAGGACTACGAATCGCTGATCATCCATTACAACGACGGCGCGGCGTTGCGTCTCAAGGATGTGGCCAAAGTCAGCGACGGCGTGGAGGACCGCTATAACAGTGGCTTCTTCAACGATGACGCGGCGGTGCTGCTGGTGATCAACCGCCAGGCCGGCGCCAACATTATCGAGACGGTCAACGAGATCAAGGCGCAGCTACCCGCGCTGCAAGCGGTACTGCCGGCGAGCGTCAAGCTGAACCTGGCCATGGACCGCTCGCCGGTAATCAAGGCGACCTTGCACGAAGCGGAAATGACCCTGCTGATCGCCGTGGCCCTGGTGATCCTGGTGGTGTTCCTGTTCCTCGGCAACTTCCGCGCTTCGTTGATCCCCACGCTAGCAGTGCCGGTGTCGCTGGTCGGCACTTTTGCGGTGATGTACTTGTACGGTTTTTCCCTGAACAACCTGTCGCTGATGGCGTTGATCCTGGCCACGGGCTTGGTGGTGGACGACGCGATCGTGGTGCTGGAGAACATTTCCCGGCACATCGATGAAGGCGTCGCGCCGATGAAGGCGGCTTATCTTGGTGCCCAGGAAGTCGGCTTCACCTTGCTGTCGATGAACGTGTCGCTGGTGGCGGTGTTCCTGTCGATCCTGTTCATGGGCGGGATTGTCGAGAGCCTGTTCCGCGAGTTCTCCATCACTCTCGCGGCGTCGATTATTGTGTCGCTGGTGGTGTCGCTGACCCTCACTCCGATGCTGTGCGCCCGCTGGCTCAAGCCGCACATACCGGGCCAGGAAAACCGTTTGCAGCGCTGGAGCCAGCGTGCCAATGAGTGGATGGTCGGCAAATATGCCACCAGTCTGGACTTCGTTCTGCGTCATCGGCGCCTGACCTTGCTCAGCCTGATCCTCACAATCGTCGGCAATATTGCGCTGTATGTGGTTGTGCCTAAAACATTTATGCCGCAGCAAGACACTGGCCAATTGATCGGCTTTGTCCGTGGTGATGACGGTCTGTCATTCAACGTCATGCAGCCGAAAATGGAGATTTTCCGCCGCGCCGTGCTCAAGGACCCGGCGGTGGAAAGTGTCGCCGGTTTCATCGGTGGCACCAACGGCATCAACAACGCGTTCATGCTGGTGCGGCTGAAACCGATCGCGGAACGCAACATTTCGGCGCAGAAAGTCATCGAGCGCATGCGCAAGGAAATGCCCAAGGTGCCGGGCGGGCAGTTGATGCTGATGGCTGACCAGGATCTGCAGTTTGGTGGCGGTCGCGAACAGACCACGTCGCAATATTCCTACATCCTGCAAAGCGGCGACCTCGGTTCGTTGCGCGAGTGGTACCCGAAAGTCGTCACCGCGCTCAAGGCCTTGCCGGAGCTCACCGCCATCGACGCCCGCGAAGGGCGGGGCGCGCAGCAGGTGACGCTGGTGGTCGATCGCGATCAGGCCAAGCGCCTGGGCGTCGACATGGACATGGTCACCGCGGTGCTGAACAACGCCTACAGCCAGCGACAGATTTCGACTATTTACGACAGCCTCAACCAGTACCAAGTGGTGATGGAGGTCAACCCTAAATATGCACAAGACCCGATCACCCTGAATCAGGTGCAAGTGATCACCGCCGATGGCGCACGGATTCCGCTGTCGACCATCGCGCATTACGAAAGCAGCCTTGAGGACGACCGGGTCAGCCATGAAGGGCAGTTTGCTTCGGAGAGTATTTCTTTCGACATGGCGGACGGCGTGACGGTGGAGCAGGGCTCCGTGGCGATTGAACGGGCGATCGCCAAGGTCGGCTTGCCGGAAGACGTGATCGCGAAAATGGCCGGCACCGCCGATGCCTTCGCCGCCACACAAAAGAGCCAGCCGTGGATGATCCTCGGCGCGCTGGTCGCGGTTTACCTGGTGCTGGGTGTGCTTTATGAAAGCTACATTCACCCGCTGACCATTCTCTCGACACTGCCATCGGCCGGAGTCGGTGCACTGTTGTCGATCTACGTGCTGGGCGGCGAATTCAGTCTGATTTCCCTGCTGGGGCTGTTCTTGCTGATCGGTGTGGTGAAGAAAAACGCGATTCTGATGATCGACCTGGCGCTGCAACTGGAGCGCAACAAGGGCCTGAGCCCCGTCGAATCGATCCGCAGCGCGTGTTTGCAACGCTTGCGGCCGATTTTGATGACGACCCTGGCGGCCATTCTCGGCGCCTTGCCGTTGCTGCTCAGCGGCGCCGAAGGGGCGGAAATGCGCCAGCCGCTTGGCCTGACCATTATCGGCGGCCTGGTCTTCAGCCAGGTGCTGACCCTTTACACCACCCCGGTGGTTTACCTCTATCTCGACAAGGCGCGCCATCGTTTCAACCGCTGGCGCGGCGTGCGCACTGATGCTGCCCTGGAAACTCCGCTATGACTGACCGTACGCCTCTCAATCTTGCCACTGCCCTGGTGGCGGCCCGTGGTTCGCGCCTGCTGAGTCTGTCGCTGTGCGCGGTGATGCTCAGTGCCTGCGCCGTCGGCCCGGACTATCAGCGCCCGGAAACCGCCGCGCCCATCGAGTACAAGGAAGCCAAGGGCTGGCGCCAGGCAACGCCGAGCGATTCCCTGGCCCGTGGCGCCTGGTGGGAGCTGTACGGCGATCAGCAGCTCAACAGTTTGATCGACAAGCTCAACACCTCGAACCAGACCGTGGCGCAATCCGAAGCCCAGTACCGTCAGGCCCAAGCCCTGGTGCGCAGTGCGCGATCGGCGTTCTACCCGACCATTGACCTCAGCGCCGGCAAGACTCGCTCCAGCCAGGGCACCGGCAGCAGCAGTTCGAGCCTGAGCAGTTCGTCGAGCGGCATCCGTGACACTTACAGCACCGAGTTGGGCGTGAGCTGGGAGGCGGATGTCTGGGGCAAGTTGCGTCGCGGCCTGGAAGCGGACAAGGCCAGCGCCGAAGCGAGTTTCGCCGACCTGGCCGCCATGCGCCTGAGCCAGCAGTCGGAACTGGTGCAGAACTACCTGCAATTGCGGGTAATCGACCAGCAGAAGCGCCTGCTCGAATCCACGGTCGCGGCCTATCAGCGCTCATTGACCATGACCGAAAACCAGTATCGCGCCGGGGTTTCCGGGCGTGACGCGGTGGCCCAGGCGCAGACTCAGCTGAAAACCACCCAGGCCGATCTGGTGGATTTGATCTGGCAGCGGGCGCAGTTCGAGAACGCCATCGCCGTGCTGACCGGGGTGCCGCCAGCGCAGTTCAACCTCGCAGAGACCCAGGACATCCCGGCACTGCCGGAAATTCCCGTGGGCCTGCCATCGCAGTTGCTCGAACGCCGGCCGGACATCGCCGCTGCCGAGCGTTCGGTGATTGCCGCCAACGCCGAGATCGGCGTGGCTACCGCCGCCTACTACCCGGACCTGACCCTGAGCCTCAGCGGCGGCTACAGCAGCAGTACGTCAAAGGATTTGATCAGCCTGCCGAACCGCTTCTGGTCGGTGGGGCCGCAGCTGTCGCTGCCGATCTTCGATGGCGGCCAGCGTTCGGCGGAACTGGAACGCACTGAAGCAGTGTACGACCAGACCGTCGCGCAGTACCGGCAGACCGTGCTCGACGGTTTCCGTGAAGTGGAAAACTATCTGGTCCAGCTCAAGGTGCTTGAAGAAGAAGCCGGCGTGCGCCAGGAAGCCCTAGACGCCGCGCGCCAATCCCTGCGCCTGACCGAGAACCAGTACAAGGCTGGCCTGATCGCCTACCTCGATGTGGTGGTGGTGCAAGCTACCGCACTGAGCAATGAACGCAGCGTATTGAACCTGCTGCAAAGCCGACTGATCGCCAGCGTGCAATTGATCGCGGCGCTGGGCGGCGGTTGGGATGGGCAGACCCAAGTGGTCGACAAAGACTGATCCATGCGCCTGGCAATGGAGCTTACGCATACCCCCTGTGGCTAGGGAGCTTGCTCCCGCTTGAGTGCGCAGCACTCATATGGAAATCACGGTCACTGAGATTTGGGGTCTATTACGCAGCCCAGCGGGAGCAAGCTCCCTCGCTACAAACACGGGGCGTCTGGGACGGGGTTTCTGAGGTCAAACTAGCGTTTCATCGGCTTGATGGCGCTTTGCTCACTTTGTGAGTGCGTTAACCTTTGGAATCAGTACAATCGCGGTCTTTTACCCCGCCGAGAAGGGAAGCGAGCCGGCGGGTCGTTTTGAGAGATTTCATGCTGACCGGTACTTATTCCCCCACGCTGGTGTTCATTTCCTTGTGTGTGGCGATTCTCGCTTCCTATACCGCCCTCGACCTCAGCGGGCGGATCGCCACCGCCCAGGGCCGTGCCGTGCATTTGTGGACATTGGGCGGTGCCTTGGCCATGGGCGTCGGGGTCTGGTCGATGCACTTCATCGGCATGCTGGCATTCCAATTGCCGATCGATCTGGGTTACGACATCTCGATCACCGCGCTGTCCTTGTTGATCGCGGTACTCTCCTGCGGCTTTGCCCTGTGGCTGGTCAACCAGTCGACACTTGGCGCATGGCAATTGGGCATCGGCGCACTGATCATGGGTGCCGGTATCAGCGCGATGCATTACACCGGCATGGCGGCCATGCGCATGCAGCCCGGCATCGACTACGACCCGAGCCTCTTCGTTGCCTCTTTGCTGATTGCGGTGGGTGCCTCGGCCGCCGCATTGTGGATTGCTTTCCGCCTGCGCCGGCACACGCCGTATGTGGGGCTGTTCCGCGCCGGCGCCGCGGTGGTCATGGGGTTCGCCATTGTTGGCATGCACTACACCGGCATGGCGGCGGCGCGCTTTGCCGATGGCAGTTTCTGCGGGGCGGCGGCCAATGGCTTGAATGGCAACGGCCTCGATGGCCTGGTGCTGATCACCACGCTGGCGGTGTTGAGCATTGCCTTGCTGACCTCGATCCTCGACGCGCGCCTCGAAGCGCGCACCGCCGATCTTGCCGACTCCCTCACCCAAGCCAACCGAGAACTGACCCAATTGGCGCTGCACGACACCCTGACCGGCCTGCCTAATCGCATGTTGCTGGCTGATCGCATCGATCAAGCGATGTCAGTAGTGCTGGACCAGGGCGGCTGTTTTGCGCTGATGTTCATCGATCTGGACGGCTTTAAACCGGTCAACGATGCGTTCGGGCACCATATGGGCGATCAGTTGTTGCGCGAAGTGGCGCTGCGGTTGCGGGAAGACTTACGCAGCCCCGACACCCTGGCGCGGATCGGCGGCGATGAATTTGTGTTGCTGGTGCAACTCGCTGAACCGGACGATGCCTTGCGCGTGGCCGCTCGGCAGGTGGCGTTGATCGGCCGGTCGTTCCGGGTGGCTGAACATGAATTGCAAATATCCGCCAGCCTGGGCATCGCGCTGTTCCCCGGCAACGGCCTGACCGCCGATGAGCTGCTGATGAACGCCGACGCCGCCATGTACCACGCCAAAGGCGCGGGCAAAAACGGTTACAGCTTTTTCGACGCCTCGATGAACAGCAATGCCCGCAAGCAGTTACTACTGCTACAAGACTTGCGCACGGCACTGGTGGAGCAACAGTTCAGCCTCTATTACCAACCGAAATTCGACGCCAGCAACGGCCGCCCGGTCGGTGCCGAGGCGTTGCTGCGCTGGGAGCATCCAACTCAGGGCCTGTTGTTGCCGGACAAATTCATCGACCTGGCGGAAAAAACCGGGCTAATCATCCCGATCGGCGACTGGGTGCTGAACGAGGCGTGCCGACAGATGCGCGAGTGGTACGTGCTCGGCTACACCGAGTGGCGCATCGCCGTAAACCTCTCGGCGTTGCAGTTTTGTCACGCCGGCTTGGTGGAGAGCGTGGCGAAGGCCTTGGCGACCCACCATTTGCCGGCCAACAGCCTGACCCTGGAAATCACCGAAACCACCGCCATGAGCGACGCCGACGCCAGCATGACGGTGTTGCAAAAACTCTCGGAAATGGGCGTCGACCTGTCGATCGACGACTTCGGCACCGGTTACTCGAGCTTGATGTACCTCAAGCGTTTGCCGGCCAACGAGTTGAAAATTGACCGTGGCTTTGTCCGTGACCTGGAACATGACAGCGATGACGCGGCGATTGTCTCGGCGATTGTTGCTCTCGGTCAGGCCTTGGGCTTGCGGATTGTCGCCGAAGGGGTGGAAACCGACGTTCAGCAAACCTTCCTGACCAAACTTGGCTGTGACTCGCTGCAGGGTTATTTGCTGGGGCATCCGCTGCCGGCGGAGCGGTTTTTGCGGGATATTCGTTTGGCGGAACAGTCTGTGGTCGATTGAATGGGGCTGCTGCGCAGGCCAGCGGGAGCAACCTTCCTCGCTACAACAGCGGGAGCGAGCGGCCTCGACACAACAGATAGAGCTCATGCAAATCCTGTCATGGGCGGTTATTCTTGAGCGCGATTGCACAGCGTGGATTGGGGAAAACCAGTATGGACAAAGTTGTCGTCATCACCGGTGGCAGCCGCGGCATTGGCGCCGCCACTGCCTTGTTGGCCGCTGCACAGGGCTATCGAATCTGCATCAATTACCAATCGGACGAACAGGCGGCGCAGGCCGTGCTGGAGCAAGTCCGGGCCTTGGGTGCTCAGGCGATCGCAGTGCGCGCCGATGTCAGCATCGAAGATGAAGTGATCAGCCTGTTCCACCGGGTCGACAGCGAGCTGGGTCGGGTCACCGCGCTGGTCAATAACGCCGGCACGGTCGGGCACAAGTCGCGGGTCGACGAGATGTCCGAATTTCGTATTCTCAAATTGCTCAAGACCAACGTGCTGGCGCCGATCCTCTGCGCCAAGCACGCGCTGCTGCGCATGTCGCCCAAACATGGCGGGCAGGGCGGCAGCATCGTCAATGTCTCCTCGGTGGCCGCGCGCCTGGGTTCGCCGGGTGAATACGTTGACTACGCCGCGTCCAAAGGCGCGCTGGATTCCTTCACCATTGGCCTGTCCAAGGAAGTTGCCGGAGAAGGCATTCGTGTCAACGCGGTACGCCCCGGCTACATCTACACCGCTTTCCACGCCCTGAGTGGCGATCCTGACCGGGTCAGTAAACTCGAATCCGGCATCCCCATGGCCCGAGGTGGTCGGCCGGAAGAGGTGGCGGAAGCGATTGTCTGGTTGCTGTCGGACAAGGCTTCTTATGCCACTGGGACTTTTATTGATCTTGGTGGTGGGCGTTAAACCTCAGGAACTCAAATGTTTGCTCCGGGGGGCGTTCCGACGAAGGCGCCAAGCCTGCTGGCACGTTTCTCGAAAACATCATGGACTCTGTGGGAGCTTGGCTTGCCAGCGATGACTTCTGTTCAGGCACTAGAGATTTGGCAGGTGTACATATCCATTCCTTAGGTGATGGCCTCCATTGGTTCCGCTCTTACAGCGGGTCACTTTGAAAAGCCCAAAGTAACCAAAGGCTTTCATCCCCTCCATTCGGTGCCTCGCTAAGGCTCGGCAT